>CAZQIP010000178.1:0-38031 GCA_964593655.1 uncultured bacterium | reverse complement strand
GCATCAGTCGAGACGAGAAAACGAGGCAATCTCCTGCCTTCAGCTCAAAGGTGATTGCGGGTGCCAATTCGTTGTCGATATCAATCGTCGTAGGGAATTTGATTCTGGATTTGTGCGTGCCGGGGATACACATGAAACCGTTGTCCATCGGTACATCAACGAGAGTTATGGCGGTATTGACATAATTACTATAGATCTGCCCGTTTCCGGCTTGGTAGTCGTTGTGTGGGTTATGGAATCCATCAGGGAAGTCAAAACCGCTCGTGTCGCGATGAAGTCTCTCCTTTTCACCTTCACGGATAGGACGTTGCTTCTGCAAGACGAGCGCGCAATTGAAAAGTCTCGGACGATTCCACATCAGACCCATCACAATCCGCATCACCTTTTCATTGAGCGATAATCGCTCGAAAATCCGATCTCCGTACTGAACATTATTTAGCACGCCGCTATATTCGTCTTGGGTGACATTCACTGGTTCAGGTGCAGCTTCAGGATTCGCAAACCACCCGTTGGCGATCTCAAGCATCCGTTCAACCTCTGTTGGTGATACCATTTGTCGAAGCACTAAATAGCCAAACAGATCGTAGTGCCATTTTTCCTCTTCCGTTAGCGTGGAGGGGAGATCAATGGCACTGTCTTCACCGCGGATTAGCATACTGTCTCCTATTCCATAATTGTAAAATCTACCACAAACTGCCTAAGTGCTGCTTTCACTTCATCGGGCTTCTCTACCCAAGGATAGTGTCCTGATTCCGGAATCGATGCAAACGTACCACGAGATAGTTTAGCGGCAAGCGTTTCTATAAAGTGACTCGGACGAGGATCGCAGGCACCATGAAGAAAAAGAACAGGCATAGATAGATCGTAAACGGATTGCTGAAATTTTGGATCTGTGGTGTAACTTTTCCAGTCCGCGCCGACTTTTTCATTCGCTTCATTGCTCACAGGATACTCATCAAAACTTGGAAGATCGTTAACTCGATTCGGGTCAAATACATCTGTTTTATTACTTAAAGCGCGAAGCCTGTCTAATATCCGCTCTGCATCAGCCCCGTCAGCATGTTCTCTTTGTGAACGCAGACGTTGATATTCTTCACGCTCTGCTTCACTCAGCGCATTTAACCGATTTTCGCGATACTCGTCGTGCCATCGAGGATCAATACCTGTGCCTGCGATGTGAAGAACGGCTACCGTTTGAACTGGAAACCTGACTGCATAAGCCAAAGCAAGGCCGGCTCCCCACGAATGACCCCCAACAGTCCAACGTTCAAAATTGAAATGTTTTCTCAATCCTTCTAAATCATTGACAAATGTGGACACATTATAGGGGCCCACCGGTTGTGAACGCCCACTGCCACGTTGGTCATATCGAATGACTTGACACAAGTCAGAAACCGTGTCGGCGACGGGTGAGAGATAATCGTAACCACCAGGACCGCCATGACAAAGCACCATCGGTATCCCTTCGCCTTGAACAGCTGTCCAAAGCCGAACACCATTAATCTGAAGTACTTGCTCTTGGGACACTTTCATCAGCCTGTATTTAATGATATTAATGAGTTGTTATGAGGATACAAGTTTTAGACCCACAAGTCAACAAAAAAAATCAGTTCGATTTTTTTATTGACAATCTTCGTCAAATTTGCCATTATGGCAACAATTGAAGTATGATAAAAGCGATTCAGAGGGTATCTGTTAATTTTTCACATCGTATCGCTGAACTGGAAAAATGGAGGCAATCGTGAAACCGAAACGTTTAAATTGGCGCGCTATTCAAACCGGTTTTATCCTTCTCTGTACTTTCATCTTAATTATTGGGGTGGAAGCTCAAGTTGTTACGGACGGCTTGGTGAGTTATTATACGCTTGACAAAAACGACATCGTCGGTGATACCGTTAAAGATCTCGTTGGCGGCAAGGATGGAACAATCGTCGGTGAGCCGGAGTCCATCGAAGGTCATCTCGGAGACGCACTCAATTTTGGCGGAAAACCGGATTGTGTGGAGCTGCCGATCATTTTCAATATCGGGGAGAAACCAGCGTCGTATGAAGCTTGGTTTTTGAAAACCCCTAACAGTCGCATCGGTTGGCAATATATCCTGACAAACAAAACGAATTTCTTTGATCATTTCTTTCGGCTCGGCTTTAATCAGAACACCGGGCAACTCCGATACTATACCGAGGAAGCCAACAACGTTAGAAAAGCATGGGTAACCGATGAGGATTACGCCGATGGCAAATGGCACCATGTCGTGGCGACACGCGAAGGGGATAAAGCACAGGTGTATGTCGATAGTGTTCTCGTCAAAGAGGAGGAGGCAATGTCCGGCAATTTAGGCGGCGGTGAGACGAACTGGAACATCGCTCAAGATGGAAATACCGATGGGTACTTGATAGGCGCGGTGGACGAAGTGCGCATCTACAAGAAAGCGTTAACCGTAGAAGAAATCAAGCAGAACTTCGAGTCACAAGGTTTATCAGTTGAACCTACCGAAAAATTAAGTCTCACCTGGGGACGGATTAAAACCGCACAATCTCATTGGTAATAATTATGAAAGTAGATCCACAACAACTCATTGATGATGGCTACATCGTGCTACGACAGGTCGTTCCACCTGATCGGTTAGAGGAGCTGAGGACGAATTTTGAAATCCTTGTCGAGAAGCAAAAAGTAGTCTGGGAACAGGAACGAAAACCGGACGAAAAACCCGGAGGTGTCTGGACAACGAGTGCGCAACCGAGAGTGTTTTTCGATGAGGTGGTTGATGCAGCAACCGCCAATACCGTCGAATTTTGTCTGCACGAGAACACACTCGGTGTGAGCCAGCAACTCATGAGAGCACCCGACGCGGCGATAACGTTGATGGCACTGATGTGTAATCCTGTGCGAGATCACGGTCCGGCGAGCTGGCATCGTGATATTGATCCGACAGTCCAGGCACCGCTAAAGGGTATGCAGATGGATTATGTTAAAAACGGACCAGGATATGTCCAATGGAATATACCGTTGTACGACGATAGCGTATTCTGGCTCGTGCCAAGGAGTTATTGCCGTCCAAACACGCCAGAGGAACACCAACACCTATTGACACGTGCCCAAGAACTGATGCCGGGTGGAATTCCAATCGAACTCTCAGCAGGCGATGGGGTTGTCTACAGTCACATGGGTTTGCATTGGGGCAGCAACTATAGCACAAAACTCCGCCGGACTGTTCATCTCGGATATCGCGCCTTCGGCAGCGACTCATATCCAATTGTTGATCATTTTTATTGGAATTTGGAATTCACACAGTACCTTCCTGCTGAGGCTCGCACCCAATTTGAACATTTCTTCAAACTCCATCAGCAGCAGTGTGATATCATTGAGGCGACCTTTCACGCCATCCGTAACAAGGACGCTGACGGTTTTCGAGATGGATTGGCGAAACTGCATCCGGGTGAAGAGGAACGCATGGTCGCTGTCGTATTCCTCTCAAAGCTGGCAGACAAGGTTCGCAAGCTCAAAGATCCCGAAGTCAGCAAACTTCCCATTGAAGAGCGCATCGGGGAAATCTCCGCACATCGACTCAACTTCCATCTCTATGAGGATTTCGCGGATCGCTTTTCCGCTGAAGATGCTGAAAGTATTTGGAAACGATTCTCGACACTCTACGAAAAAATTGAAGCAGAAATTATCCGATCTGTTCCAGACAGAACATCCCGTGTGATGCGCTATCAACTGACAGACATGCCAGCGAATTTTGAAATAGAGGACTTCATTCAGAGCTGGTAGAAATGTAGAACAACTTCAAACGACTTGCGTCAATCAGATGTGTCCGTCGCACAAGAGGTATGCGACTTGCACTGGAAGATTGAACAATTTCACCGTGAAACTAACAGGAGGGAACCATTGGCACAAAATCGAAGTGTAATCATCAAAGTTGAGGCGGGTTCAGTCAATCGGCAGAATGATCTCGTCCGCTTGCGTTTTAAGCCGAAACGTTATTTTTCGGATTGGCAAGAAGGAATTTCAGGGCTTGCGATGTCCATAACGGATGCAGACGGTCATGTCTCCGGCGAGAATGTCCGATGTCAATTCGAGCCGACGCTACGCGAACTTGCATGGCAGACAGGCGAACTTCCAGCGGGGACATCAGCACATTACGCGATCCGACACATTAATGGAGCACCACCCAAAGCGCGTTATCAAATCGAACAGAAACCAGCGCACCTGCTCATTTCTGCTGATGACGCGTTATTCGCGCGATACAACTTCCTCGGTGTCTGGAAGCCTTACTTTTGGCCCCTTAACGGGAACTATGGGACTGTGGTCCGCGGGGCTGGCGGCGGCGATCATCCGCATCACACAGGACTTTACCTCGCCTACGGGGGGCACGGTGAAGGGGGGTCTGCGAACATCTGGTCTGATTGGGATGAGCCGCCTTACGGTCCCTGCGGGAAGATGTTGCACCAACGCTTTGTCCGAATCACTGAAGGGAACGTCTACGCTGAATTTGTCGAAGACCTAATCCATGTTACGGGAGATGGTAACGTTATTATGACGGAAACGCGGACCGCCCGGGTATGGTATGCGGACGATACGCGACGGTTTTTGGAAATTACGCACGAAACGACACCACCACTGGACATCGGTGATCGGCAATTCCTCTGCGTAGCACGCTTAAATCCGTCAATGGGTATCCCAGAGAAAGGGCATGTCGAAAATTCTGAAGGACAGATCGGCAGAACGGCGGTGCATCATCAACGCGCACGGTGGTGCGATTTAGGCGGCACGGTGGGAGATGGAGTGAGCGGTATTGCGCTGTTTGATCACCCAGAAAACGCTGAACATCCGGGCTTTTTCGGGGAAATCGCTGTACCAGAACAGATGAGCATCCTCCACCATCCGCCTGATGAACTCGAAGATGACCGTTTCCGTCTGCAATTTGGGGTCTATGTCCACGACGGTGTTACACCGACGGCAGATGTCGAACGGCATTATCAGTGCTACATAAATCCGGTGCAAGCGGAGGTCTTGAAGGATTCAGAGTTTTAGTTAGGCGATAACAGTCCCAAACCGCGTAAACTGTCGTCAATCTACTCCGGCCGCTTGCGGTGCTTGACATCGAGTTCGCGAAGGAGTGCCAAAGTGTCCTCAAACGGCAGTTCACCGGTTGAAACCGTGTGTTCGAGGTAGTCGCGCGTCTTGCTATTAAGCACACCATAAAAGGCGCGCACCTCAGGGTCGGGATGGTCTCGCCAAAGTTCGACAGGTATCAACGAATCCTCGCTCAAGTACCGACGATTCGGATGCCCGTAATAGACTTGCACCGTCTTGCGTTCTGCCTGCGTCGGACGCGTCGTAGCGGTGTGCAAAACACCGATGTTGAATAGCACGGCTGTCCCAGCAGGACCGTACAAATCGACAATTCCGCCACGCGCCAACTGCTCGTCTGTTTCGAGAATCTCAGCGTCCACCGATTCCGGCGATAAGGAGAAACAGTGCGTCGTTTCATCAACATCAGTCAGATACAGCATCAACTGTATGAACCCGATACGCAACGGGTGTTCAAGCCAGTGCCTCGGGCCATCTCGATGCCAGCCGCGATTCAGTTCACCGTCGTACGGTGCCATGTGTCGGATGCAGATTTCTGAAAAGCAAGGGGCATTGCCCATCAATGTGTACAGACAATCCATGACGATCGGATGCCGAATCGCATTGTCAAATTCAGGTGAAGTCAGAAGCGCATCGCAATTCACGGTCTGGTAATGTCCGATACGATACCAGTGATCTTCAACTTCAGTGCGGTCCCGGTCAAAGGTATGAACAAAATGCGCAACCTCGGCATCGCTCAGAATCTTACCGAGTGAGACATAGCCATTTTCCTTAAAAAACGCATAATCTGCTGGCTTCATGTTTTTAATTATACCTTGCGGAAGAACGGCGTGAGTTTAGATTTTGATGTGCTTCCTAAGTACCCGCCTGCGCCGTTGTTGCAGGCTACGGGTCCGATTTTAAGAAACGCACACAGAATGACCGAAAATCTGCGCGTAAAAGGCGACATTTTTGATTTTTTATCTGGTCTGCAATCTCCGTATTCGGGCAGGTGTATCGTCGCCTTGGATCTCTGATGAGAGAATCTGGAGACTTCGGTCTTCGACGGGCAGTTCAACTTTTACGCAGCCGCGGCGATGCGATTCTCGGAGTGCGACGGCTACCTCTAACGCAGCACGCCCATCTTCGCCCGAACACTTCGGAGAAGTCCCGTTCTCAATGGCGTTGATGAGATCTTCAACGATTGTGAGTCCCATACCTTGCATCCGCACGGGTATCGGGAATGGACATTGTGCAGGCACGCCGCGTCCGCGCCGTCCGCCCGGAACCATACGAATTAACTCAAACGTCTCAGCGTTATTCACTGAACGGATGCGTCCTGTTGTGCCGATAACATCCACCTCCCACGGTGCCGCCCCACAGGATGTACTGCGGAGATACGCACGCACACCGTTATCAAAGACAAGATAACCGTTTCCCTGCAGATCGCCTTCACCTGCGGCGGCTGCATCGGATTGCATCTCACCGAAAACCCACTCGACGTTCCCACCTGCCATATAGCGCAGAATGTCAATGGCGTGGCTGCCGTTATGTGAGAGTCCGCACTGGGCATAGACTGTCACCTGCAGCACATCACCGATTTCGCCTTCGTCGATGAGTTTTCGGGCTTCGCTAAAGAACGGATTCCAGCGTCGCGCACAATTGATCGCCAGCGCGACACCTTCCGTTCGGCAGGTCTCCAGCATCTCATCCGCCTCGGCGAGGCTCAGCGAAATCGGTTTCTCTGCCCAGATCGCCCTGACACTGGAGCGCGCCACATCTTGCACGATAGTCGATCGGACTCGTGCCGTTGTACAGACACTCACAATGTCGAGATTTTCCTTCTCCAGCATCTCACGATAGTCGCTATAGATATGCTCTGAACTTAGCCCCCACCGTTCACCGAAAATTGCCCCTTGTTCGGCATGCAGATCAGCCCCGGCGACCAGTTCTACATTGGGGGCGGCGTGGTAGGTCGGACCGTGGCAATAGGGCAGAAACAGCGACCCGCCTTGTGTGATTTCATCATCAAAGGTGCTCCCCATACGTCCTAAACCGATTACACCTGCGCGATATGTTGTCATCTTGTTTCCTCCAAGAGAGTTGTGTTAAATGAGAAGAGTTTTGACAGTGACATGTTTATGGGACAGTATCTGCATTTAGTACAGAATCCGGCCCACGGATACCATTTTGCGCCAATATCTGAAGATATTTACCTCTTTTGACGCTTGATGCAGTTCTTCCTGTAGAAATCCAATGGTAAGTGCTCTGACTTTCCAAACCCTCAAGGTTTTTGGCAGAAAGTTTACGCCACTGCTTTAACCATTGCAATTTCGCTGTGACTTCTCTTACTTTACGCGTATTATCCGCCGGATGAACTTCAACATAGTAAATCCTGTCCCTATAACCGAACACGTAATCCCAACGAGGTACGTTCGGATACCGCTTCATCAGACAAGTGTCTACATCAACGCTTCCTGTTAGGTCTCGTGTCTCACGTACAGCGACTTTGCCACTATTTCCCGCCAATGCCTGTAAGCCGTTCCTCAGACACTGCGCAATTTCTGGAGTGCTCCTAATAGCATCGGCAAAATTCAAAGATCACTCTCCCACACAGCTTCTGTAACAACATCAGCAGACTTCGTACTAAATAGTGTAAGTCCCCCCCAATCCGATACAGCTTCATCCGGATCTTCAGCATCTAAGGTTGAAATGTCTTTGACGCTCACAACACTATCCTGACGAGAAAAATAATAGGTCTTGAAAGTTTTTTTATTTAAAATTGTCTCCGTGAGATCTTTGGAATAGGCACCCGCTTTCAAATTTAACAACTGTCTTAACCGTGTTGGACCAGAATTTGATTTAGCAATAAATCGAATCGCCCAAATAAGTTCTAAAATTTGGGATGAATGCGTAGAAACGATGACTTTGTAGTCCCGCTTTAACAACTCCAAAAAAACAAGAAGCAGTGCTGAGATCGCTTGCGGATGTAACCCCATTTCCGGTTCTTCAATAATAACCCAATTGATCTTATCTTTCTTCCGCGCTTTCCCAGAAGGCATTAACCAATACAGACCCAGTAGGAGAGGTGTGAATTCCCTCTGACCCGTAGACCACACCATAAACGGCAGTTGGCTACCTGCAACGTCTAAGACAATGCGCTTACGTAACCCGGATCTATCCAATCTGATCTCAGCGTCTCCAAAGACGCTTTGTCCGATCACGTCTCGGAGTGTTTTATTCATGCGTCCTTCCTGCGGAAATATAGGACGTTCACCTGAGCCTAAGCCTGCTTCCATTAATAAACGCAATTGTTCACTGAACTCCTTAACGACGTACGGATCACTCGTTGCATAGTCCGTAAAAGCACGAGGCCACCCATCTTTCAGCGTCACAACCCGATGTGCCGGTATCAGAAAGAGATTCTCATCTTTTTTTCTTTTTGATAACGCCTTTCGAGGTGTAAAATCTACTTCATCAACGGTGACTTTCGTCTCATCCGGGTTCCAAATTGTTTGCATCCCTTCACCAAAATAAAGGGACAAAAAATTCTCGGTTTTTTTTTGCCAATCAAAACCGTGTTTTTTTAGGGTTTGTGTAATATCACCTGCGTCTAAGATTAACTTCACAAGTTGGAGTAGAATGCTCTTTCCACTTGCTTGTTCACCGACGAATACTGTCAGATCTCCAAAGGAGATGTCGGCTTCATGAATTTGTCCGAGTGAAGTCAGTTTAAGATTTTTCATAATTTTTCCACTCCATTTTCCAATACGCTAACTGAAAAGTTAGTACCGCAATTTGTTCTAATGTCCATTTTACCACAGTTCAGATTTTCTCGTAGACAAAATCCAACCACTTGTCTTGTGGCGGTATAATTTTGGGTTTCGGCGAAAGCGGTGTCCAATACGGCTTGAAAATGTGTCCTCTATCAGTTTTCAATTCCCATGCATCCTCTGTTTTCTTTTGTGTGGACATAAGAAAAAAATGTCTTTCTTTCTGTGCACTTAAGTTTTCATTCGGTACCCATCCGGTAATATTATAGCAGATACATGTCGGATTAGGATGTTTGTCGTATTCGATATATGAAATATGCGTAAAATCTTCCGCTATGGAATGGTAATTGACAGTCAATCCATTGGTGAGTTTTTCCTTGTAAGGCATCGCGTTTAAATCGGGTTCAATATAAACCTGCGTTGTCTTCGCTATTATTCTCTCGCCTTCTCCCAACTCATTCTCAAAACAACCGAGATATTTTTTGATTTCCACAAACTGTAAGCCTGTTTCTTCATAAACTTCTCGCTTTACAGCAGTTTCAATATCCTCACCCTCTTCCACAGTACCAGCAGGGATTTGAACACCCGCAGTCGGATGTTTGAAAACAAGCAATTCTTTGACACCACTCCTTTCACGCACAATAAAGGCAGTAACCTTTTGGATAATTTTATTCATTTGCATTTCCGTTAGTTTTTGAACAGAGGAATATCTCTTATTTCAATCCTTTAGGAGCCAATTCGCCAATGGAACTTTCCAGAATATTGGATGCTTCGGCGGGTATATGCTTAGCCGTTGGCGGAAGCGGCGTATCAAAAAAATAGTCAGGGTCGGCTTTCTGTCGTTGCCAAGTTTCGCGCATCTCTCGCCAAGCCCCAAAGAGTGTGCGTGGTTCGGGCATGTCTTCGGCAATTAGATGGTGCAATTTCTTCAAATTGTAGCAGGGCACGCCTGCAAACATGTGATGCTCAATGTGCCAATTCATACGCCAATACAAAAACTCCGCGACCGGATTCAGCTTGATTGACCGTGCACATTTACGGAAGTCAGGGTCATTTTCCTTTAAACCACAATGTTGGGGCATAGAAACGAGGTAGGATCCCCAGTTTGCAATAAATGCGCTGGCAGTGACGATGAGCGGAAAAACCCAATAGCCTGTGACGAGTGAAACGACAAGCAGTGCACCGTGAAAAAGGAGTAGTATCCGAGACCACCACATCGAATTTTGATGTTCTTCCGGTTGGTCGGCATGTAAGGATGCGAGCCACTCCTGACTCGGAATATCTGGCGGTCCTTCTTTGCCACAGGCACTACGGGTGGTGCAGATAATCGCAGCAATGAACCCGCCTTTGCTAAAGGTGCGACCGGGTTGCGTGAGCAAATTTAGGGTAAACAGTTGAAGAACAAACAGGGAACCTAACTTCGGTTCAAGCGGGAGAAGGTTTTCGCGATCGCCTTCGGGGTATAAGGTGTAGCGATGATGATAGGTATGGCTACTGGCGTAGTCAAAATGATCCCACCAACTGATGAGGCTAAATAAATAAAGAAAAAATTTGTTCAACCCCTTGGTCCGAAATACGGTGCCGTGTCCCAATTCGTGATTGGCTGTCCCTTTGAAAAAACTGGCGACCGTGCCATGCACAAATAGCGCAATGAAAAAGCCAAGCCACATCGCTTGCGACCAAAAAAAGTAGACCCAACTCCCCGTCAATAGCCAGAGGGCAAGATGTCCACCTGCCTGAAACCAACCTTGCAAATCACTCCGTTTTGATAGATCACGTAAGGTTGTGTGGTCTATTTTGCTCCGGTACCATTTTACACGAAGCACTTCGCGTACTTCAGCAAGGCGTTGATAAGTCATTTGAATCTCCTTTTTATCGCCAATATCTATTCAAATTTTTATGACTTGGCTACGATTGATTCAACATTTGCCACACTGCCGCCTATTCGACCTCTGCTTCGGAAAATGGCGCACCCGTATTATATGATTACGGAAATTTAGTTTCCATCTTGGGCACTCGGAGACGCTACGCCACCAAGTGCGCGTCCGGTCCTTTCCTCAGCACGGAATACAGCGAGGTTACGTCCGTTCACATCTTTGATGAGCCAAATATGTCCCGCAAACGTGTGCTGATTCACAAAGGTATCAATAGCAACCTTACCATAGAATTTCTCTTCACCGTTACCATCTACCCAATAATAGGCGATCTCGGTTTCCTTGCCGCCATTCACGAAAATGATTGCGGTTTCGGTGTCGCTGCTTCCTGATCTTAGATTTGGCAGCAGACTCGGATCGTGTTGCTTCAAGTCTACCCATTTGCCACCACCATCGCTCTCTGGGTTCTTCAATTGTTGGTGGTATTTTGTCAACTCTATCAGCTCGGCGGGCCATTCAAACTTCGGGGAATCTTCAGGATTAAACCCTTGGAGATGCGAAAGACTTAAACGTGTCACCGCTCGCGTATATCGCCAGTCCATATCGCCATAAACTTCATTGAGCAGTGCTGCAAGCGCGGGGTCGTATTCTTTCAATTTGTCGCGGGTATCAACATGGTTATGTTGGTCGTCGTTTGCCCGGTTCGTATCAAACCAAGACTGCGTGCCTTCAGCCCAATACTCTGCTCTGTTCGTAATGGCATAAGTGTCTTTCCACAACCCTTTTTCAACTGCAGCATCATATAGCACCTTAAGACGGGCATCGAAACTCGGATCCACCGTATTCAATCCCATTTGGTGAATCGCATGCGCGAATTCATGCACCAGAATATTTTCAGTCGAATACGGATCGCCTTGGTAATTAAGCAGGTTCTCTTCACCACAACTGACAGCGGGTCGGGATGGCGTGGAACCCAAACCGCGCGCCCGCCGGTCCCAATAGTAATCCGGTTGGAGATCGCTATGTTCAGGAATTTGGGTTGTGAGTTCGTTATATGCCATCACAGCAAAACGCACGTTATTTTTTCCGAGTGCTTGTAGTATATCCCGCCGATGCCCGACCATCTGCTGAATAAGCCAAGCCGCTTCCTTCAGCGCATAAGGACTCACCTTCGCCGATGCGACAACAGGCAACCCTTCTACATCAAGCGACTGCACATAAAACGGATCCAAGTTAAAAGTTTTGCGGACAGCAGCCGGTGGAGGGACAGGTTCGGGAATGTTGACGCTTTGTGCTGTTGCAGTTAGTTGAATGGAAAAAAACAGAACGTAGATTGCGAAAATGGCAGTCAAATAAAGCATAAGTCAGTCTTCCTTTGGTATTAAGGACTGTGTTAAAGTTGCGAGCACATTTGAAAACATTTTATTTTGATTCTCGAAATAGAAGCAACTGAACAGATTGCTGATCAATTGGATCTAAAGGGTCTTCCTTTTCTGAGACATAGGTGTTAATGCAACGTGCAATGTACTCTGCCTGTTTCACTGGTACAGCATTCCCAATCATCTGCTCCAAATCGGTTTTCGATCCAGCGAAATGAAAGTCTTTTGGAAAGGTTTGGAGATAACTTCGTTCTAATGTTGTGAGTGGACGCACTTTTTCTGAAATAAGTGCAGTGTCCTTCGGATGCGCCTTGTAGGTTTTTGGAATTGGGCGATTAACGCCTCTTACTGTTGGACTCGGTTCATCAATGCTAAAGACAGCGCGGCGGCTATAGTTGCGAGGATGTCGGTAGTAGTGGACAACGTCAAGACTATCCCCCAAGTAATCACGCACTGTCATCGGTTTGGTAATCAGATTGTTATCCAAATAACTCGCGAGAGATCTGCTATCCACAGAGATAGATAGTCCTAATTCACCAATAAGAAAAAGACGTTTCCGTCTCTGTGGGACACCACACTGGTTTGCGTCTAAAATTCGCTGTGTTAGTGAATATCCTGCGTCTCTTAAAATTTCACCAGCACTACGATATCGCTGACTTTTCACAGTTCTATCCACATTTTCCATGACAAACCACTTTGGTTTTGTATGTGCGACAATCTGCGCAAAACTCACGGTCAAATCCGCTCTACCTAAATTTTCGTCTCGTTTACCGGCATGCGAAAAATCTTGACACGGAGGCCCACCAATAATCATATCAAATTGATATGCGTTTAATATTCCTAAACTCTCTTGCCAATTACCGAGATCCACGTTGTGTATGTTATGCGCAAAATTAGCACGATAAACATCAATAGCTGGTTCCCAATTATCAAAAGCGGCAACTGATTCAAATCCTGCGTTTTGAAATCCGAGCGTCATACCACCACACCCAGCAAAAAGATCTATAAACTTCATAGACATTTGTGTTTTTACCTCTTACATGAAAAGTTCAGGAGAATTAGCTAGAATCGCATCAAATCGTCTTTCTGGACTAAGCATCCTTTCGCCCTGCCCTAAGATAATGTTTTTGATTTCAGTTTTTTTAACTCGTGGATGTACAAGTTCTGGACAGAACATATATGGGTGTGTTTTTCTGCCACTCAACGCAAAGGCTTTGTCTGTTTGTCTCGTAAATCCAATACCAACTGTCTGTGAGTCAATTTTTCCATCTGTGGCAAAGTCAGAAAGCATTTTCATAACCCACAAAACTGACCGCTTTGCTCGTGAGAATTCTCTGGCACGCCCTTGCTCAACTGTATCTAATAGCAGCTTCGCAAAAGCGAACGTACTCCAGACAAAAACATCCAAACAATTTTCATGAAGTTGAGCAGATTTCCCAACAGTCTTCCAAATAGGCTGTATAACTAATGGAATCTGATTGTCCACTTCCGCGACTAACAAATGCTTGATAATTTGGATAATATCGGGTATTCTTTCTAACATGTTATTTTCCGAATCCCAGTCAAAGTCATTTTGAAAAACCGGGCGTAGAGCCTCAGAAAGTTCGTTTTGACCTTCAGTGTACCGCTTAGCAATTTCAAGTGTTAAATGGATAATCGTATTCGGACGCACCACAAGTTCACAACCGTACTGTTCTTCGGATAGGTTACAAGTTGAATTATCAGGTAAAACTGTCAATTTAATTTCCAATGCCCGTAGCCAAGGATTTTCAGAATCAGAATTATCCATTACCACCAAATCAATACGAGGTAAAGTTCCTTTGATAAATTGCTGATTGTGTCCATAAGTATACTCAAAAGCAAAGTAAATATCTTCAGAGTTATACTCACGTCCAAATATAGAGTTCACATCAATCTTCTCAGGAACGATATTCCAATTCTGATCTAAAGTCAAGTAAACAGGAGCGATATTTTGACTTTGCATATAACATAATAAGGCGATAGGGAAACAGTTATTAAAGCTGTTCTTTCCCCATGCTTTAGCTTGGCTGAAGTCCTTGTTTGTGTTAGATCGATTTAACCCAAATAAGGCAGGTGTGTTATCTATCGACGTGAATTTCATCAGATTGGTTACCGTTCCTCCAATAGAAAGCTAGACGGATATTCCATGTTCCGTTATCTCCGAAAGCGGAACCTGATACCTGACATCATACCTCTCGTCCACGGCTACCTTATCTGCCGGATTCTGAATAATGTAGAGTTCTGGTTGTGTTCTAGCATTAAGGACAACATAGAGAAAATAGGCATCTTTGAGTTGCTCCGCCGTATCCCACTCGTTGGACGTAAAAACGATAAGAGCACGCTCGGCACGGGCTTTTACCTCAATACATCGAATTTCGCCATTCGGTGTTGTTGAGCGAAGATCAAAACCAAGGTTCTCAGTCGAGACATCTTCAACGGTGCAACCTCGTTCCTCTTCATAGCGGCGAGCGTGCTCCATGCCAATCCGTTCAATTTCCTTTTTGGCTTGCGAAGATGTTTCTGCTTCTTTTGCTTGTATTTCCCTATCTGTATCATCACGACCACCATAACTGTCTACACCATTTCCACTATTAGATATGCTTTTCGGAGGGCCAGCCGACTGACTTGTACCATTCGTCCGCGCTGAAGACACACCGGTTTTAGATTGTTCTGATCCTGGATTAACTTCTCCACTACTTATTTCAGGTCCCTCATTGACCATTGGTGTTTCATGTTCAGATTCTTTGTCTATGAATTGAGTGTTTCCACTTCCGGTCTTAGTTAGAGTTTGTGTATCAGATGAACTTATGTTTTCAATATTCGATGGTGAATCTGTCCGGATTTTAGATTTACCTGAGGTTGAAGCGTTATCTGCTTTACTTATTTTTGACGTTTTGCTATCTGTTGATATTTCACCCTTAGATTCATTCGCTGCAGAATCATTCGTTTTGTCCACTACTGAATTATTATCTTCACTATTCGTTTCTTGTCCTTCACCAACTGTTGAAACATCCATATTAGATTTACCCTCTACGGAATTAGAATCTTCTATGCTGGTTTCATCCAGAGTTCTGGCATCAACAGTTTCTACCATGCGCTCTTCGGCTTCTTTGGCATTTTCGTCGACTGATGTGATAGAAAAATCCGTTTGGAGACCTTTCTGCCTCCAGCGAGTAAGTACGGCTTCTTGATTCTTTGTCAGTAAATCCTCAATAAATCCACTTAGTTCTTTGACATCACCAAAGTAATATTGTAAGGCATCACCGATAAGCCAAGCGTATTGGTCTGCGTTCGGCTTTAATGCCAACCAGAGCGTTACTTTCTGATTCGTTACATCTAAAAAACTTTCGCGCGGATTTGGATGAGACAGAGAAATTCCTTTCAGTGTGTACATTGTCTCTAATTCCTCAACTAAGCAAACGGACAATCCGTCTAAATCACGAGCGGATTTACCGTCCTCAGTCCCTTCACACAAACGCGGTGAGTTAAGAAAATCATGCATGTACGGATGTAACCTCTGCACTTTGACGGACCAAACTTCATCTTCTTCTTGATCGCCTCTGGGGTGGAATTCAACTTTGGCTTGAGAACATTCTTCTACTTCCAGATTTCCAGCAAGGCCCAATAGATCATCGCCAAATGCCCAAAATGGAATTTCGCCTTCAAAAATCTCAGCAATATAGTCATGATAATCGTTCCAAACTAGTTCGTACCTAGAGAAAAATCCCCATCTGTTTCCCATCTTGCCAAGCCAATATCTACCTTCCCGTGTTCTATTCCATTCCTCAGTTGCCTGCCAGTTCCCACCTTCTTGTAAAGACTGCCATAAACGGCGATAAAGAATATTAACTCGTTTACGAACTTCAGAGCTCTCGGCTTGTCCTGCAGATGCTATCTCTTGAATGCCACGAACATAGTCTAACGGTGCAGCACGCTCTGAAACTCCCAAAGCAATGAAAAATGGCTTCAGCGTCTCTGGATAATATGTTCTGAGATAACCACGATCACTGTCGAAAACTGGGCTTTCATCCTCCCAAAATACTTGATCCGATCGCCACCAACATAGTTCCGAGTTAGGAGCGAAGAGGAGGTATTCCTTTTTGAATTTCTCACGTGGGCGTGCGTCTTGTCGCGCAAGAAAGCGGTAAAGTGGTTCAACATCTTCAATACGTACTTCCTTGCCACTCAAAATTTGGAGATGGTTGAGTACACTTTCTGTATTCGCATTCAGATGTACACCCAACTTTCCGGCTAGCCATCGGGCAGGTTCTTTGCTTTCATTAACATTAAAACTAGAGTGTAAGTACGCCACACTATTCCCTAATAATCTACGGTTATCGTCTGTCGGCGCGAAACAGTTTAAAGGACGGTGAAAATTGCCTTGTTCGTCAGGAAGCCATGCTGTGTACTTCAGCTGGCGATAGAACGTAGAGTCAAAGGACTCTGACTGGTTATTGTAATAGAACCAACGATAAATGCCTCGAAAAAAGGTATCTCGCTGCGATTCTTCTGATGGAAGTATTTGAATTAAAAGATGCCACAGAGCTAGTGAAAGAGCCCTTTCACTGTGGTCGGTAATTTTAGTCAGTGTGTCGGGCAGCCTGTCTAAATAAACATCTTCAATAGTTGCCTCCCTCGTACTATATCTCCACTCAAGATGATGCTTATCAAGTTCTTGGGCGTTAACAGTTAAGTTTTCTCTTGAAATTCGCGGTGTATCCATGGCACCCATCCACTTTAAAAACTGGAGCCAACTTTTTGGATCAGAATTGCCATCTAAATAGCCATTATCTACGTACCAAACATTATCACACCCGGAAAAGTAAGTTTCTAAATCAGTACTACCCGTGTAGGCTTGCGATAGATAAGCATAGCAAGGTGCTAGGAAGTAAAGATTTTCTCGTTGATCTCCTTTATAAACTAGCAAAATCGGAGTATTACTAATTTCTTCCTTCAAGTTCCCAAGTGCCGTTTTTGAAGTCTTTGATAAGAGATGCCAAAGGTAACGTACATGCGAACGATTTTGATCTATAGAAGGCTTATCGGATTGAAGATACTTAGGGCAAATCAATTCACGAATCAGGTCTTCACGGTACAACGTCCTAACCCCTAGTTTTGTTAAAAAGGTTTCAGTATAGCTGTGTGTGTCCCCTGCAAGCAGTGAGGATTGAAGGATAGGCAATTCCTGAAAGAACGGAACAATTTCTTCACGCATTTCGGTTTCATTTGGTGGAAAAAACACTGGTTGGTTGTCTGCACAGACATGTTGCCCATTTTCAAGTCGAACTAATGGCAAATTTTTTATTGCCTGCCATTCTGCCCCCTGTTCGTTCAAATAAGTATATAAAGAACACAGCCATCTATTAGACTTGTTCGCGAACCAGTCTGGAGTTTGCTCTTTGAGATGGTTCAAAACTAGATCAATACGAACCTCTTTTACACCAGCTTCGCGCATGACCTCAAAACCTCGACGAAACTTTTCTGTATTTCGTATCTCAGGATGCAACCAAAAGGTTTGTTCAAACAATTCTCGTAGAAGTTCGTTATGAGGATAGAACACACTCTTCGCTTCTGCATACCCTCTATCTTGTATTGGAATGAATGGTCGATCCTGCATAGCCTTTTGTAAAGCCTTGACCACAGGTTCAAATGTTTCAGGGACGTAATCGTCCTGCAGAGGCAATACATTAAAAAACCGCGGTTCAAGCAATTCAGACATTTTTAACTGCTCTAATACATCAGGAAAAAAGTCCGCGGTTTCCTGCACCAACCATTTGTTCCATGGATTGTAATCCGGAATATTATCACGGGCAGGTGTCGTTTGATATCGTGCCTGAATTATAAATCGTAGATCTGTTTTTATTTGAGTAGGAAGGTAGGCAAACAAAACACAATTGTCCATCATTGTGATTCCATCGTCATGTAGTTTGAATGCCACTTCAACAGGCTGCAGTTCTTCTGCGGACTTTTGAATACGCTGCTCTTCTTTACGATCCTCTGCCTGATGCAGAAGTTCATCAATTACATATTGTGGCGGTTGAACTTCTTTGCGAAAAACAAGGAATGTCTCCTCTAATTGATCATCACCGTTCACTGATGTTTGTAACTTAACATAAGATGCATTTTGAATCTTGTCATGTGGAAAGCGGTGACAGAAATACGAACCTCCTTGTGTATCGTTTGTATTACGCCAGTGAACCGCTTCGAGATGACGTAGGAAGAGTAAGGATCGTTTGTCTAAATCGCGAAGCCTCCGCTTTAGTCGCTCAATATCATCCTGACGTAGGCTATCTTTAAAAGGTAACTGAAAAACCGTCCTGCCTTTATCGATTTGTGTCGCGATTTTCGGAGTTATCTTACCAACATCAATACTTTCCGGTTTGATGAGATCTCGAATAAGAAACCGTTCAATACCGGAGTAAATCTCTGGGGAATCCGTGTAGTTGTAAACCGCTTTGAACCCGATACCAAAAGTTCCAATTTGCGTCAGATCCTTGTCACTTAAACCTAGAGAACAGATGTTGCGCACATCCTCTTCCGTAAACTGGCGACCATCGTTCCAAACTAACAAATCGTTTGAATCCAATTGCAGTTCAAGATGCTGACTCTTACTATCATCAGCGTTCTGAATGAGTTCAGAAACAAAATGCGTTTTGTCACTGTAAAGCCGCTTGTAAATGCGAAGATGTTCTGTTTCCTCTCCATAGCGACGTTGATTCTCTTGAGCTATCTTTTTATAGTCTGATGCCATAATTTGTTTCCTTGTAGAATCTCGTTGAAGCTTCAACCGACACATGTTACACTCACCGACTCACCGAAGGCGGAATCAAAACGCATCGGAATCTCTCCGTGTCAGTTGGTGGTTTGAAATCAAGCTTTAGTAGTCGCGCTTCCAAAGCGCGACTACCAAGGGGAAACTTCTTGCTGTTGCCCGAATTTCCAAATCCGGTTTTCGGTGGTTACGCATAGATGTCCTGCATCTGCCATGCATCGAGGGATTTGAGTTCACTCGCTTGTCCCTGCGAACGCAACGATACACCAACGCTTTCTGCCTTGTCAGGATAGACACGCATCGCGACGCACTGTTTCCCGTTAGCGAATACCTCCACCACACTCTTGTCAACGAATACCCGCAGCTTGAGGGTTTCGTCTCGCGCGATGGAGACCGCCCCGGTTTCAGGAGCACGTGAAAGAACATCCGAGGCAACTGACGAATACGATGAATCGATCGTTAGCAGACTATCACGTACGTCAACACCAGGATTCAGGTTGCGTAAGCCACGCTCTCTGAAGAACGCAATACGGGTGAACTCCTCTTTCTGCGGTGAACGGAGCACATTCAGTTCAACCATCGGTGCCGATTTCGGGTCAATTTCGAGTTCAAGTTCCATCGCATTGCCATTGATGCCTTCCAGCACAACTTCTTCGTTCGCGGGGAGTGTCATCGCATTGACATGCTGATGTTCATACCGCAACGATTCAATATCACCCGCAGGCTCGACAGCGACTTCATCTCTGGAGAGAAGGGTCAAGCGACGCGGCAGCGTCATGATCTGATTCCAACCCTTGGTAGGCTTCGCGGGGTTCATATTATAGATAACGATAAGACCACCATTACCATCAGGTGTTGCCGAGGGCGCGTGGACACCCGCTGGAGATGCCGCCCCGAAATTGTTCTTCGCACCTGCTGTCACGACGAACTTGTCGCGTTCGGTGTCATAATCACCGAGCAGATATTGTCCGCCGCTCATGTGACTAAAGAAAAGGAGCATGTGTCGGTCACCGATGGGCCAGAAATACGGACACGCCCCATCATCGCCGACCAATGTGAACATATCGTCTTCAACAAAGGGGTGTAGATAGACCCAGTTCGCTAAATCGGCTGAACGGAGCAGGAAGTTGGCGCGAATCGGTTTGCCACCAGGTCCGTGCGGGAGCGTGCCACCGGAAAGCGAATAATACATATCGTCTTTCTTCCAGATGCACGGGTCAAAGACGCGATAGACCGGGGTCGTGCCATCCGCGTGCTTCGCTGGGATAACCGCTTCGCCGGACACCTTCTCCCAATTCAGGAGTAACGGATCGCTTGACACAGCAACCATATTGCCGACAACCGTGCCGTGATACATCGCTATCACACGGTCTTCTTCTACAAGCGTTGCACCGGAGAAACAGCACCTTTCAGGGTTCGGGTAAATTGCATACGGCAAATCGCGCCAATGGATGAGGTCGTCGCTCATCGCGTGTCCCCAATGCTGCCGTGTGTCTTCAGGTGGATACGCCTGATAGAAAAGATGCCAGCGTCCCTGCCAGAAACAGAGACCGTTCGGGTCATTAAGCATCGCTTCGGGGTTGATGTAGTGATAAATCGGACGGTGCGGATCGCCTTCATACGTTTTCCGATAAGCGTTAAGCCGTTGCATCAGCGGATTCGTTTCCAACTCTGCCTCTTGCGCTTCCAGCGTCTCCGCAAACGTGTAATATGGTACACGCGAGGTATAATCTTCGTTTGCCATCGTTTCTCCTATGTGTAATTTCTATGAAATTCTATGGTTTTAGCATACCACAGAATTGATCGTATGTCCAAAAATTTTCTGTTGACGTTTTTGGATTGACACGATTTTTAGCGCGTGCTATACTGCACAAATCTTTTCTGATTCACAAATGATATTGTAATCGTTGAAGGAGGGGGAACGATGAATAAAACTGAGAAACAACCCGTCAAAAAAGCGGAGATGCACGTCGGTGTTCAAGGTATCGGCACATCTTCCAAAGAGTTGGCATTCCTCGTTCGCCACGGCGTAACGCACATGGATGCTTCCGTTAAAGACACTGAGACCGAAACATTGATTCGACACAAGGAAGAGGCAGCGGAATCTGGCGTTAGCCTTGAGATGATTCATATCGGACTTCCGAGGAGTATCACGCTTGCGCAGGACCCACAGCGCAACACAGATATTGATGCGGTTTGCAAAATGATTGAGAATGCCGCTGCCGCAGGATTACGCGGGTTAAATTATAACTTCTGCATCCTGAACCATCAGCGAACCGAGAGCACACCTGGGCGCGGTGGCTCAAACTACAGCACCTTCGACTTTTCCAAGTATGATAACGAAACACTTTCAGAGGCGGGTGAGGTAAGTCGCGAAGAGGCGTTTGACCGAATCGCATACTTTCTCGAGCGGGTTATTCCTGTCGCTGAAGAAAATAAGGTCCAGATGGCGTGTCACCCGAACGATCCACCCGCGCCTATTTTAAGAGGCGTTGAGCGGTGGAATTACCCCATCTTTGACGGCTTGAAACGCTTCGCTGAGATTGCAGAGAGTCCATATCACGGTTTTAATTTTTGCTGTGGCACAGTATCAGAAGGTTTGGAAGATCCGGGCACCGAATTCTATGAGATTCTTGAATATTTCGGCGAGCGAAAGAAAATTTTCAACATTCACTTCCGCAATATTCGCGGCGGATTGCACAATTTCCAAGAGGTCTGGCCCGACGAGGGACACCTCGACATGCACAGAGTTGCGCAGATCCTTCGAGATGTGGAATACCCTTACATGCTAATGCCCGACCACGCTCCGTCACATCCAGATGATGCATCGCCGCCGGGTGTTTCCGGCAGAGTCCGGCAGGCGTGGGCATTCCAGTTCGGATATATTATCGCCCTGATTCAGGTGGTCAATTCGGTGGCGTAGGTTAATCTGGTTTCAATGAGAGCAACACACTGCGTCAAAACGTAATCTTAATGGTCAATTCAACCTATAGGAGGTAAAAATGAAATCCATTACAACGCAATTAGTGATCATCACCATCAGTCTAAGTCTGATCTTCACAGTACATACTTATGCGGAGATCGATTTTAGCACCGCAAGAGGCATTTGGCTACTTGACGAAGGTGAAGGCAATGTTATCAACGATATGTCTGGAAACGAGAATCATGGCGAACTTCAGGGCGGAGAATGGGTCGAAGGTCCTGATGGTCCTGCCCTCAGTTTAGACGGCGTAAATGATCGGGTGATCATAGCAGACTCCGATAGCCTGTATCTCGAAGAGGCATGGACAATCACCGCATGGACTTTTGTGAATACAACCGAGAACGGTTTTGGACATATTCTCGGTAAAAGACCCGCATCTGGAACCGTGGCGAATTACGCGTTCAGGACCAGCGGCAGTGGTACTGGCTGGGAAGCTTACTATTCCCGAGACGGTTGGAAAGGTGCCTGGAATCAAGGTTCAGTAAAGAAAGGCGAATGGTTGTATATGACCGCAACCTATGACGGAACGGATACCATTAAAATCTATGAAAATGGCACTGAAATCGGTTCCGTTGGGGGGATGGGTGGACCGGCACCCCGGAATGACACCGAGGTTAACATCGGCGGTTGGACCGACAACACTTCAGAGACACTTGACGGTATGCTCGCTCAGGTCGCGCTTTTCAGTGTCGCCTTGGCGGCAGAAGATATAAATACCCTGATGGAGGACGGGTTATCATCCTTAGCGGCTGTTGAGCCTTCTGACAAACTTGCCACTACATGGGCAGACATCAAATCTCGATAATAGATGCGGCAAATTGGGTGCGGTCAAGTGTGTCCTTTGCAACTATCTGCACCCGTTTCACAATTGCTAATTTTAACCAGTCGAAACAGGTTGGCTTATAGCAAACTGAATCTTTAAGGAGATAAAATAAAAATGAAATCCATTATAGTCAGTTTAGCGATTATCACCATCAGTCTGACCTTCGCAGTACATACTTATGCGGAGATCGACTTTGAAACCGCAAGGGGCATTTGGCTGCTCAACGAAGGCAAAGGCGATGATATCGAAGATATTTCGGGAAACGACAACCACGGTGAACTTCAGGGCGGAAAATGGATCAAAGGACCGGATGGTCCTGCCCTGAGTTTAGATGGCGTAAATGATCGGGTGATCATCGCAGACTCCGAGAGTATGTATCTGGAAAAGGCGTGGTCAATTACTTCATGGGTGTATGTCAACAAAACCGAGAACGGTTTTGGACATATTCTCGGTAAAAGACCTGCGAATGGAACAGTGGCAAATTACGCCTTTAGGACAAGCGGCAATGGCACTGGCTGGGAGGCTTACTTTGCGCGAGACGGTTGGAAAGGTGCCTGGGGTCAAGGAAATGTGAAGAAAGATGTCTGGTTGTATATGACCGCAACGTACGACGCAAAGGATACCATCAAGATCTACGAAAATGGCGTTGAAATCGGTTCTGTTGGAGGGATGGGTAAACCAGGACCCCAGAATGACACTGAGGTCAACATCGGCGGTTGGACGAACAATACCTCGGAGACACTTGACGGTATGCTCTATGAGGTCGCAATCTTCGCTTCCGTACTAGAAGAAGACGATATAAACGAGCTGATGGAGAAGGGCCTCCTAACACTCATGCCTGTTGAGCCTTCTGGCAAACTTGCCACTACATGGGCAGGCATCAAATCTCGGCAATAGATTAGTCAAATCAAGTGCAGCTGGTGTGTTCACTGAACGCCTGGCTGCACACATTTGATATTTGCTTTAGAGAAATCGCATGATCGAACATATTGAACGCGCAAGAACATTGAATCGTCAAGCATGCGATGACGTTGATCACGGACGGCTTGATGCGGCGAAAGTTGCCTTAAATGAAGCAATTCGTCTCGCCCCTGATTTGGCAGCACCGTACACTAATTTGGGTGTCTTGCACTGTTGGGAAGGTGAGTTAGATGAAGCAGTCGTCTTACATCTAAAAGCGCGTCGCCGCGATCCGAATCTCTCAGCACCGCACACGAATCTTGGTGTCGTTTATGCGTGGCAGGGGAAACTTGACGCAGCATTTCAATCGCTTCAGACAGCACTCAAGTGCAATCCGGACTCCGCTGAAGCATATACGAACTTAGGGTTCGTCTATATCTCTCAGGGGAAGCTTGATGCCGCTATAACTGCATCAGAAAAGGCGATTCAACTTGGCGATGGTGGAGAAGCACAACTCAACCTTGGATTGATTTATAGTTGGCAAGGACGTTTCGATGAAGCAATTGCACTTTACCAAAAAGCACTCGAAACTGATCCAACTCTGGCGGAACCGCACAACAACCTCGGACTCGTTTATCTGTTGCAAGGTGAACTTGCGCGCGCTATTGATGCATTCAAGACTTCAATTGAACTCGACGGCGGTGAAGAACCGCACACCAATCTTGGACTCGTGTACAGTTGGCAGGGCAAACACGATGAGGCAATCGCGTTGCACAAGGCAGCACTGGATATGGCACCTGATTCAGCAGAAGCGCGGATCAACCTCAGTTTCCTTTACATCTGTCAAAATCGGCTTGATGCAGCAAAGGTTATGTTAGAAGGCGCACTCCGCAGTGACCCAGATTCCGGAGAGGCAAATACCAACCTCGGAATTATCCTTTTTCACGAAGGCAGCATTGAAGCGGCTGTTGCTGCATACAAAAAAGCCGGAGCCATGGCTGAAGCGCGCAACAACCTTGGCATCGTCTACTATCAACAAGGCAAACGTGATGCTGCAATCGCTGAGTTCAAAGCGGCGATTGCAGCTGAAGATTTACAGGAAGCACATACCAATCTGTCAATCGTGACGGGTAGTGTAGGAAATATAGACACGTCAGAACTCCAGATTTCGCCAATTGGCGTGCCAGTCGGTGTCCCGGCTGTATGGTGTGAATTCACGAATTGAAAAACTAACACTATATTACCACACACCTCGCGCGACACTATATTTATGGAAGAACTATGACACAATTGCCTAACGTCCTCCTTATTCTCGCTGACGACCACGGTTATGGCGATATTTCGGCACACGACGGACCCTCAATCCAGACCCCGAATATTGACCGGATTGCTGAACACGGAACACGGTTCACCAGATTTTACGCGAACTCCTCCGTCTGTTCGCCAAGCCGGGCATCTCTCATGACCGGACGCTATCCCGATAGGGCGGGGGTGCCAGGTGTGATTCGCACCCATCCAGAAAACAGTTGGGGGTACTTTCGACAGGATGCTGTCACGCTCCCTTCAGCCTTGAAACAGAAAGATTACCGTACGGCACTTATCGGTAAGTGGCACCTTGGACTCGAACCGGAGAATCATCCTTGCAAACGCGGATTCGATCATTTTCACGGTTTCCTCGGCGATATGATGGACGACTACTACACACACCGCAGACACGATATAAACTACATGCGGCACGGTTTTGATACCATTGATCCGAGGGGACACGCGACAGATCTCTTTACAGAATGGAGTATGGACTTCATTCGCGCAGAAGCACAATCGTTTGAACCTTTTTTTCTTTATCTCGCTTACAACGCGCCGCATACGCCGATCCAACCACCAGATGAATGGATTGCGCGGGTACAGGAACGCGAACCCGACATTTCACCGCAACGCGCAAAATACATCGCGCTTGTCGAGCACATGGACGCTGGCATCGGCCGCGTCCTTGATACGCTTGAAGACACCGATCAATTATCGAATACGCTCGTTATCTACACATCTGACAACGGCGGTGCAATGAATGTTGGGGCTCACAACGGTCCCTTGCGCGGACAAAAAGGTGAGATGTACGAAGGCGGCATCCGAGTTCCTACGTGCGCGATGTGGCCTGGGTATATCCAAGATGGATATGTTACGGATCAGGTTGCGCTGCTCATGGATCTGTTCCCGACAATATGTGAAGTGGCAGGCGCATCAATTCCGGAAGGCATCGAAGGACGCTCAATTTGGCAGACGCTTCAAGGCGAACAGCAGGACTTCTCGGAGCGTATACTCTATTGGCTACGAAGAGAAGGTGGACAACGCTTTCTCGGACAGTGTCAACATGCTATCCGGCGTGGAGACACAAAATTGTTGCACAACAGCCCCTTTGAACCGTTGGAGCTCTACAATCTGTCAAACGATCCATTGGAAACAACGGACAACGCACAGACGGAGACAACACTCTTCAGAGAAATGAGCCAACTCTTTCAAGCAGAAACACAGAAGGCAGGGAGTGTGCCTTGGCAACGAGGAAATTAGGAGGATTTTATTTTGAAACAACAAAACGTACCTGAGGTATCAGAACCGGACGACACTTTTGGCATGCCCATCAACTCGCAGAGAACAGATAACAACAATACGATTAAACGCGGACAAAAACACGGCTATACTACCCTTCACGATGCCGCGCGGGACAACGCCTATGAAGCAGTGGCAGCGTTGGTAGAAAATGGAGCCGATGTCAACGCAGGAGACAAATATGGCTATCCACCTTTGCACTGGGCAGCATGGCACAATGCTTACGAAGCGGCAGCCGTGTTAATAGAAAATGGGGCCGATGTCAACGCAACGAATGATAAGAATTTTGCCCCGTTACACTGGGCAGCGTGGAATAATGGACACGAAACAGCAACGGTGTTGATGAAAAATGGAGCAGATGTTAACACGAGAAACGAAGACGGGGATACGCCGCTGCACTGGGCAGCATGGCGCAATGTCTATGAGGCTGAAGGTGTATCGCTGGAAAGCAACACAAACATCAACCCGAGGGACAAATCGGGTTATACCCTTCTGCACTGGGCAGCATGGCGCAACGCTTATAAAACAGCGGAAATCCTCATCGAAAATGGAGCTGATACGAACGCAGCGAATAACAAAGGACTCACGCCTTTGCACATCGCAGCCGAGGATGATACTGCCGAAGTCGCGCGGGTATTGTTAAAAAATAGCGCGCAGGTTAACATAAAGGACCAAAACGGCGATACACCGCTGCACATCGCAGCATCACACAATGCATACGAGACAGCCGGAGTCCTGCTTGAAAACGGTGCAGATACCAGCGCAGCGAACGACAACGGGCATACGCCTTTGCATATCGCAGCAGAAAAGAAGGCACACGAAACGGTCAAGGTACTCTGTGATCACCGAGAGCGAAAGGGCTGGTCATGGTAATTGTCTTTCTATCCGGCAAAAGCATCACACCCTCAGTGTGGAAAAACACACCTAAATGCTGTCGGCAAAAACGGCACCTGTAGGTGACACAGCAGATGCGTTTATTAGGGCCCACTGTCCTTCTATAACCTTGTATTGCATCTAATGTGCTGTGGAACATCCTCTCGTTAAATTAACACCTTAAAACTGCATATATACACCACCCATGACCGAAGGAGGAAAAGAGACAGATGGGTAAAGTTGTTGGTATTGATTTGGGAACAACGTTTTCAGCCATCGCACACATTGACGAATATGGACAGCCAGAGATTATACCGAACGCCGAAAGCGATCGGATGACCCCTTCGGTGGTTATGTTTGAAGAGGACCTCGTCACCGTTGGGAAAATCGCCAAACAGAACGCCAGGGCAGTCCCCGAACAAATTGTCGAATTCGCCAAGCGCGAGATGGGTAAATCAAAAAAGACGTTTTTCCGCACCTTTGATGACAAGAACTATTCACCCGAAGAACTCTCCGCGCTGGTTTTGACAAAACTCAAACAGGATGCCGAAGCATATCTGAATACCGAAATCACCGATGCCGTTATCACTGTCCCCGCCTATTTTCGCGATGCTGAACGTGAAGCCACACGCAACGCCGGTAAAATTGCTGGGTTGAACGTCTTGCAAGTATTGAACGAACCGACGGCGGCCGCGCTCGCTTACGGAATGGATCAACTCGGCACCGACCAGAATGCCTTTGTGTTCGATCTTGGCGGTGGAACATTCGATGTCACCGTCATGAAAGTCTCCCAATCCACGATACAGATGCTCGCAACGAACGGAGATCACAGACTCGGCGGTAAAGATTGGGACGATAAAATCATTACCTATGTCGCCGAGATGTTTGAGATTGAACACGGCGAAAACCCGTTACAGAACCTTCACGCGTATCAAGACCTTCAACTTAATGCAATCGGCGCGAAAGAGGCTTTATCAAGGCGAGAAATCGCACGTATTGTTTGTGGATATAACGGTAAAACAACACTTGTAGAATTGACGCGTGAAAAATTTCAGGAACTCACTGCAGAACTCCTTGAGAGATGCCGAGTCCTCTGCGACGTAGTCCTCTCTGAAGGCGACATGACATGGACAGATATCGATACCGTACTGTTAGTAGGTGGATCCACGCGGATGCCAATGGTGCGAGAGATGATTGCCAACATCAGTGGTAAAAAGATCAACCCCAATGAAATCAATCCTGACGAAGCCGTTGCTCTGGGGGCAGCGATCCAGGGGACACTCCGTCAAATCTCTGAAGGCGACGCGACAACAGCAGATGTGTCTGACGCGGTTATTGAACGGTTCATCGGACCGGACGGCGCGCCTAAAGTGACCGTGACCGATGGTGCCACGCATAATCTCGGGCTTGTTGTTCTCAACGCAGCACGCGAGTCTATTATTCACGTCATGATTCCGAAAATGACACCAGTCCCCTGTGAAATGGCAGACCAGTTTGGAACAGTGGACAACAATCAACGTTCGGTCTTGATTGAGGTTGTCCAGAGCCTTGAACAAGATCAACGGAAAAACGATATAGACCTTTTTGACGAATATAAATTGGGTGAATGTACCCTTGAACTACCATCAGGGCTACCAGAAGGATCGCCGATTCATGTTACTTACAAATACAACTTAGACCAAGTGCTTGAGGTGACAGCAAAATCTCTGAGCAGCAGCGGGGCAACCGCAGTTTATGACGTCTTCTCTATCATTAAAAGACCAATACTTGATGAAAACGCAGTTGCACAAGCACAAACAGATATACAAGATTTAAGAGTCGAATAAGTTGGCATCCCTAATAGAGACATTTTCTCATCGTAGCAATCCATAACCTTAATTCCCTACGTCTTTGAATACACACAAGGACTACAGTATGTCCAAACATGATGAATTCATTACAGTTATCCGTGCACTCAGGGCGGCTTCGCCGACCATTACTGAGAAACAACATATCGGACTCCTCCGGCAAGCCGTACAGGAGTATGGACTGTCACTGGAAAATGCAAAGCAGATTCTAAAAGATTCAGGGTTAGTCATCGGCGAAAGCGTGAATTATTTCGAGGTGTTAGGGATTTCCGTCGAAGATATTCAGCGTCTCACTGAGTCTGATATTGCAACACGGGTTGACGCTGCGCATGAAAAATCCTATAGAGCGTCGTTAAATGCCGGGGGGCGCATCCGCCCAGATGGCAAAACAGAAGAACAGTGGCGGACAATTCTTAATCAAGCGCGCGATACTCTCAAAGACCCACAGAAACGTCGCACACACATCGCAACGCTTGAAACCGAGATATTGCTTCGCACCGAATTTATCTCCACAGCGGAATCTCTTAACCCCAAATCAATGGCTTCAAACACCTCAGCACATGATGAGATGGCACTTATTCCGGCGGGCGAGTTCCAGATGGGCAGCAACGACAGAAATACAGATGCGCACGAAAAACCTGTTCATACCGTCTACATTGATGCGTTTTATATGGACAGATACCCGGTGACGAACGCGCAATATAAGAAATTTGTGGATGCTAACCCGCTGTGGCGCAAACCGCAGTGGTTTAAGAATCGCATTTCTCGGAGATACCACGATGGTGAATATCTAAGACACTGGACTGAAGACGACTACCCAGACGGAAAAGCCGACTATCCCGTGAATTGGGTGAGTTGGTATGCGGCGATGGCGTACGCACAGTGGGCAGGCAAGCGTTTGCCGACAGAGGCAGAATGGGAGAAAGCAGCGCGTGGCGGGTTGACGGATCAAAAATATCCGTGGGGGAATTCAATAGATGCAAGCAAGGCAAATTTTGGTAAGAACGTTGGAGAAACCACGTCTGTAGGAAAGTATCCCGCGAACGGCTACGGTCTGTATGACGTGGTAGGCAACCTGTTCGAGTGGTGTCTTGATAAATGGGATAACGATTTCTATGCATCCGCCTCACGTAATAACCCAATTTCAGATGGCAGCATCGAAAATATAATAGATAATTTTACAAAATCTAAAGCACTTCGCGTGGTGCGGGGTGGTTCTTGGCATTCGCCTGTGCGGGATCTACGAGTCGCCAACCGCAACACGGATACCCCAAAACTCACGACCTCTATTATCGGTTTTCGTTGTGTGAAGGATGTGACACCTTAACTCTCAATTCGTTTACCATTTTTGATATACTCGCAAATCCGAATAATCCTTGGAAGGAATAACACGTGTCTAAACGCGAGGAATTTATAGCATTTATCAACACACTCAAAACGGTTTCACCGGCTATTACCGATGAACAACGTATTGGACTCCTCAGGCAGGCAAGACAACAGTACGGCCTTACTGTTGATGCGGCGACTGAAATTTTGAAAGCATCAGGTTTAGTTGTTGGTGAAGGCGTAAACTATTTTGAGGTATTGGGACTTTCAATCGCAGAAATTCAAAACCAAAGTGAAACGGGTATCACAACTCTCGTTGAGACAGCACACAAAAAACGCTATAGCGCATCGTTGCGTGCCGGTGCTCGCCTCCGACCTGATGGTAAAACAGAAGAGCAGTGGCGGATGCTTTTGAATGAAGCACGCGATACCTTGATAGATGCCAAAAGACGACGCGAACACATCAACGCACTCGAACACGATGACACCGACATATCTGTAGAAGAAAATGTGGATACCATTTTCAAATCCGCTGATATCCCTGAAACTACGATTCAGGAATTAAAACACAACGGTGTTACAAGTGATGTTGATGCCCCTGTTGACATGGTATTCATCCCCGCTGGTGAGTTCCAGATGGGAAGTAGAGACGAGAAGGCAAGCGATAGTGAAAAGCCCGTACATACTGTTTACGTTGACGCATTCTACATGGATAAATATCTGGTAACTAACGAACAATACAAGGCTTTTCTGGACGAAAACCCGCAATGGTGCAAGCCACAATTGTTCAAAGATCGTATCCCTACAGAGTATCATGACGGTGCCTATTTGAACCATTGGGACAGAACCGCCTATCCAAAAGGGGAAATCTATCATCCGGTCACTAAGGTAGGCTGGTATGCAGCAATGGCATACGCGCAATGGGTAGGCAAACGGCTTCCAACGGAAGCAGAATGGGAAAAAGCTGGACGCGGCGGCTTGGAGGGGAAACAATACCCTTGGGGCGATACAGTAGATCTGAACAAGGCAAATTACTTTCACAATGCACATGGAACCACTCCAGTTGGACGCTATCCGGCGAATGGGTACGGTCTACATGACATGAGTGGCAACGTCTGGGAATGGTGCCTCGATGCGTATGATGCCGACTTCTATTTGAATTCGCCGCGTCGGAACCCGTTTTCCGGTACGAATCCCTTGGAATGGGTAACAGACAATTTTACAAACATTCAATCTTCTCGCGTGTTGCGCGGCGGTTCTTGGCTGATGGATCCACAAGGTATCCGAGTTGCTTACCGATTTAGAGGGAGCCCGTCAGACACACACTCCGCCTTTGGGTTCCGTTGTGTCATCCCTATAAATCCTTAAATTTCTACTGCTTCGTGCCTTCGGTCCCGCTTGTGAATTCAGCATATCACTAAAAGGTAAACAGAGACATGTCCAGACGCGATGAGTTCATTACAGTCATCAACACATTTAAAACTGTCTCACCAACTATTACAGATGAACAACGTATCGGACTTTTGAGACAAGCCGTTCAGAATTATGAACTTTCTATCGAGGAGGCCTCTGAAGTTCTGACGGCTTTGGGCTTGATTGTCGGAGAAGAGGTCAACTACTTTGAGGTCTTAGGTTTTTCAATTGAAGATATTCAGAACTTAGATGAAGACGCTATTGTAAGTTTAGTTGAGACGACTCATAAGAAATTTTACAGTGCGTCGCTGCGCGCCGGTGCCCGCGTTCGCCCAGATGGCAGAACAGAAGAACAGTGGCGACACATCCTGAACCAAGCGCGCGATACTTTGAAAGATCCGCAAAAAAGAGAAGAATACCTCACAACCCTAACATCTCAGAAAGATGTCCATGAGCAGGCATCCCTCGACACAGAACCGGTACTGATAAACACACCTGAAACTGACACCGCGTCAATACTTTCAGTAAACACATTGCAGCATGCGGAGCCGATGGCTCCAGCGACACCTGAGATCATCTCCGCACCAACACTTTCAAGTGTTAATGTACCTGCTGACATGGTAATCATCCCCGCAGGTGAATTTCTGATGGGAAGTAATGACGCAGACGCAAATAACAGTGAAAAGCCTGTCCATCCTGCTTACGTTGACGCATTCTTTATCGATAAACATCTGGTGACCAACGCGCAATACAAAGCATTCCTTGATGCCAGCCCACAATGGCAGAAAGACAACATACTGATGGACTATCACAACGGCAATTATCTGAAAACTTGGAATGGAAACAACTATCCTAAGGATAAAGCGAATCATCCTGTTGTGTATGTAAGTTGGTACGCAGCGATGGCGTACACGCAATGGGTAGAAAAGCGTTTACCAACGGAGGCGGAATGGGAAAAAGCTGCACGGGGTGGCTTAACTGGCAAAAAATATCCGTGGGGTGATCAGATTGACATGACAAAAGCAAACTACGGTAAGAACATTGGACAGATAACACCTATCGGTGAATATCCGCCCAATGATTATGGTCTGTATGACATCGTGGGTAATGTCTGGGAATGGTGCGTTGATGAACATATTTTGGATTTTTACGGCAATTCACCACAGCGGAATCCGGTTGCGGGCGGTGATATAAACTACGTGCTTAACAATTTTACAACTCTTAAAACTTACCGCGTGTTACGCGGTGGTTCTTGGATGAGCATACCCCGGTACGTACGCGTTGCGCCTCGTTTCAGATTTTCGCCCGCACACTCGATTCACAACGTCGGTTTTCGCTGTGTAAGGGATGTGCATCTTTAAATCTTATTCCTCTACCTTTTCAATGTGCGATTGCAGAGGGAAATTAGCCATCAACTGTTTTGACAGCATAATCTTTATCTGATATAATAGTTTAGCCTAAATATCCAATACGTATTATTTTGAGAAATCATTTTAGGAAATTCACATTCTGCCCAAAAACCCCGATCAGAAGATTGAAACTATTAAAAGGATTCATTGATAATGATAAACACAGATAATCTTGTTCTATGGTATCAGAAACCAGCCGAAGCATGGACAGACGCGCTCCCTCTCGGAAACGGGCGGCTCGGTGCTATGGTGTTCGGCGGCGTAGAACGCGAACGCATTCAACTCAACGAAGAAACCCTTTGGGATGGCGGCCCCCGAGATACCAATAATCCAAAGGCTTTGGCAGCACTCCCGAAGGTGCAACAACTCCTCTTCGAGGATAAAAATGAAGAAGCAACGCAACTTGCCGGAGAAACGATGCTCGGCGTCCCCGAACGCATCAAATCCTACCAGTCTCTCGGAGATCTGTTCCTGGAATTCCGACACGAGGGGGCAACCCATTATCGCCGCGAACTCGATTTAAACACCGGCATCGCAAAAACAGTATATCGCTGCGGCGATGTCACTTTCACAAGAGAAGTCTTCGCGACAGCCGTAGATAACCTCATCGTTATCAGCATCGAAGCTGATGCGACCGAACACATCGCCTTTGATATAACGATGACACGTGAACAGGATGCCAGCGTCGAACCAATCGCCGCCAATATCCTCCGACTTGACGGACAGTGTGGCGATGACGGGGTACGGTTTTCAGCCTATCTACAAGTACATACGGAAGGCGGAAAGGTCGAATCAACAGGAGATAGCCTATCTGTCAATGGCGCGGATGCTGTTACGCTCTTTCTCTCTGCGGCAACCAGTTACGTCCATCAGACGGATACAAGCGGAAACCCACACGCGCTTTGCGAAAATTATCTGACAAATATTGATACAAGACCTTATGCAGATATTCGGGACGATCACATCGCTGAGCATCAATACTTCTTCCAACGCGTTGATTTAGACCTCGGTTCCACGGAGGCAGTAAACCTCCCGACTGATGAACGGTTAAATGCAGTAAAAGCAGGTGCGTCAGATCCAGGACTCATCGTACTTTATTTCCAATATGGACGCTATCTGTTGATGGGAAGTTCGCGCCCCGGGTGCCTCCCCGCCAATCTGCAAGGCATCTGGAACGAGCACATGAACGCACCTTGGAACAGCGATTTCCATACCAATATCAACCTCCAAATGAACTATTGGGTCCCCGAAATTTGTAACCTTCCGGAGTGCCATATCCCCTTGTTTGACTACATGGACACACTCGTTGAACCGGGGAACCGGACAGCCAAAATCCATTACGGTGCTGATGGCTGGGTCGTTCACCATCTCTCTGATATTTGGGGTTTCACAACACCTGCTGATGGCATTTGGGGGATTTCGCCTGTCGGTGCCGCATGGTTATGTGAACATGTCTGGGAACACTACCTTTTCGGGGGTGATAAGGATTTTCTTAGCGAACAAGGTTACCCCTTGATGAAAGGTGCTGCCCGCTTCATGCTCGACTTCCTCGTTGAAGCCCCCGAAGGCACACCTTTTCCTGGGAAACTCGTCACCAATCCGTCGCACTCACCGGAAAATAGCTTTCTGAAACCAGACGGCACACGCTCCCTCTTCACCTATGCCGCAACAATCGATCTGGAAATTATACATGAACTCTTCACCAACTGCATCGCTTGCATTGATGTCCTCGGCGGAGATGCAGAATTCCGCACCGAGTTGGTCTCCGCTTTAGAACGGCTTGCACCGCTCCAGATTAGCGAAAAAACGGGACGACTGCAGGAATGGGTGTTCGATTATGACGAACCCGAGCCAGGGCATCGGCACATGTCGCACATGTATGGACTCCATCCGAGTTCTCAGATTACACTGCGCGGGACACCTGAACTGGCAGCGGCTGCTAAGAAATCGTTGGAATATCGCCTGGCACACGGCGGCGGACATACGGGGTGGAGCCGCGCTTGGCTCATCAACTTCTGGGCGCGACTTGAAGATGCTGAAGAGGCGTACACCCATCTCCAGGCACTTCTCGCGAAATGCACCTTGACAAACCTGTTTGATACACATCCACCGTTCCAGATTGACGGCAATTTCGGCGGAGTCTCCGGGATCGCGGAGATGCTACTACACAGCCACGCCGGTGAGATTCACCTACTGCCCGCACTTCCGAAGGCATGGAGCACCGGACACGTCAAAGGCTTGCGCGCCCGCGGCGGCTTTGAAGTGGATATGGCATGGGAGAATGGAGAACTCACTGAAGCACGACTTTATTCTACATTGGGGAATGACTGTACCGTCCGAACAACAGCAGCCGTTAGGGTGACCTGTGACGGCCAATCGGTTGACACAGAGCAATCGGATTCGATTATAACGTTTGGAACCGAGGCAGAGAATACCTACATTCTGGCGTAAGTAGGGTAATTCATTATTCGCGGAGGTTTCGTACCGTAAACTGTTAGTTTGCGGGCTTTACAGGCAACTTGCAGTGTGCAATTGTTATGAACCGAGATATTGATCGCCATCCCTGCAGCCGCAATGATTTATGAATCGCCGCATTTATCTAATCTTCCGCTACAAGACCCTATCCTTTAGGTTTGGGAGGGGTCAAATTGATAAACGCGGTTGATCGCTATACTGTTTAATCCGTTCGTTTGCCAGCGCAATATACTTTTCCTCAATATCGTAACCGATATAATGTCGCCCCGATTTCAACGCACTCAAACACGTCGTGCCGCTGCCACAGAACGGATCCAAGACGACATCGCCGACGAAGGTATAGAGCTGGATTAACCGATGTGGCAGTGCCTCAGGAAAGGGTGCGGGATGTCCGATACGTTTCGCTGAAACAGCAGGAAATGTCCAGACGCTTTTTGTCCACTCCAAGAAGTCCTCTTTACAGATTGAATTCTCTTTTCCGTTGCGTTTTCGAGAGAAGGCGTCTTTGGAGAAAACGAGAATGTACTCATGAACGTCCCTCAGCACCGGATTCGCCGCCGATAACCAACTGCCCCACGCCGTTGAACTCCCGGCACTTGAGGCTTTATCCCAGATGATTTCACCCCGCATGTGGTAACCGATCGCTAACATGTCTTCTATGATGTAACTATGCAATGGGATGTAGGGTTTCCGACCTAAGTTGGCGATATTAACGCATGCCCTGCCACCAGTAACCAATTTCTTATAGGTCTCGGCGAAGACAGCGTATAGGAGCTCTCTATATTCGGCGAGCGACAGATCGTCGTCATATTCCTTTTTAGCATTGTAAGGCGGGGATGTAACCATCAGATGGACACTTGCGTCCGGGATTTCGGACATTTTTGCGCTGGAAGCACAGTAGAGTCGATCAAGGTTTTCAGCGGGGATAGGGTTTTCAATCCATTCATCAGGCTCCGGCGGCTCCTGACCAGCGTAGAGCCTGCTCCCATAAAACGCACTGGCATCGTGATTAATTCTGCCAGCGGTTCCGAACGCACTGGTCTGAGTGCCACCTTTTCGAGATTCTGAATTGTGTTTACAATTATGTCCCATACCTGTTTTCCGTGTCTCTCTATTTCTCAATACCGGTCCGGACGCCAATAAATAACATCCCGTTTGGGAAACAAAACCGCCAAAAACTCCGAAATTTCTGCGGGGACTGTAGCATCAGAACTTATCTGTTCCCACCCTATTTCACCAAATAGGAGTTTCCAAAAATCTGCTTCAGATAAATTCATGTCGAAATCAACTGCATCGGCATCCCCAGGGAGGATTTGCAGGGTGCCATCAGCATTGTGCCGCAGTACTGCTTGCTGGTCGTTGAGAGCAGGCAATTTGATAGCAAGCAGTGGAAAGGTCTCTTTGACATCCGCAATTCGCGATTCCCATCCGACAACAAGACGACGCAAGAACACCGGTAGGTTCACAGCATAGAACATCATCGGTGCTCCCTCTACCAGTGTTAAGGTCCCATTACACTTCGCTACAACGCGTTGCACAAAAGGATGTTGAGACGAGATCATCGACGAAAACGTACAGCTGACTTTCTCAATGCTGTGTGTATGAAAAAGATGAGACACAAGCACATCCAAAGTTTCGTCCGAATTGTCGGGCGAATTGTCGGGCATGTATCCAACCTCAAGTACTTCAGCGACTTTTCTACCTAAATAATACTGATAATTGAGATATCCACCTAATTCGGAAGCAGAAGTCTCTCCTACTCGGCGTGCGACAACAGTCGGAAGAATACACCGTATACGGGAGGGTGCCATATCCCAGTAAGCACGCGTCCGGGCAATAGCTCCGCTCTGCTGTTCATTAGCGATGTCGTATAACTTCGCCACAGCATCTAAATCCGTTTCTGGGGTAAAATCGGTTATTTGCCATCCAGGTGGCGTCTCTGCCGCTATTGACGCATTACACATCACAATAGAACTTCGCAAGGGCAAAGAAACCCAACCCAGTTGGCGGTAGAACTCGTCTGGAATGATAGTAAACAAAGCACCTATGTCGTACCCCGCTGTCTTCAAGTACGCAATAGTATCCCGCATGAGAGCGGACGCATATCCAACACCACGATAGTGGGGATGTGTACAGACACCACCGATGCCTCCCATGGTCACGAGAGATTCACCGACCCGTATCCGTCGCTCCCAAACGCGCAAAGTCGAAACAACCTTGTCGTTCACGACAACAACACGGGTTTGTGACGGACGATAACTGCTATCACCTTTTACGTACTGCCAATAGCGTTCATGATCATCTGAATCAAAAGCCAAGCAACTAAGTTCGACAACTTGCTCTAACTCTGATTCACGCGCGCCTCTAATTTCCATATTCTGAATAATCACCTTTCATTAACAAAAAACTCGTTCGTAGTAGCGCAATTCTGCGGCGTACTCGCCCAAATGCGACGTGCATTATTGCGCCTTGGACATGCGACATTC
>CAZQIP010000177.1:0-5293 GCA_964593655.1 uncultured bacterium | reverse complement strand
CACGTATCATCGGCGACTCCGACAGAAGTCGCTGAGTGAGTCAGTGCTTGACGAGATTCCGAACCTAGGTCCGAAGCGGAAACAGGCACTGCTTCGTCATTTTGGTTCAATTGAAGCGATTCAAGAAGCGAGTTTAGATGGATTGCTCTCTGTGAAAGGGATTCCACGCAGCGTCGCTGAGAATATTCGGAAGCACCTCTGAACCGAGATTTGGCGGTCGTCTCGACGGGAAGAGCCGCTGTCAATCGTTCTGCACGGATTCGGGCAATTTGTTCAATGAGCTGCACTGATTTGGGCAGTTTCAATGCTTGGATAGGTAGATTAGTAGTGGAAGAGTGGAATTTCTGGGTTGGCATGTTATTTGCAATAACTATTTGTAGTCTTAATATTTAACCTAAGTTGCCACCTATTTGTGCACATAGCACTCCGCTGGAGTGCAAGAAGTTGTGGACCGCATTTTCTATAGACATATCACCCCTCTGGGGTGAGGAAAGTGCGTGAAAATCTCCTTGAACCTTCAAAACTTGTAAGTAGCAACTTGGGTTATATTTAGGATAAGGAGAATACCGATGAAAACGTATCGTGCCGCTGTTATTGGTTGCAGCCGGATGGGTGCATTTATTGATAACGAAGTCCCCGATTACAAAGCGATTGAGTTGCCTTATTCGCATGCTGCAGGCTTTTTTGCCGAAGAACGAACGGACCTTATCGCATGCGCTGATCTGCGTCCAGAAGTCATGGAACATTTCGGTAACCGATATAACGTCCCAAAAGCGAATCAATACACCGATTATCGTGAGATGCTTGAAAAGGAACAACCTGATATCGTCAGCGTTGCCACACAACCCGAGCACCGCGCAGAAATTGTTGTTTACGCAGCAGAACACGGCGTGAAAGCCATCTATGCGGAAAAGGCGATGGCAGCTTCTATGGATGAAGCCGCAGCAATGGTAGCCGCGGTAGAAGAAAACAACATTGCCTTTAACCTTGGCACAAATCGCCGGTGGCATACAGGGTTCGACAAGATGAAAGAGATTATTGATAGCGGTGAAATCGGTAAACTCCGAACCTTAATCATTTATTCAAACGCTACACTTTTCAACTCAGCCAGCCATCATCTTGACCTAATTTTACGTCTGAATAGCGATGCGCCTGCAAGTTGGGTCACAGGGTATCTTCCACAAGGCGATTCCGTTTTTGATGGAGATGTGCTGCAAGTGGATCCGACTGGTGGCGGCACAATCCAGTTTGAAAACGGTGTAACAGCACATGCATTGCTAACGCCACGGGGTAGTGAATGGGAAGCGATTTGTGATGGCGGAACCGTTACATGTTGGAACAACGGTTGGCAGTGGCATCTCCGTAAACGACAAGATATCCCCGGGTGGCGGACGTGTCAGGTCCCTGAAACCTTTCCTGAATTTGAACGCACCAGTAGCACAGCAAATTTGGTTAAAGACCTTGTTCACGCGTTAGATACTGGGGAACCGACCCGCGGCGGTGTCCGGTGTGCGTATGCCAGCACGGAACTGATTTTTGGGATCATTGAATCGCATCTACACAACGGCGCGCGTATTGAACTGCCGTTGAAAGACTCAAAAGTCCGTTTACAAAGAAATCCAACTGCAAGACAACCCCGGGTCGAGTAACCATCGCAAGCCTGGAGGTATACTCACACCATTTTCTTCAATAATGCCTTAGGAGTTGTCCGATTCTGTCAGATCGATGCAGAACATAGGAAGTTCACGGTTGGGAATACTTGAGGACTTTCTTGTACCAATCACCGAACCTCCTGCTGAGCGATAAAATCGTTCAGCGTTTGGATCTCCTTGAATAATCATTTTACTATATCCGAGCTGCCGTGCTTCTTCTTGTGCGTGCGTTATTAACTTTCGACCATACCCTTTACCAATGAAAGCTGGATCAACGAATAGATAACTCAACTCTACTTCGGCAGCAGAGATGCGTTCTAAGGAATAGAACCCTACTGCGTTTCCTGCAGTTTCAATCACAAAAGTAGGGTTGTTCTCGATATAACATTCGTCAACCGTAAGTTCTTCAAGGCATGCTTTCATAAATTGATCGGAATAGCCCCAATATGACTTAGAGCGGAAGGCAAGTCCGCTCAAGTGCTCAACTTCACTCGGTAAAGCTTGTCGAATTTGCTCCTTTTGTATATTAGACATAGTTTACATCTCCTTTACACGGTTAACTATAATGATTTTACAATTACCGATACACTATGGACAGGCTCGGAATTCAGCAAATTAAACCGATACAACAAAGTCGAAACTGATAGAACAAAAAGGAAACTACCAATTGAAGGCAATTTTTGTAAACAATTGGTTGACTGTCTGCTCTGCGTGTTGGTCTCCGTAGACAACGTATAGCACGAGGTTTTCAATGAAGGTATACTTAAAGACTGCATTGAAGTTTGGCTTATGTTCACGTGCTGAACGCAGCCGAAATGTTATCCATTTTTCGGTGCCTATCTCAATATTCATACTTGCTCGGAGAGAAAATTCACGGGTTTTTTCTCCATCCGGAAAGGTCTGCCAGAGATTTTCACCTTCAATTCCGACAGATAAAAAGCGAAATGGGATTAGGTTCATCGCGGTCGTGACAAATGTTGCCGTGGCACCCTCAAACTCGCCGTGTTGATAGACGACAAAAATGCGGTCAGGTTTTTGGCGGTTATACGTTGTTTGCGCTGCGATCACCCAATTTGAGTGGACATCGTAAGACCAGTTTCTGTAGAAAAAGCCTGTCTCTATCTTTTCCCCCAAATCGAAACCGATCAGTTGGAAATGATTGCCACGTGTTTTTTCTCCGTCTTGGTTCCACGTCACAGATTGGACGGATTCAAATTTGATAGTTCGCAAAAACCCTTGCTCAACGGGCCACCGGTACACACCCCAGAAACTGGGTTGCCGGACATCCGTGAGTCGAACGTATCCATTGACAGGGTTAAAGCCTGCTGTAAAGTCGCGATAGGCAAGGCTAATAACAGGATTTCCCCTGCGATATATTTCTGCAAGGAATGCGCGGGTGCTGTCGTGTTTCGGCTCCCAATTCCGCGCATAGTTTGTAACGAAGTTCAGTGCTTTGGGCAAGCGAATGGACCCATCAAAAGCGATAGATCTATTATATGCCTCTGGCAGCTCTTTCGACGCAAAGAAGAGCCCAAGCGAGGAGGAATTACCAGCATCCCAAAGTCCACGTAGCAAAACGTTATGACTGTCATCAGATTTCTCTTTGACGTTCATCAACCCGTACGTTGCCCTTCCAGTTTTACCAATCAGTTTCGCGCCATAAGCCATCTCACCAATACGACGGCTATAAAAAAGCGCGATAGGTGCTCTAAAAATTCGTCCGTCTTCTTGAAAGAACGGACGCCGGTCGGTTAATCGCTGTTCTAGGTCCGATAAAACGATTCCCTGAACTTCTGATTCAATGTGACTGAAATCAGGATTGACCGTACCAATGAAAGCGGTACTGGTTGTGAGTTTATAAGCAAAATCGCCGCCTATTGCGCTTGATAATCGTTCAGAGAAGATTTCAGATGTGGAAGGGTCTTCAGATTTGACAGATGCATATCCGCCGAGTTGAATCTTTCTTCCAGCGTCCTTCGGATTGAATTCAAGGTTTGTCAACGTTCCGAATTGATTTGCATCAGAAACGTTGATGCCGGTATCTGCCCAAATGCTGGTGCGATCAAGATTTTGATGGCGACGCACGAGGTTAAGTCCCCATGTCTGTTTTTCAGACTGCGGTAGATCAAGCATGTCAAACGGGATTTTCATCTCAACACGCCATTCAAGGGCTTCTACCATTGCGGTGGCAAACCATACGCCATCCCATCCTAAGTCTCCCTGTTTTTCATCACGTTGTGTGCCGAGTGGACTCACAGCAAAACAGTAGGAACGGCGTCGGTCATGATATGTATCAAGATACACAGCAACATGGTCTTCGTACTGAAAACTTCCATCCCTTCGTGTCTGGTTCGCAATTATGGATGATTCTTTTTGAGCGCAACGAAAACCGATATAGAGTGCTTCGTCATCATACCCTAAAAATACTTCAGTTTTGTCTGGAACAGTGGTCTCCAATTCCGCGATTTTGAATTCATCAACTGCTGGCAAGCGTTGCCAACAACCATCATCAAGTTTACCATCAATCGTGGGGGGTGTTTGGAATTTAATAGCTTCTATCGTTTGAGCATCGGCAAGGAGATTTGCCATGATGAAAAGAACTATAGAATTCAGTAAAATTTTTAAATAGGGAGTTACAAAACGCATGAAGATTTGCTCCTTTTACAAGTGTTTTGAACCGAATAGAACTTGTTTATTTTTTAATTTTTGTTTTTTTAATTTCTGTAGCGGTGAGAGGTTCCCTTATTGAAAACCTGTCTACGTGTTCCGAGCTTTACTATAAATTGTCCAAATTTTAGTAATTACAAGGCAAACAATACATTTAACAAAAGAAGTGAAAATAAATTCAAACTAAATTTATCTCGACAGATCTCGTCAAAAAGTGCTCTTTGAGTGTATTCCTCCTTGAAACGAGATCGCTGTTGTTATAGTAAAACCTGTAATTAATTGGGCACTTTCAAACAGTCTGAATACCTATAACAGGCATTCAGACTGGCACAAACTGGGAAGTTTATGCTACAAAGATGTCCACTTATTTATGGGCTTCACTATAATGACGCGATTTGTTAACTAAAAGGTTGCGTAATTTCAGAAAAACTGCAAAAAAAAACACCTTATGCTACCGGGATCGGTGTGCATAAGGCTTCAACGGAATTTAAAAATGAAAAATACGGAATGGCGAGGTTCCTAATTAACCGAGACCAGTGACGGACGCACGCCGAATATCATTTAACTCTTCAGCACTGAAAACCCCTGCTTGGTAGAGGTTCCGATATTCTTCGGAAACGCTCTGACCGAATATCATTAGATCATCCGTGTTAATTGTCACCGGAACACCGTGGTCAAATAAGATACGAATGGGATGTGAGGCAATATCGGACACGCCATCCAGCATCACGTTACTTGTTGGACACACGTTCAATCGAATCTGATTCTCGGAAAGCCATCGCATGACTTCGACCGATTCTGCAGCGGCGATACCGTGTTGAACCTCGTCCAAGTCGAGGACTTCAACAGTTCGTCGGATTTCCTCAGCGTCTTCAAATTCTCCGACATGTGCTTTCAACTTCATTCTGGCTGCGCGTGCCTTTGCAAACAACGGTTTCATCACCTCAGGCGGACACACCTCTTGACGGCTATAC
>CAZQIP010000176.1:0-40197 GCA_964593655.1 uncultured bacterium | reverse complement strand
GGTCATGTTAGAACGTGCGATGAATCGCACGACTACGAACCTGCGCGTTTGTAGCAGGGCAATTCTGCGGTGTACTCACCCAAATGCGAAGTGCATTATTGCCCGTTAATTACCGAGAATTTCTCATCTGTTTTTAACCCGCTAAATCCCACTTATCAGGGGGACTTTAAGGCGGAATGTGTAAGTCCTATAGAGGTTACTTCTGTATCAACATCTTCCGCGTGTCAGAAAAATCGCCTGCTGTAACGGAGTCGCGTGTGGACTCCGTGGACAATGTATAGAAATAGACACCACTTGCTACAGGTTCACCGAATGCGTTTCTGCCATCCCAATAGGCGGCGCGGCTGCGGGTCTGATAGATACCCGCAGGTTGATGTCCGAGTGCCAACGTCCGAACGACTTGCCCGTTGACAGCGTAGATAGTGATGGTAACCTCTGTGGGTTTTGCGAGTTGATAGGGTATCCATGTCTCTGGATTGAACGGATTCGGGAAGTTTGCCAAAAGCGCGTTTTCTCTGTCTGCCGTGACCGTTATTTGTGCGGTGAGTGCGGGTCCGTTGTAGTTTGCGATGGCACCCGCGCCGACTGTGAATGTGAGTGTGCTATCAACGTTGATATTGCCATCAAATTCAAGTTCAACAGTGATTTCGGTGTCACTTTTTTTGTCGGGTTCGTGCCAAGGAATTGTTACGCCGTTAATCCCGGAGACCGTCACAGCTCCTCTGATGTCAAAGGTAGAACGTGCGTATTTTCTACCAGTGAGCGTAAGCGTGACAACGCTGTCATCAAGTGTCGCTTCAGTTAAAGGAGCGTCGGTTGAAGCGGCGATGGATTCCTGCCCGCCGCTGACAGAAACGTGTGTTGTGAATGCTGGCCCGTTATAGTTAGCGATAGCGTTGGGACCTACAGTAAAGGTGAGGATTGCATCGGTGTCAATATCCCCGTTGAATCTCAGTTCGACGGTAATTTTTGTGTTGCTGATGCGATCTACATCGTATATGGTCGCGCTCTGAATTCCGTCTATTGTCACTGCTTGCTCAATATCAAAAGAAGAGCGTGCATAGTTGCGTCCGGTGAGTGTGAGTGTAACAACACTGTCATCAAGGGTTGCTTCTGTCAAAGGTGCCTCACTTGATGCCGTCACGGATTCCTTGCCTCCGGTAACAGTCACTTGTGCACTCAATGGGGCTCCATTGTAATCGGCAATAGCGTCCGCGCCGACGGTAAAAGTGAGTGTAGCATCGGTGTCAATGTTGCCTTTGAATGTCAGTTCGACTGTCAGTTCAGTGTCGCTGACGCGGTCTAAATCAAACCAGTGAAAAGTGGTGCCCTCAATACCAGAGACCGTCACGGCATCCCTGAGATCAAAGGTGGATCGCTTGTAAGTTGCGCCGTTGAGTGTGAGCGTAACGACACTGCCGTTCAAGGTTGTTTCAGTCAAGGGTGCTTTTGTTGAAGCGACAACCGATTCTTTACCGCCGTTGACAGGGCGTTGTGCGATGAGTGCGGGGCCGTCGTATTCGGCAATGGCCTCCGCTTCGACAGTGAAGGTAAGTGTGGCATTTGTTTCAAGATTACCATTGAATTCGAGTTGAAATATAATGTCTGTGTCGCTCACACGTTCCACCCCGAATATTCCGATCGTTACACCGGCAATCCCGGATACTGTTACAGCATTGTCGAGGTCGAAGTTAGATCGAATGTAAGTGCCGTTGTTGAGCTTTAATCGGATGATGCTGCCATTGAGGGTTGCCTCCGTCAAGGCTTGTGCCGTAAAAACAGTTATTGTAGGGTTTTCTTCAACTACTGCGGTGACAGGTATCGCCGCGATGAGTGCGGGACCCTCGTATTCGGTGATAGCATTCGACTCGATTGTGAAGATAAGCGCGGCATCAGTATCAAAATCGGTATTGTCGAATGTCAGTTTAACGGTTACTTTCGTCCCACTGACGCGCACCACATCGGACTGGAGAAACGTTACACCTGCAATCCCGGATACTTGCACTGCGCTGCTGATGTCGGCACTTGATTGTGTATACACGCCGCTTGAGAGTGTGAGTGTGACGATACTCTCATTGAGGGTTGCCTCTGTCAAAAGTTGTGGTGTATAAGCCGTTATGATTGGGCTTTGCTCTACTACCGCGCTGATGGGTAATTGTGCCGTAAGCACCGTGCCGTTGTATCCTACGATGGCATCTGTCCCGACCGTGAAGGTGAGTGTGGCATCGGTATCAAAGTCGGTACCATCAAATATCAGTTCAACGTTCACTTGTGTATCGCTGAGGCGTTTGACGTTAAATCTGTTAACAGTGACCCCGGTAATCCCCGATACTGTCACGCTGTTTCCGACAGTGTATTGGGATTCGTAAATGCCGCCGTTTAACGTCAGTGTGACGACACTTCCATTCAGTGTTGCTTCCGTTAAGGGGGCTGTTGTTGAGACATCGACCGATTCTGCATTCGCAGTGACGTGTGCTGTCGCGGTGAGCGCGGGCCCATCGTAGTTTGCGACAGCGTCCGCTTTCACTGCGAAAGTGAGTGTTGCATCGGTGTCGAGGTCTGTGCCGTAGAATGTCAGTTGGACTGACAACTCCGTATCGCTCACGCGGTTCACATCAAACGGTCTAACGGTTATGCCGGGGATACCAGAGACTGTTACAGGGTCGCTGAGCCAGTTTTCATAGATTCGGTTGCTCAAAGTCAGTGTCACAATGCTTCCGTTGAGCGTTGTTTCCGTTAGGGGTTGTGAAGTTAACGTTAGCGTTGGACTTTTTTGATCCTCCACATCAATGATAATGATAATGACAGTGATGGTGATAGTGAGGCTGCCATCAGAGACGGTAACTGTTACGGTGTAGGCGTTCTTGGTTTCATAGTCGAGATCGGTTTTAGTTTTCAGTTGTCCGGTGGTGTTATCAATGTCAAAAGAGGCCGCGTCGGGACCCCTGAGGGTGTAGGTGAGCGCGTCATTATCTGCATCTGTTGCTGTGATGGGGGTACCGATGTTTACGCCTGTCTCGGTATTTTCTGCTACAGTCCGGTTGGTGTGATTTCCATCCACGAAGCTCGGTCTGCTATTTGTGGGTGTCTCAGTTTCTGTACTGATGACATTGATGGTGACAGCGATTTCATCTATCAAAGTGCCGTCGGAAACAGTGACAGTTACTGTATAAGATGCCTTGTTGTAGTTCTGTGCTGCCTTGGTTTTCAGTTGTCCGGTGGTGCTATCAATGTCAAAAGCCGCTGCATCCGTGCCACTGAGTTGATAGGTGAGTGCGTCATTATCCGCGTCTGATGCCGCCACTGGATTTCTGATACTCCTGTTTACCATTGTGCGTGTGGTGCTGGAGTCGTCGGTGAAGACCGGTGCGTTGTTGATTGTCCATCCCATATCCTCAAGCATGCCGAGTGTAATGGACCCCGGGTCATGAATTGCTTCTTGATTGGCAAGATATGGGGTCATTAAGGAGTTCTGGGTGCCAGCCGGAAAGGTTATCTCATCCAAATGGGTGTAGCTTGAACCTTCCCCCCATGAACTGGGTGCATAGAGGTGAGGGAGGATACCGCCGTTTGCTGCAGTCCCTTTTTTCCCATTCCAGAAGAGGTCGTTACTCGTGATTTGATTTTCAAGCGCAAAGGAGGGGTCGCGAAAAGATAGAATAGTTGTCCCGGATCCGTTTTCAACAAAGAAATCGTAAATATAAGGTAATTTGGGGGTGCTGCCCCTAAGTTTACCCCGCCCAACGGAGGCAGAGAATGTCCTAATGGATCCTTCTTCTACCCTTGCAAAACTGAAGAAACCGAGGCCGTGAGCGATTTCATGCAGCACGGTACTCACGAAATCCGTTTTTCCTGAGGGTGTATTTCCATCTGTGCCGAAGTACCAATTTGCGTCTTCGTGGCTGTTAAATCTTGTGATGATATCCGGTTCATCATCTGTGAGGTCTCTACCGGCTCTCTTATCGGCGAGTGCCTCTGGGAACCACAAATCCAAGGATCCGGGGGATTTCCAGCCTGCCGGGCGCGCCCCACCTAAAATAATAGCTCCGTCCTCAAATCCACCCATATCCACAAAAGATGCCTCAATCCGGATGGGCACGGGTGACCGGATGAGCGAATTCCAAATATCAATGGCATATTGGAATGCTTCCCTCGCTTCATCCGTAAAACCGTCGTATGTTACAATGAATTGTGATTGTTCTATCGTCAGATAATTACCGTTTCGGGATAGCTGCTGCATTGGCGGTGGGGGGATGCTTGTATTGGCATTTTCGGTGGTTCCATATAAAATAATCATCCCATCCAGTGCTTTGTTTCGGTTCGTTGGGTTGACTGTTGACGGATTTTCAGATGTCCCTGACCCTTGTGCGGGTATTGCGTTTCGGCTCATGGCGTGCGGTGTCAGTCCAATCAGCATGCCTATCGAAAAAGTGATTGTCAATAGTAGTTTTGTGGGTTTCATAGCGACTGTAATCCTTTTATACGTGTGAGTTGCAGCATGTGCTCTAATATGATATTTCTGTTTCATTCGCCTCGATTATAGGGATAATTCGTTTTTTTGAATCGTCGCTCAGCGGATTGTTTGTAAGGTCTAACTCCTGCAGGTTTTTTAATTCTGTAAGTGAGCTTACGTCCGCAATAGCGTTGTTGCTGAGATACAAGATTTCCAACTTTTTTAATCCCTCAAGGGGACTTATGTCTATAAGTTCGTTATTATCAAGGTGCAGCTGGTTCAATTTTTCTAATCCTGCGAGGGGACTTATATCCACAAGTTCGTTTTTTTCAAGCCACAACGTTTCCAACTTTTTTAATTCCGAAAGGGGGCTTATGTCCACGAGAGCATTGCCATCAAGGCTTAGTACTTTCAAGTTTTTTAGTTCTGTAAGTGGGTTTACGTCTACAATATTGTTATTGCTGAGATACAACCATCGTAAGTCTTTTAATCCTGTAAGGGGGCTTGTGTCTATAACCTCGTTATTGTCAAGGTGCAGCTCTCTCAAGTCTTTTAATTCTGTGAGTGGTGTTACATATACGATATTGTTGTTGTCGAGGTTCAGTTTTCTTAATTTTTTTAATTTTGTGAGTGGCCATGCATTACCTATGATCCTGTTGTCCTTAAGGTTCAGCACTTCCAAGTTTTCCGCGTATTGAAGTCCAGCCAAATTGGAAATGGGGTCATGACCAGTACGAAAACCAAGAAAATACGAATACCCATCAAATTTCGCGTACAATTCAGTGAGTTTGAGCATATCCTCTGCTGTGATTGGTGTGTCATCGGGGATGTTAAGTTCCTGCTTAATTTCTTGGTGCAGCTTAGCATCAAGAATTTCAATAGGCGCAGTGAGATCAATAACAGGGTCAACAGGGTCATCCGTCTCTGTGCACCCGAATATTAAAAAAGAGAGCGTCCATACTAAAGCGATGCTGAGTACTGGGATACTTCTTGTCATAAAAACTCCTTATTGTTGACGTAGGTTCTACACCAGAAAACGTTGGATATTTATGAAGTCTGCGTTTGTTAGTTTTCAGACGCGGAGACACAGACTAATTCTGCCGCCAGTCTATGCTACAAGCAATTACCACAATTTTTTTATGATATCCTACATGTTCTAAGTGCTGGCGAGGTTTGATGAAGATTAAAAAATTGATTCGGTATTTTCCTTACAATGCCCGGTGCGGTTAGGAAACCGCACCTACCGGGCCTGGAGAAAATATAGAATTACCGAAATATTTACTTAAACTTCATCAAACCGCATCTACTTTTGAAGTGTGTAACTCCTGTGTTACTTGAGGATAAGCATTTTGCGTGTGGCGGAATAATCGCCTGCGATGAGGGTGTAGAAGTAAATTCCACTGGCTACTTTGTCGCCGACTTCATTTCTGCCGTCCCAGTAGATTGCTTTTGAGCGAGTCTCATAGACTGCGGCGGTTTGGTGTCCGAGGTTGAGTTTGCGGACGACACGTCCACCTTGATCGTAGATGGTTAACGTGACGACAGCGTCTTTTGCCAACCGGTAGGGTATCCACGTTTCAGGATTAAACGGGTTAGGATAGTTCGGCAGCAGTACGGTCTCTTTCGGGACCAACACGGACAGGAGCTGTTCTAAAAAGCGGATGCCGCTTTGCAGCTTCGGATCCGTAAGCACTAAGCCTTGTGCTTGGGTCAACCACCCTCGAACATCAGCAGTGGTAAATGTTTCAAGTGATGTCGGATGCAATGAGGGTGCCGCTTGTATGTCCCCGAGCGCGCCCGCGACGAGTATCAAGTCTTGGACGTTGACAAAACCATCACCGTTAACATCTGCGGCGTTGGGTCCGGATTGCCCGAGGCGTCCGGCAACGAGTACCAGATCGGAGATATTCACCACACCGTCCTGATTAACATCGTATTCGACGAACTGTGTAGAAATTTCGTTGATGACGATGCCGATACCAGGGGTACTGATGTCGTTTTTGTCGCCATAATAGGTGAGTTGATCCGCTGTTAAATTCGCGTCCACAGCAGATATCCAGCCCCCTGCTTGCGTGCCGTCAAGCGGCAGGCTATTGGCATAGCGGCGAATCATTGAGGTCCGGCGACTGTCTCTGGTTCTACCTCTGTTTTGCCCATAAGGTAATTGCCATTGCTGGACATCATCAGCAAAGTTTCCAGCCTCGTCGACCAAGTTCCCATCAGCATCGATGAGTTGTATATAGAAGCCTTCTACACTCAGCCACGTCGTCCAGAAACCGATAGGTAAAGGTGTTCGCCAGTCAAGCTCATAAATCTGATCTTTCGCGAGGTTCTTTGAGTTTGAATCACTGGAGCCTACCACCAGCACGACCTCATTCGGCCAAATTCTTGGTGCGTCGTCCCAGAAATCGTCCTTAAAGGTGAACGTTGCATTTACCGGTCCGGTCAATTCTGGTGACTTTACATTCCGAATTACCATTTTCCATCCTGCCAGATTGATGATGTCTGGCCCGGCGTTGTTTAATTCAATCCATTGGACGGGTGTGAAACTCCTTTCCGAGCCGTACATAATTTCGCTAATGCTGACGACGCTCTCTCTCTGAGTGGGTTGAGGAGACCCGTCCACAGTTACCGGATTTTCGTTCACGTCAAGGATGGTGATAGCGACGGTGATGGTATCGGTACGCTTGCCATCGGAGACGGTGACGGTCACTGTGTAGGCGTTCTTTTTTTCAAAGTCGAGGGGTGCCTTGGTTTTCAACTGTCCGGTGGTGCTAACGATGCTAAAGGATATCGCATTTAGGCCACCAAGTGTGTAGGTCAAGGTATCTTCGTCATCGTCTGTGGCGGACACGGGAGTACCAATGTTTACGCCAGCAGGTGTGTTCTCTTTGATAAAACGCGTTGTGCGGTTTCCTGCAAAAGCTGGTGCGCTGCCCTCATCTACGTCAGTGATGGCGATCGTAACCCTGATGGTGTCCGTGAGGGTCTTGTCAGCGGCCTTTACTGTCACCGAATAGGAATTCTTCGTTTCGTAGTCAAGTGCGGCTTTGGTTTTCAGTTGTCCAGTGGTGCTGTCAATGTCAAACGACGCTGCGTCCGCGCCACTGAGGGTATAGGTCAAAGTATCACCGGTGTCAGCATCTTTAGCAGACACTGCCTCACCAATATGTACACCCGCGGGCGTGTTTTCGGGTATAGATCGCGTGGTGCTACTACTTGCGAAAACGGGTGGGGTGTTTTCATCAATGTCAGTAAGCTTGATAGCGACACTGATGGTGTCTGTGAGGGTGCCATCGGAGGCGATGACGGTAACAGCATAAGCGTTCTTTTCTTCATAATCGAGCGGTGCACTGGTTTTCAACTGTCCGGTTGTGCTGACGATACCAAACGCCGATGCATCCGTGCCATCAAGTGCGTATGTCAGGGTGTCACCATCCGCATCCGTAGCGGTGATAGGACTGCCGATGTTTCTGCCGGCAGGTGTATTTTCGGGTATGGATCGCTCCGTGCTACTGCTCGCGAAAACCGGCGCGCTGTTCTCTGCTACGTCGGTGACATTGATAGCAACGCCGATGGTGTCTGTGAGCGTGCCATCGGAGGCGATAACCGCCACCGAGTAGGCGTTCTTTTGCTCATAGTCGAGGGGTGCGCGTGTTTGCAACTGCCCAGTTGTACTAACGATGCCAAAGGACGCTGCATCTACACCACTTAGGGTGTAAGTTAGGACATCCTCGTCTTCATCGGTAGCCGTGACGGGGGCACCGATGTTTCTGCCGGCGGGTGTATTCTCAGGAATTGCGCGTTCCGTAGCATTGCCCTCTATAAACTCCGGTGCGTGCGCTGTGGGCGTTTCGTTTACGTCCGTGACATTGATAGCAACGCCGATAGAGGCTGTCCCTCCATTGCCATCAGAGACAAGGACCGCTACCGAATAGACGTTCTTCTGTTCATAGTCGAGGGGAGCGCGCGTTTGCAACTGCCCTGTAGTGCTGACGATGCCGAAGGCGGCTGCGTCTGCGCCACTGAGACTGTAAGTTAAGACATCTTCATCAAGGTCAGTAGCGGTGACGGGTGCGCCGATGTTTCTGCCGGCGGGTGTGTTCTCAGGGATTGAGCGTTCCGTAGCATCGCCTTCAACGAAAACGGGTGCGTTGTTTTCTTCTACATCCGTGACGTTGATAGCGATGGCGATAGTATCTGTTCCGCCGTTTCCATCAGAGACGTGGACTGCGACTGAATAGGCGTTCTTCTTTTCGTAGTCGAGGGGAGCGCGCGTTTGCAACTGCCCTGTAGTGCTGACGATGGCAAAAGATGCTGCGTCTGCGCCACTGAGACTGTAGGTTAAGACATCTTCCTCATCCAGGTCTGTAGCGGAGACGGGTGCGCCGATATTTCTACCGGCGGGTGTGTTCTCAGGGATTGAGCGTTCCGCAGCATCGCCTTCAACGAAGACGGGTGCGTTGTTTTCCGCTACGTCCGTGATGTCAATCGTAACACTGATAGTATCTGTGGCACTGCCATCGGAGACGGTCATGGTCACAGCGTAAGTGTCCTTTTTTTCATAGTCGAGGGGTGCGCGAGTTTGTAATTGTCCAGTCGTACTGACGATCCCAAAGGAAGCTGCATCTGCGCCACTGAGGGTATAGGTCAAGACATCCTCATCGAGGTCCGTAGCGGTGACGGGGCTGCCGATGTTTTTGCCAGCGGGTGTATTTTCCGCTATGGATCGGGTTGTGCTGCTCCCCTCAGTAAAAATCGGGGCGTGGTTCACCTTCGGATCGCCGGTAGGTTTAGGGATACCGAGCGCAAAACTGAGAATATTATCACCGCTGCTCGGTTTGCTCAGACTATAACCGAAATGGCTTGTCGGCAGCTCAGGGAGCGTGCCAATATTCACGGTAACAGCATCCGATGTACCGGGGGTAGGGATCACGGTGAGGAGTTCGCTTTCTATGCTGCCAGCGGCAATTGTAATGGTGGTTGCCTCGCCATCAATACTTCCATTTGCAACGGTAACCGGCAGCACGATATTGAAGGGTGCCCCGGTAGGTGCCGTTGCTTTGAACTGGTTTCCGCCAACCTTCTCCAGAGACATAGTGATGGAGAGATCAACTGTGTTATCGCCCAGATAGAGCGAATTTAACGAAGAGAGTCCGGAAAAAATACCATCGGGTAGACTGCTGAGTTGATTGGAAGATAGACTGAGCCAATTCAGCGAAGAGAGTCCAGAAAAAATATCTGCTGGCAGGCTGCTGAGTTGGTTGTTGCCTAAATCAAGACCCGTCAACGCAGACATTTCAGAGAATGTATTTGCCGATAAACTCTCCAGGCTGTTATAGGACAAGTTGAGCCTGTTCATGGCAGAGAGTCCAGAAAAGACCGCATTGGGCAGGCTGCTGAGTTCATTGCTCCCTAAGTCAAGACTACTCATGGCAGACAAACCTGAGAAGATGTCAGCGGGCAGGCTGCTCAGCGTGTTTTTCGCTAAAGAAAGCGAACGCAACGCCGACAATCCATCAAAATCACCCGCTTTCAATGCGGTGATGCTCTGATTGCTCAGGTTAAGGTTGGTGATTAAAGCGAGATGTGCGGCGGTTACATCGTTGGCAGCATCTACGCCTGGCACCAGTGCAACAATCGTATCTTGGATCTGCTGCGTCCGGTCGCTGACGGGTGTCAGTTCAGGGGCGTTGCCTTGTGCGTGCACGTTGACTGTCCCTTGTATACCGTATATGAATAACATTGCTGCGACGATTGATGCCGCGATTTTTTGCTTCGCTGTTAGCGTTTTCATGATAACTCCTTTTGGTTCTTTCTTTTCGATTGCCCGCTTGTGTTTGCGGGGGACATTTGTTGCTTCACGTCATGTAATACAATTTGGAACTTGATGAAACACTCAGAGAGAAATAGTATGATATTTATTCAGGACATTGAACATAATATTATACTTGCTATTGCAAGTATAAAAAAATAAAAATAACTACTGCTGGTGTTCAGTACTGTGATCATTTGATACTATTTCCGTATCAGCATCTTACGTGTGGCGGTGAAATCGCCTGCGGTGAGGGTATAGAAATAGACACCGCTTGCGACGGGTTCACCGAACTCGTTTCTGCCGTCCCAATAGGCGGCACGGGAACGATTCTGATACATCCCTGCAGGTTGATGTCCAAATGCCAACGTCCTTACCAATCTGCCATTCACGGCATGGATATGCAGTGTAACATCCGCATCCTTTGATAAGTGGTAAGGTATCCATGTCTCAGGGTTGAACGGATTTGGGAAGTTTGGCAAGAGTGCCATCTCTTTGGGAGTTAGTGCCATAAGGAGTTGTTCCAGTACGCTAATGCCGCGTAGGTATACGGGATCAGTGCGTGTTAATTGACATGCTTGCCTTAGCCAACTCTTGACATCCGCGGCGGCGAGTTGTTCCAATACTTGTGGGTTCAACGCTGGTGCGGCTGCATCTGCCCCAAACGCATTTGCGACAAGCACAAGGTCAACGATATCGACAAGGTGATCTCCGTTGAGATCTGCACTGTTTTCTCCCCTTTGACCGAGACGGGCACCAACGATTGTCAAATCTTGGATGTTCACGACACCATCGCGGTTGATATCCCCGAAGATGGCTTCTGCGGGTTCTGGGGGTATCGTCACCTCCGCATTTACGGTGGTAGCTTCCCATCGCTTTCCATCTGCATCTATAAGGTAGACTTGGGATAAGGTCACCGTGGAGGGTTTAAAGTCTTCGACTTCAAAAGTGAGTGTGGCAAGTGTGCCGTCACCGTTCGCTGCCCCGGCGAGTGTCGTAGCGGCGATTGTAAGGGGATAATAGCCGTGTCTGTCAAAGAACGCGTCTGCTGGTAGGTAGTCACCATTGGTAAAATCAACAAGATAGAGCGCATCATACAACACGGTTACCTGGTAACCTGCGACGTTTTCGCCGCCTGCGATATTGAGGTTAAAGGTTATTTGCTCTCCAACATTAGCGGATACGACCTGTGATGGCGAAATACTGACCGTGGCATCCGATTTCTGTATCGCGGTGACAGGGAGCAGGGTAGTAAACCCTTGACCAATGCTGTCTACTATTGCGTCTGCTTCCACGGTAAAAGCGAGCGTTGCATCGGCATCAAAGTCAGTGCCATCAAATTCGAGTTCAACTGTGACCTCCGTGTCGCTTATGCGTTCCACAGGGAAATAACTACTGCTAATAGTAACACCTTCAATACCAGAGACTGATATTGCATATTCAATAGTCCATTCCTCATCAACAAACCGCTGCCCGTTGAGTGTGAGCGTAACGACGTTTCCGTGAAGATTTGCCTCTGTCAATGGAAACGCTGTTGATGCGACCAATGGTCCCTGTGGTTTTGTTTCTTGTGGTCCCTCAGGGGACGACAGATTCCACAACCTTATTGTGCCATCCAATGCCCCGGAGGCGAGGGATCCATCAGATGAAAAGGCTACAGACCGGACAGCCTCTGTATGCCCGAACAGTGTATTAATCTGTGTGTCTGTTTCGATGTCCCAGAGTGCCACATTTTCGTCAAGCGTAGCGGCAATCTGGGTTCCATCGGGTGAAAACTGAAAGGAAGGAAGCGGCAAAAAATACTGACTCGGTAGCGAAAAAGTGGCAGTATTTGTACCGGTCGCGACATCCCACAATTGGATGCTGCTATCCCATGATGAAGATGCGAGGGTTCCGCCATCCGGCGAAAACGACACAGAAACTACACCTTCCAGCGATTCCTCAAAGGTCGCGATATTTTCTTCAGCTGCGACATCCCACACCTGGATGCTATTCATTGCCCCAAAGGCGAGGGTTCCGCTATCCGGCGAAAACGACACAGGTGTGAGCCAACCGCCCTCTTCAAGGATAGCAGCATCATATCCTCCGAATGTGGCGGTATTTTGGTGCGTCGCGACATCCCATAACTTGACCATCCCATCCCCTGCCCCGGAGGCGAGAGTTCCGCCATCGGGTGAAAACGCGACTGAGGTGACCGGAACTGCATGCCCTTGAAGTGTAGCGACATCTGTGTGTGTGTTCACATCCCATAACTTCACTGTGCTATCATACGACCCGGAAGCGAGCAAGATGCCGTTGGGTGAAAAAGTGACGGACGCTACTGCAGCAGCATGCCCCTCAAGTGTAGCGACATCCGTTTGGGTCTCTACATCCCATAGCTTCACCGTGCCATCTGATGATCCTGAAGCAAGCAGTGTCCCATCCACCGGCGAAAACGCCACGGAAAGAACACCATCACCATGTTCAAAAACAACTTGTGCGTGCGTAATTTGTAAACTGATCATTGAAAAAGCGAATATAGTTATAATGAAAAAGGTTGTCCGTTTCATGAGATTCAATCTCCTTTTTTGAATTACTTCAGGATTAGCATCTTCCGTGTGGCGGAATAGTCTCCGGCAAATAGGTGATAGAAATACATACCGCTTGCCACCCGTTCACCCAACGCGTTTTTACCGTCCCAATACGCCGCTTTCGCCCGAGTTGTATAGTAGCCAGCCATCTGATACCCTAAATCCAACCGCCGCACTAACACGCCTTTTGTATCGTAGATAGAGACCTGCACGTCCGCATTGTTGGACAAATGATACGGTATCCACGTTTCCGGATTGAATGGATTGGGGTAATTGGGCAATAGTGTGGTCTTTTTCGGTGTCAATGTTTTTAGGAGTTGCTCCAGTACAGTGATACCGCGTAGGTATGCCGGATCCATTCGTGTTAATTGCCGTGCTTGGGAAAGCCAACCTTGGAGATCACGAGTTGTGAGTAGTCCCAATGCCTGTGGATATAGGGCAGGTGCGGCTGCCTCCGCACCCAACGCTCCGGCAACGAGGACAAGGTCAACGATATCGACAAGCCCATCCTCGTTGAGGTCGGCACTGTTTTCTCCGCTCTCACCGAAACGGGCATTAACGATCACCAAATCTTGGATGTTCACGACACCGTCACGGTTAATATCCCCGAAGATGGCTTCTGCGGGTGCTGGCGGTATCGTCACCTCCGCATCTACAGTGGCAGCTTCCCACCGCTTTCCATCTGCATCGACAAGGTAGATTTCGGATAGCGTCACCGTGGATGCCTTAAAGTCTTCGACCTCAAAGGTGAGGGTCGCAAGTGTGCCATCGCCATGCGCTGCCTCGCCGAGTGTGCTTGCGGTGATTCTTGCCTCCCGGTAGTAATTACTCACTAAAAAGAATGGGTTTTCTGGTAGATAGTCGCCGTTGGTAGCCTTCGGGAGATCGAGCGCGGTGGGATCATACACAACGGTTGCCTGATAGCCTGCGATGTTTTCGCCGCCTGCGATATTGAGGTTGAGTGTGAGTTGCTCTCCGACAGCAGGGGATACGACAGATGCTGGCGAAATGCTCATCGTGGCATTTGATTTTTGTATCGCGATGACAGGAAATTGTTTGGTTGTATCCTGATTATAGCCTGCTATTGCGTCTGCTCCCACGGTAAGGGTCAGCGTAGCATCTGTGTCCATATCCCCAAAAAAGGTTAGGCTAACCCTCACCTCCGTTTCGCTGGCATCATATACATCCCACGAGTTAACAGTAACGCCATCAATACCGGAGACGAGCAGTGCATTTGCAATAGCCCAATTGCCACCAACAAACCGCCGTCCGGTGAGTGTGAGTGTGATGACGCTGCCGTCCAGGTTTGCCTCTGTTAAAGGAAACTCCGTTGAGGCTTCCAGCGATTCTTTCACTGCAGTGACAGGGAGTGTCGCAGTGAGCGCTCTTCGATTATATCCTACGATTGCATCTGCCTCTACGGTGATAGTCAGCGTAGAATTGATGTCTATGTTGCCGTTGAAATCAAGCGCAAGGGTTGTCACCGTGTCGCTCACACGCACCACACCGCCAGAGTAAGAAATAACAGTAACCCCATCAATGCCAGAGACGGATACTGCCTTTCGTATATCCCATTCCCTACCAACAAATCGTTGACCGTTGAGCGTGAGCGTAACAACGCTTCCATGGAGATTTGCTTCTGTCAAGGGTGCCTCCGTTGATGCGACCAGAGCCAGGGATTCGTCTACTGCGGTGACAGGGAATTCAAAGGTAAGGGATTTGTCGTATCCGCCTACTATGGCATCGGGACCGACGGTGAGTGTGAGGGTGGCATCCTCGTCAATGTTCCCGAAGAATTTCAGTCTAATGGTCATCACCGTGTCGCTGACGCGTTCTAAGCCAAAGTGTCTGGGATCAACAGTAACACCTTCAATGCCGGAGACTGACATAGCGTCTCTTATATCCCCATAGGAAGCAAACTGACGCCCGGTAAGCGTGAGTGTGATAGTGCTCCCATGGAGGGTTTCTTCTGTCAAGGGTGCCTCCGTTAATGCGACCAGGGATTCTTCCACTGCTGTGACAGGAACTTCCGCAGTGAGTGCCTGATCGTAACCGATTATAGCCTGTGCATCGACAGTGAAGGTGAGTGTAGCATCCTCATCTATGTTCCCCGAAAATGAGAGTTCAACTGTAACTACTGTGTCGCTCACACGGTCTATATCCCATCTGTCTCGGACAAAAACACCTTCAATACCGGTAAACGTCAACGCACCATTGGTGACTGATCTCCAAGAGCTGAAGGTGCAACCGCTGAGTGTTAGTATCACCACGTTACCGTCCAGCGTTGCCTCTGTCAAAGGAGCCTCTGTTGTCGCAACCAACGACTCCTCTACAGGGGTGACTAAAACTACCGCAAAGCATTCGGGTCCGTTGTAATCTTTTATTGCTTGTGCCCCCAAGAAAATAAAGAGACGTGCTGTGTCAATATAGTCAGCGAGAACGAGTTTCCCACCCGCTGTGAGTTCAACAGTCACCTCCGTATTGCTAATACGATTAAGGTCCGACGCATCAACTGAGATACCATGAATACTCAAGCCATGATTGTCGAAAAACATAAACCGCAAAGCAGTTTTGATGTTAGGTTCCGATTCTATGAAGACACCACCGCTGAGTGTGAGTGTGACGGTGCCCCCGTGCAGGTTTTCTTCTGTCAAAGGTTCTTCAACGGATACTGTGATTGTCGGGAGGTCTGTTTGTGCGTAACTGATACTTTGTGTTCCGAAGGTAACTATCAAAACAGTAACCAGAATGAATACAAAACCTTTTGTTTTAGGCCCTCGTGTGCTCATAAAATACTCCTTTTTAATTGCGCGACTACAAATCCATTACTTAATTATTAGCATCCTCCGCGTCACAGAAAAATTGCCTGTTGTGAGTGTGTAAAAATAGACACCACTCGCTACAGGTTCACCAAAGGCGTTTTTACCGTCCCAATACGCTGCTTTCGTCCGAACCGTGTAATAGCCAGCGATTTGATGCCCGAGGTCCAACCGACGCACTAACACGCCTTTTATATCGTAGATAGAGACCTGCACGTCGGCACTGTTGGATAGATGATACGGTATCCATGTTTCAGGATTGAATGGATTGGGATAATTGGGCAGCAGTGCGGTCTTTTTCGGGGTTAACGCTTTTAGGAGTTGCTCCAGTACAGTGATACCGCGTAGGTATACAGGATCGGTTAGTGTTAATTGCCGTGCTTGGGAAAACCAATCTTGAACTTCGGCAGCAGTAATCGGTGCCAATGCCTGTGGATATAATGCAGGCGCAGCTGCCGCTGCATCGAACGCACTGGCAACAAGGACGATGTCAACAACATCCACAAGCCCATCTTCATTGACATCTGCGCTGTTCTTTCCTCTCTGACCAAGCCGGTGACCGACGATTGCTAAATCTTGGATGTTCACGATACCGTCGCGATTGATATCCCCGAAGATGGCTGCTGCCGGTTCTGGGGGTATCGTCACCTCTGCCCGTACAGTGGTAGCTTCCCACCGCTTTCCGTCTGCATCGACGAGGTAGATTTGGGATATGGTCAATGTGGATGGTTTAAAGTCAACGACTTCAAATGTGACGGTAGCGAGTGTGCCGTCGCCGTTACTTGCCTCGGCGAGTGTGTTTGCGGTGAGTTTTACCTCCTCCACACGTTTTACCTCCTCCACACTTTGAAAGTTTCCAGTGCTTGAGGATATGGATATGATGAGCGTAGACTGCCCAAAGGGGCCATCCGCTAAAAAGAACGCGTCCGCTGGTAGGTAGTCGCTGTTGGTAGCCTCCATGAGGCTTAGCGCGGTATTATCAAACAACACGGTTGCCTGATAACCTGCGACGTTTTCGCCGCCTGTAATGTTGAGGTCGAATGTGAGTTGTGCTCCGATATTCGCGGAAACGATGGGTGAGGGTGTAACGCTCACGGTGGCGTTCGATTGCTGTATCGCGGTAACCGGAATTTGCGCAGTAAGGTCCTGCGTATGATTTGCGACGCGCGCTGCCACGGTAAAGGTAAGCGTTGCGTCGGTGTCAAAGTCAGTGCCATCAAATTCAAGTTTAACCGCTATCTCTGTGTCGCTGACGCGCTCTACATCCCAAATCCCTCCCGACAAAGTAACCCCGTCAATGCCGGAGACGGACACATAATCTTTGCTATTCCATCTATCAGCAAACTGACGACCATTGAGTGTGAGCGTGATGGTGCTTCCGTCAAGGTTTGCTTCTGTCAAAGGTGCCGCCGCTGCTGCAGTCAACGATTCTTCAACGGCTGTGACAGGGAATTGAAAGGTAAAGGCTTTATCGTAACCTATAGCATCGGGACCGACGGTAAGGGTCAGCGTAGCATCCTCGTCAATGTTGCCAGCAAATTCAAGCCCAATAGTTGCTACCGTGCGGCTCACCCGTTCCACATTCCACGATTCAATAGTAACACCGTCAATGCCGGAGACCGACACCGTGTCTTCATCGGACCAACCAGTAAACCGCCGCCCTGTGAGCGTGAGGGTGATGGTGCTGCCACCCAGCATCGCCTCTGACAAGGGTGACTCCGTTGATGCCTCCAGCGATTCCACCTCAACTGCTGCGACAGGTAGTGTTGCAGTGAACGCGTTTCCACTATAACCTACGATTGCTTCTACCCCTACAGTGAAAGTAAGGGTGGTGTCCGTGTCAATGTTGCCGGCAAACTCAAGTTCAATCGTCACCTCCGTGTCGCTGACGCGATCCACATCGCGGAAGTCATCGAAAGTGACACCGTCAATACCAGAGACGAACACTGCGTCTCCGATATCCGATTCCCAATCGGTAAAGCGGCGCCCGGTGAGTGTGAGGGTGACGACCCTACCATGGAGGTTTCCCTCTGTTAAAGGTGCCGCCGTTGACGCGACCAGCGATTCCTCAACTGCTGTGACAGGTAGTGTCGCAATGAGCGCGTTTCCATCATAACCTGCGATTGCGCCTGCCCCTACGGTGAAAGTAAGGGTGGCATCGGTGTCAATGTTTCCGGAAAATTCAAGTTCAATTGTCACTTCGGTATTACTGACACGGTCTACACCGAAGAAGTCATCGAAAGTGACACCGTCGATGCCAGAGACGGACACTGCGTCTCTGATATCCCATTCATCAGCAAAGCGACCCCCACTGAGCGTGAGTGTGACGATGCTCTTATGTAGGATTGCTTCTGTTAACGGTGCTTCAACGGATGCTGTGATTGTCGGGTTTGCTTCCTGTGCGTAACTGATACTTTGCGTTCCGAAGGCCACCATCAAAATGGGAACCAGAAGGAATATAAACACTTTCTTTTTCAGTGATTGTGTGTTCACCAGATACTCCTTATTTTGGGCAATTGATTGTTATGTGCAATCATGTTATTGCGTGGAAGATTGGAAGTATGGAAGGGTAGGCATTGCATCCTCCATACTTCCTTTGTCTTCCATCCTTCCGCCGATATATTTCTACTTCCGTATCAACATCTTCCGTGTAGCTGTAAAATCACCTGCTGTGAGTTTGTAGAAATAGACACCACTCGCGACAGGTTCACCGAATGCGTTTTTACCATCCCAATATGCCGCACGGCTACGGTTCTGATACATCCCTGCAGGTTGATGTCCCAAGGACAATGTCCGTACTAATTGTCCATTCACGGCATAGATGTGCAGTGTAACATCCGCATCCTTTGATAAGTGGTAAGGTATCCACGTCTCTGGGTTGAACGGATTCGGGTAGTTCGCAAGCAGTGTCGTCTCTTTCGGAATCAAGGCTGTAAGGAGCTGTTGTAAGAACAAGATACCGCGTTGGGACGTTGGATCCGTGAGATTCAATCGCTGTGCAGCGGAAAGCCACTGTTTGACTTCTGTAGCAGTGAGCATTTCTAAGGCTTGTGGATGTAGAGAAGGTGCGGCGGCATTGTCACCTAACGCGCCAGCGACCAAAACGAGATCAGCGATGTTGACCACATTATCCCCGTTGACATCTGCAGCATTCTGTCCTGTTTTGCCCAAATTTGAGGCGACCAAGACGAGATCAGCGATGTTAACAGTGCCATCCCCGTTGACATCCGCTTCAAGCCCGGTTGGTTCAGTTATCAGAGCATTTTCAACTTTCGGAACGAACGTTTCCCCTGCGCTGTTTGAAAGCAGCACATCAGATAACGTCAAAGTAGATGCCTTCACTGCGACTACCTCAAAGGTGAGTGTGGCAAGCGTGCCGTCTCCATTGCTTTCTCCAGCGAGAGATGCAGCGTTGAGCTTTACGAGATTGCCCTCTACTTTCGGCTCGGCAAAGAACGCACCAGCAGGCAGATAATCACCATTTGCACCTGAGACATAACGCAAGGCGGTTTCGTCAAACTGGACAGTTGCCTGATAACCTGCGACTGCTTCACCACCTGTAATGTTAAGACTAATCTCTAACTGTTTCCCAACAGCGGGGGATGCCGCTGGTGAAAAGGTAACAGTTGTGTGTCGGGAGAACTTGAGGGTCAAACTGAGGGCAATACCTCTAAGGTTTGTCATTCCGATGACGACATCTTGGATGTTTGTGCCATCAAGATTTGCCCGCTGAATTTTGTCGGTCCCCCGGTCTATCCAATATATCTTACCTTGTACTATATCTAACGCAATACCTTCGGGGTCTACCAATCCGGTAAGGACGTTTTGGATGTCTGCTCCATTAAGGTTTGCCCGTTGAATCTTACCGTCCCACGAGTCTGCCCAGTATATCTTGCCACCTGCTATATCTACGGCAATATCTCTGGGATAACGAGATTCGTTTTCGACAACAGTTTCAACGTTAGAACCGTCAAGGTTTGCCCGCTGAATTTTTTTGGTTGCCGCGTCTGTCCAATATATCTTGCCTGTCGCAATATCTACGGCAATCCCACGGGGAACACTCAATCCGATGACAATGTTTGATCTGTGTGTTCCGTCATTGCTCACTCGATGGATAGATTCATCGTTTATAAAATATAAGTTCGTTCTCCCGCCTGGTTCAGTAATCACATCATGGGTTACCCCTTCACCAATCTCAGACCACGGATCTGGTGCTGGCGGATTCTGAGTACATTCGTCCAGGTTCGTATCTCGGTAATGTGCCTCATAAGTGGTTGCAGGCTCAAGACCAGTGAAGATAGCTTCAATATTAAAAGTTACCTCGGAATACCATCCAGATTGAAACCACCCCCCGCTATTCCATACGGACGAAACAAACACATCAGGTTTACCAGTTTCCCCTTGGCTTCTATATGATGCAGAATGCTTTTCTCCGCGTTCAATAACGACACATTTTGTGATCCACTCTCCTTGAGGATTTTTTTGACGCAACTGAATCTGATAGGCATTTTCATCAACACCTTCGTCAAGCGTGATCCGAAAGTTTACCACCAAGGACGTATTCGTCTCGCCCGGTGTAAAAGTAGGAGCTTTCCCCTGTCCGTAACTTATACCTTGTACACTGTATGTCAACAACATGACTGTGAGAATTAACACAATTACATTTTGATTTACAAATAACGTTTTCATTACAAACTCCTTTTACATTGGTTATCAGTTCGGTTTTTCTGCGAAAAACCTTTCAGTTATCAGTTAACCCCTTTGCGGTAATGGCTTTACTCGTCACTGCCATAACGCCTCTTTTAACTGAAGAATAATGATTCATAACTATTTGCGTATCAACATCTTGCGCGTGGCAGAAAAATCGCCTGCGGTAACGGAGTCGCGTGTGGACTCCGTGGACAATGTATAGAAATAGACACCGCTTGCGACGGGTTCACCGAATTCATTTCTGCCATCCCAATAGGCGGCACGGGAACGGTTCTGATATATCCCCGCAGCTTGATGTCCGATGGCTAACTGTCGGACGACTTGCCCGTTGATGGCATGGATTGTGATGCTCACCTTTGCGGGTTCTGCGAGTTGATACGGTATCCACGTTTCTGGGTTAAACGGATTCGGGAAGTTTGCTAAGAGGGCATTCTCTCTGTCGGCGGTTACAGTTATTTGTGTGGTGAGTGCGGGTCCGTCATAGCCTGCGATCGCGCTTGGTTTTACAGTGAAAGTGAGTATGGCATCGGTATCAAAGTCGCCATTGAACGCGAGTTCCACAGTGATTTGTGTATCGTTGATACGGTCTACACCAAAGAAACTGCTAAAAGTGACACCATTGATGCCGGAGACTGTAACGGCTTCACTCGGTAGCCAATCCACGTAAATCCTACCACTGAGTGTGAGCGTGACCACACTTTCATCCAAAGTCGCCTCTGTTAACGCCGATGTCGTTGATGCGGTAAGCGTTGGGGTTCCACCTATATTTACCGGTTGTTGGGATCTCTCAGGTGGATCGGGGTTCTGTCCACCGGTATCTACCGGTGTCTCTGTGCTGGCGGAGACGGAGACTTGATCAGTAAGCGCAGGCCCGTTGTAGCCCGCGATCGCCCCCGCGCCGACAGTGAAGGTGAGTGTGCTGTCTGCATTGAGATTTCCATTGAATGCCAATTCAATCTCCAGTTCTGTATTGCTCTCACGGTCCACATCTTTTATGGTAACCCCGGCAATGCCGGATAATGACACCGCGTCTTCGATAAGCAAATCGCTATCAGCAAACCGCCCACCAGTGAGTGTGAGTGTGACGATGCTGTCGTGCAGCGTTGCTTCTGCCAATGGCGAAGTGGTTGAGGCCGTTAGCGTTGGTGTGCCGCCAGAGGTGATAGGTACGTCTGTGCTGGCAGAGACAGCGATTTGTGCCGTTAGTGCAGGACCATTGTAGCCCGCGATGGCATCGGCACCGACGGTGAGTGTCAGCGTGCCATTAGAGGTCATGTTGCCATCATAAGTCAGTTCAAGGGTGACTTCCGTGTCGCTTTCTCGATCTATGTCATAACTCCGAACTGTGACACCTGAGATGCCAGAAACGGACACGGCAGGTCTTATTACCGAATCCCACCGTTCAAACTTCCGACCAATAAGTGTGAGCGTGATGACGCTTTCATCAAGTATCGCCTCGGTCAGCGGTGCTGCTGTTGATGCCCTAAGGGTCAGAGTGCCTCCTGTATCGCCAGGTTGTTCCGGTTGTTGATTCGTATCGTCTCCGATTGCCTCGATTTCCCAGGAGTTATTTGAGACCTCCTTCGCCACGAAGTGATAATTTTCATTATTGATGTCTGCGGTGAAGCTCATAGAACCACCGAGGGCTACTTGATTGAGCCAAGGGAAGTTGGGGATTTTCCATTGCGAACTCCCGTTGTCAAGTACAGAGAAGACGGCATCGGTGCCGGGGTAAGTGCAGCTTTCGCCGGGTGCAAGCACATCCCCAACTTTACAAATCGCTGTCGTCGTGGGCAACTCATTTATATCAGTAATGTTAATAGTAACAGTGATGATGTCGGTCAGGCTGCCGTCGGTTACGGTTACGGTTACGGTATAGGTAGTTTTTGTTTCATAGTCGAGGGCGGCTTTGGTTTTTAGTTGTCCGGTTGTGGCATCAATGCCAAACGTTGCGGCATCTCTGCCGCTAAGCGTATAGGTAAGCACATCGTTGTCTGTATCTGTGGCAGTTACTGCAAGACCGATGTGTATCCCCGCTGCAGTATTCTCCGCGATTGTGCGAGTGGTGCTGGTGCCATCAGCGAACACCGGTGCAGTATTAGTTGTATTACCTGGGGGTGGTTGCCACGCGCCAGGGAGTTCTATTTGATCGGTAGCAGGATTATAAACAGCCTCTTTGACATTAGGAAGACGCGTCTCATGAAAAAAACGTAGGTGCGTTATCCGAACTCCATTCCAAGGAGATGCCCATGTCCTACTCGTCGTTCCACACACGGCTTCGGATGCGAAATTATTCAATTTTCCCAATGATTGCCGCTTGATGTAGACGATACTTTGTCGCGCCACTTCAGCATCGGCGAAGTTACAATCCATGAGTTTTGCGAGTGCCATATAGGCGACTGTGCCGACATTAGAATCCGTTGTGTACTTTGTCGGGATGCCCCAAACGGTACCGGTAGCGTTTAACGTTACACGTGTGTATCCAGGGGGTGTGTTGGCTTCAAACGCTATCCGGGTATCCGTGGTTGGTGGTGGCGTATCGCCCCCAGGTGTGTCTGCGGGGCCTTCATCTACATCTGTGATATTGACGGTGACACTAATTGTGTCAGTCAGGCTGCCATCGGAGACGGTTATCGTTACGCGATAGGAGTTCTTTGTTTCGTAGTCAAGTGCTGCCTTTGTTTGCAATTGCCCTGATGTGCTGATGATACTAAACGCTGCGGCATCTGTGCCACTGAGGGTATAGGTGAGTGTGTCATTATCCGCATCTGTCGCGGCAATCGCCGTGCCGATATTTATATTCGCGGCGGTGTTTTCAGCGATAGTGCGGGTGGTGGTCGCGCCGTCTGTGAATACGGGTGGCTGATTTTCGTTGACATCCGTAACAGTGATAGTGACAGTAATACTATCGCTACCACCGTTGCCGTCAGAAACGGAGACGGTAACCGTATAGGTTACCTTCGTTTCATAATCGAGGGCGGCTTTGGTTTGCAGCTGCCCAGTTGTGCGATTGATATCAAACGCTGCGGCATCTGTGCCACTGAGGGTATAGGTGAGTGTATCATTGTCTGCATCTGTGGCAGTTACTGCAGAACCGATGTTTACACGCGCGGCGGTGTTTTCAGCGATAGTGCGGGTGGTGGTGCTGCCGTCTGCAAACACAGGTGCACGATTCTCCGCCACATCGGTGATATTAATAGTGACAGTGATTGTATCCGTAAGACGACCATCAGAGACGGTAACGGTAACGCTATAGGAGCGTTTGGCTTCATAGTCGAGGGCTGCCTTGGTTCTGAGTTGTCCTGTGTTGCGATTAATAGCAAATGAGGATGCATCTGTGCCACTGAGGGTATAGGTAAGCCTATCGTTGTCAGCATCTGTCGCGGCAATTGCGGTGCCGATATTTATATTCGCGGCGGTGTTCTCGGCAATTGTGCGGGTGATACTATTGCCCTCCGTGAACACTGGCGCGCGGTTTTCGATGACATCGGTGACGTTGATCGTCACAGGGATACTGTCGCTGCCGCCATAGCCATCGGAGACAGCCACGGTGACCGCGTAGGCGGCCTTGGTTTCATAGTCGAGAGCTGCTTTGGTTCGCAACTGCCCGGTGGTGCTATCAATACTAAACGCTGCGGCATCTGTGCCACTGAGGGTATAGGTAAGCCTATCGTTGTCAGCATCTGTAGCCGTGATCGGTGTGCCGATATTTGTGTCGGCGACGGTATTCTCTGCTATGGAACGCGTAGCGGTTGTGCCATCGCTAAACGCAGGTGGCGTATTGATACCACGGATGGCAGCTAACGGCAGGTTATCAGATTTGACAAGCGTGTAGCCGTAGTGGGTGCGTGGGAGACGCGGAAATGCCGCAATATCCACCATAACATGCCCCGTTGTGCCGGGGGGGCGGGTGACCGTGAGTGTGCCACTTTCGATACGCCCGTGCGGAATAATGAGGGTCGTTGCACCACCGTTAATAGTGCCGTTTGCCACGGTGATCGGTAAAACGTAATTAAACGTCGCACCCGCAGGTGCGACTGCCTTGAACGCTCCTTCTCCTACTTTCTCTAACGATACGGTAAGCGGGAATGGGTCAATTGCGTTCCGTCCCAATCGTATGGTTGTCAGCGATGTTAATCCTTCAAAAATGCCTATCGGCAGACGACTGAGTTGATTGTTGAACAGGTTGAGGTCTGTCAGTGCGGTCATACCAGAGAAATCGTCTACTTGCAGTGCTGTAATGCCAGCATTCCGTAAATTGAGGCTTGTGATTGCTGCGAGGTGGGCAGGGGTCACTTGGTTAGCGTCACTCACGCCCGGTATGGCTGCGACGATCGCATCACGCACCTGCGATGTGCGAGCAGCAACTGGCACAGACGGAGGGACGATAACGGTATCATTCACATCGGTCACGTTGATAGTAACAGTGATACTATCACTCCCGCCGTTGCTATCAGAGACAGAGACGGTGACCGAGTAAGATGTCTTGGTTTCATAATCTAACGCAGCTTTTGTTTGGAGTTGCCCGGATGTGCTGACAATGCTAAACGAGGCAGCATTGGTGCCACTGAGTGTATAGGTGAGCGTATCTCCACTGTCTGCATCAGTGGCAGCTATCGGTGTGCCGATGTTTGTGCCGGATGCTGTATTCTCTTCGACCGAGCGCGTCGCGCTGCTACCGTCAATAAAACTGGGTGTCTCATTGACGTTAGAGACATTGATAGTAACAGTGATGGTATCTGTCAAGGTTCCATCAGAGGCGGTGACAGTAACGGAATAGGAGGGCTTCGTTTCATAGTCTAACGCTGCGCTGGTTTGCAGTTGTCCGGATGTGCTAACGATACTGAACGATGTCGCATCCGTCCCACTGAGAGTATAAGTGATAGTATCGCCATCCTGATCGGTTGCTGCCACCGCCGTGCCGATGTTTTGACCGGATGCTGTGTTCTCTGCGATGGCGCGTGTCGTGGTTGTGCCATTAGTGAAGACAGGGGCATCATTGGCATCCGTGACACTGATCGCGACATCGATGCTATCCGTGCCGCCATTGCTATCAGAGACAGAAACCGTAACAGAGTAGGCATCGTCTGTTTCATGGTCTAATGCTGCACTTGTTTGGAGTTGCCCGGTAGTGCTGACAATAGTGAACGATGCTGCATCTGTGCCCCCAAGGGTATAGGTGAGTGTATCCCCACTATCCGCATCCGTGGTAGCGATAGCCGTACCGATGTTTTGACCGGCTGCCGTGTTCTCAGCGATAGCGCGCGTGGTACTGGGACTATCTGTGAAAACGGGTGCGGTGTTAGTGCCACTGATGACTGCCAGTGGCAGATCGGTAGATTTAACGAGGGTGTAGCCTTGGTGTAATCTATATCCCAAAGAATCATGCGTATTAGTAGGCAGTTCTGGTAAAGTGCCGATATCTACCGTAACGGAAGCAATTGTGCCGGGTGTGCGGGTCACGGTGAAGGTCTTACTTTCTACACTGCCAATGGGAATCGTGATACTCGTCGCGCCGCTGATGCTTCCATTCGTAACAGTGAGCGGTAGCTCCATCTCAAATGGTGCCCCTGTTGGTACGACTGCTTTAAATTCGCCGTCCGCCACCTTTTCCAGTGAAACGGTCAGCGGCAACGGATCAACTGTATTGCCTTGCAACCAAAGTCTCGTCAGTGACGACAAGTTGGAGAAAACACCATCTGGCAAGCTGGTTAAATTGTTGTTATACAGATTGAGTTCTGTTAAGGACGACAGATCGTCAAAGATGTCAGCTGGCAAAGTAGTTAAATCGTTGTTAGATAGGTGGAGTTCCCTTAACGATGACAGATCATCAAAGACACCATCCGGCAAAGTAGTTAAATCGTTGAGATAAAGACGGAGCCTTACCAGTGAGAACAGTCCTGTAAAGATGTCATCTGGCAAGGTAGTTAAGTCGTTAACTTCCAAGTCGAGAAATATCAACGATGACAGTCCACCAAAGTCACCTGATTTCAGTGCTGTAATGTTCTTTCTACTTAAATTAAGCTGTCTAATTGCAGCAAGGTGTGCGTCGGTTACATCGCTGGCAGAGTTCACGCGAGCCACTCTCACGATAGCATCGCGCACAGCAGGTGTGCGTTGGCTGACGGGCGTTATTGCCGGTCCGACTAACTCAGAGAAGTCCAATGGTGGGTGACTTGATCGTACAACGGCATAGCCCGAATGATTTGCGGGTAGCCCCGGCAATGTCCCGATATTCACGGTGGTGGCAGCAGCGGTTGGACCAGATGTACGAGTTACAGTGAGGAGTTGGCTTTCCACACTCCCCGTCGGGATCGTGATATGCTTTGCACCGCCGTTAATACTACCGTTCTTAACGCTAATCGGCAGCACAATATCAAACGGTGCACCAGCGGGTGCCACTGCTTTGAATTGATCCGTTCCAACTTTTTCTAAAAGGACGGTGAGACGGAGCGGATCAACTGCGTTACGAGACAAGGAGACTGATGTCAGCGACGATAGTCCCGAAAACACTCCATCAGGAAGTGCTGACAATTGGTTATCTCTTATAAGTAGTCTTGTCAGGTTAGGTAACTCGCTAAATATATCAGGTGGAAGACTTGTCAGATTGTTGTTATTCAGGTTGAGCGTTGTCAGAGCCGGTAACCCATCAAATACTCCATCAGGAAGCGTTGACAATTGGGTACTATACAAACCAAGATTTGTCAAAGTTGTTGGCCATTTAATGCCATCAAGCAGGCTTTGGATTTGAGACCCAGACAGTCCAAGATCTGTCAGGTTGGATAACTGATTAAAGAGATTATCAGATAGTGAAGTCAACTGTCCAGTAGAGAAATATAAGTGTGTCAGGTTCGTGAGGCGGTCAAAGATACCGTCGGGTAGCGAAGTCAACTGTCCAGTATAGAACGATAAGACTGTCAGGTTAGTCAACTCGTCAAAAATACCAGCGGGTAAACTTGTTAATTGCAGACTACTGAATCCCAATGTTGTCAGGTTAGTCAACTCGTCAAAAATACCAGCGGGTAAACTTGTGAGTTGAGGCATCTCCATTTCGACTTCTGTCAGGTTCGTGAAGGGATCAAAGATACCATCAGGTAGCGAAGTCAACTGCCGCATAGAGAGTGACATTGTTGTTACGTTTGTGAGACCATTAAACATACCAGCGGGTAAAGTTGTCAAGTCCCCGGATCTGAAATCCAAGTCCGTGACGTTGCTAAGGTCATTGAACAATCCGGCAGGTATTGATGTCAATTGTTTTCGTATAATTAACTCAAGTTCGGTCAGACCGGTAAGTCCGTCAAAATCGCCGGCCTTTAGCTGTACAGAGTTCCTCAGGTCAACGTCCAGCTCGGTAATCGCTGCGAGGTGTGCTTGGGTTACCTCCGCTGCAGAATTTACGCCTGGCACTTCGCGTACAATAGCATCACGTACCTCTGGCGTGCGTCCACTGATAGGTGAGATTTCGCCGCCGAATTCGGTGAAGACCAGCGGTAGGTCAGCGGATTTAACGAGCGCATAGCCGGAATGCTTACGCCATAGTTTCGGCAATGTTTCAATGTTTACAGAAACGGCAAGCGTAGTGCCGGGTGTGCGGGTCACGGTAAAGGTCTCGCTTTCCGTCCTGCCTACTGGGATCGTGATACTCGTTGCACCGCCGGTGATGGTGCCGTTTGCCACACGGATTGGCAGCATCAATTCAAAGAGTGCGCCCGCGGGTGCAACTGCCTTGAACTGACCGTTGCCAACCCGTTCCAGTGAAATAGTAAACGGCAGCGGATCAACGAGGTTGCCGGTCAGGTTAAGAGTGGTATATTCACCTAATTCGGCAAGCCGATTCTTTGGTATTGGCCCCCCAGGAGCACCCAATATATTAAATCCTGTAAGGTCTGGTGGGGTGTCAAAAATTCCCTTAAAGATGCCGTCTGGTAAGGAACTCAACTGGTTGTTGCTGAGGTCAAGTATCATCGTTGCTTTGTCAAAGATGCCGTCTGGTAAGGAACTCAACTGGTTGTTGCTGAGGATCATGAATGGTACATTGGTAAAATTGTCAAAAATGCCATCCGGCAAGGAGCTCAACTGCGTGCCGCTTATGTGAAGGAAACTCAGATTGGTGCAATTGTCAAAGATCCCATCTGGTAAAGAACGCAACGGGCTCTTGGCTATGGCATCGTCAGATTCCGGATCGCCTATGGCGAATGCCCACAAGCGGGTCAGTTGGTCGAGGAGTCCGTCTGGTAAGGAACGCAACTGGCTACTGAGTAGACCGAGATTTTTCAGATTGACCAAATGGTCAAAGATACCATCCGGCAAGGAACTGAACGTGCCGCCTACGCCAAGTGTTTCCAGACCAGTGAGATTATCAAAATCGCCGGATTTCAGTGCCGTAATACCGCTTTCAGACAGATCCAATTCGGTAATCGCTGCGAGGTGCCCTGCAGTCACATTCGCTGCAGAATTGACACCCACTGCAGCCACGATAGCGGCGCGCACCTTCGGTGTACGGTCAGCGACGGAGGTGATCTTATCAACTTTCGGCAATTGAGGTGGCGTGATCGTGCGCGGTAGGAGAAGCGTTTTTAGGTTGGTGAGTTTATCAAAATAGCCATCTGGTAAGGAACGCAACGGGTTTTCCAATAGATTGAGATATGTCAGATTGGTGAGTTTGTCAAAGAGACCCGCTGGCAAGGAACTCAACTCGTTGCTGCTGAGGTTGAGCGTTTTTAGGTTGGTAAGTTTGTCAAAAATGCCTGCCTGCAAGGAACTAAAATCGTTGTTGAACAGGCTGAGTCCTGTCAGGTTGGTGAGTTTGTCAAAGAGACCCGCTGGCAAGGAACTCAACTCGTTGCTGCTGAGGTCGAGTGTTTTTAGGTTGGTAAGTTTGTCAAAAATGCTGTTCGGCAACGAACTTAACTTGTTACCGCTGAGGTAGAGTCCTTTTAGGTTGGTCATGCCATCAAAATCACCGAGTTTCAGTGCTGTAATATCTCCAAGCTGCCGAAACCAATTGCCTGCCAGGCCCCCGAACAGACTGTCAAAGGTGGTCCCACTCCCACCTACCGCATTCAGGCTCGTAATCGCCGCGAGGTGTGCCTCAGACACATAGTGGCCGGTATTATATTTCTTGTCCACAAATTTCCCGTTTATCATGTAGCGTAGGTCTCTCTCATGGTGGATATGATTTATCTCTGGCACCTCGCCTACGATAGCTTCTATCACCTGCGGTGTGCGTTGGGTGACAGCGGTGGGTGCGCCCGCTAAGGGGCTGAACAATTCCAAATGATAAGATGATTTGTAGAAGACGTAGCCAGCTGCCTCGGGACTTGCCACCACCCTCTCAAGATCAACGATAACCGCAGCGGTTGTGCCGGGCGTGCGGGTCACAGTGAGGATATCGCTCTCCACACTGCCCGTTGGGATCGTGACACTCGTTGCACCACCGTTGATACTTCCATTCACAACGATGAGAGGCAGCTCCATGTCAGACAGCGCGCCGGTGTGTACAACCGCCTTGAACTGACCTTCACCAACCTTTTTCAGCCCTACAGGAAACGGAAGAATCGGATAAAGCGTAGGATCGTCCCCGTATGTGCGCTTATAATATCGGAATTCGACCGAGGACAGCGAAGTGAGTCCTTTAAAAATCCCTGCTGGTAAAAGTGTGCTATCTGAATATCCGGACTCAAATCTCAGTTCAAGGCGACTCAAATTGGGGAGACCATCAAAATCGTTAGCTTGCAAAGCGGAATCTGAAGCACGGATATTATTCACAAACATATTTGTAATCTGGTCAAGATGCGGCTGCAGGATGTGATCATAACTCGAGACGCTCCGATCATGGAACCGACGGACTACCTCGTAAATAGATTCTGCCACCCGTGGTGAGCGCTCACTGAGCGGGACTTTCGGCTTCGGAATATTTATTGCCTGAAGTGTATATCCACTGGTCTTTGCAGGTTCAATTCTATTTCCCTGCTTATCAATAGCTGAGACATAAATCGTATGTTTCAGCGTATTAAGAAGATTCGTATCACCAAAGGACGGCGTGTTCCCTTCATAGTTAAAGGTGATAGTCGTATCTGTTTGCCCAGACAGATTACGGTGTTCTATCACTTCCAAAAATCCACTGGGACGACTAAGGCTCTGTCTATCCGGTGTTTTCACATATAGACTTACCTGCTGAATGCCATCCGGATCACGGACCCTGAGTGTGACTGGCACATGAAGCGCAGGGACCGGCTGGCCGGCTACATGTCCAACGACACCATACAGATAATTCGTGGAAGAAATAAGTTCAACGGTGGGTGCCGATTCTGCTTGAAGCGGCACGCTGCTATTAAAATAGGGATTCACGGCTAAAAAGTGTGCCGCGCCTGCGGACAAAGTGCTCCTACCGCCTCCATACGACATCGTGTACGTATCATCACGGAAATCGTGTTGCAAGCCGAAAGCGTGTCCGAGTTCATGGATTGCAGTTGTACTATTCCATTCGCCATAAATTACTGCCTTCCCTCTCTGTTTAATCCCGACGCCATGCCCTCCGACACTGCCTGCGCGGGCATCCACAACTATTAACTGAACGATTGAATGTGTATCAACCACAGCCTCGACCTCATTTATAATTGGATTGCTTTCGTAATGACTGGCAGGGTGGGGACTATTGACACGATGAAAAGCCGGATCTCCCTTACCTTGTATCGCCCCGGCTGTTTGTATGGTAAAGGTCATCCTGCCGTACCCATGCGCTTCCATCTGATCCGCATAAAAGGACTGGACTTCAAGAATTCCTGTTTTCATCGCGTCAACAACTTCTTGGCGATATGGACGGTCATTGGGTAAGAGGTAAAACAGGTTCACCGTGCGTGGAAAAATGTTTTGTGCTTGGACATTCCCAGTGCTAAATATGCCAAAAACTATTAACAATGCCAACAGAACCGATACGGTATATTTATGATTTCTGACCAGTGATTTCATTGTGAACTCCTTTTATTTCAACGAGCCCAATATTAGTGTTCCGTATAGCGTTAAGGCTGAAACGAGAGAAGGAAACAAATTTTGGATAAACTGAGGCGGAAGTTGTGCCTCCTTTTTCTTTCGACTTATTTCGTTCGCGTAACGGGCAAAAACCGTGCCAACGCTTCCGATCTTCTGATGTGTTATTGTGTGTTGGACGGGTTCACAGACGATACACCCTTGTAAAATTAGGGTTTATAGCATCGTCCTGATGCTAAACCGAATGCGTTCCGGTTTCGCGAAGCCGTGTAAAGACGCAAAAATTTTTGTGATGCATGCCAAAATCTTTTTCGTGTCACAAAAAATTTTGGGTTTGCCCCAGGCTATGCTACGGAAGATAGCGTCTGACTAATAGTAGACCTTTAATCATCTTAGAATTGTCCAAACCTATCCAGGACGGACGCAATTTTGACTGCAGCCCGTTCTGTTAGATGAGAATTTTCGGAAAACACAACGGTCTCCTGCCACAAACTATGAAGTTTGTGCTACAAAAGAGCAGCATGCATAAGTCCTACCTATCGTTATAATAAGTCAATTTTGAATAGCATTTAATATAAAAATAATTAAGTCTATATATGACTATACACTATATAATATCTTAAGACAAAAAGCAATTATATCCATACAGATCGCTAATTTTGCTTAAAAATACCTTTGCGGGGCTTAGGGTGTGATACAGCCGCGGATTTGTTAGAGGAGACAACACTCATATAAATCCTCGTATAGAGCCCACTGTCAATGAACCAGAAGAATTGGGGTGTTTGGACGTTGTCTTCTCAGACGCATACTCAATTGCCAGAGGGGCGGAGACGGGAGGTAGTGGGAGCTACCTTGACAATCCGTCTCCAACGTCCATTCGCAATCATACGTGATTTTCCAAAAAAAAGTCACGTAAACGCTGCGACGCTGCTTAAAATATCAGAGACATCAAACGCGATATATGATATAATTAAACACGCACTGGCAATCCTGGTTGGCAGTGCCGCGGTTCGGGAGTCTTGCACACTCGCCGAACCACCTATAGGGTTTTTACGGATGCCAAAAGGTAGTATAGCAAAAAAGAAAATAAATTACAACAATTTTTTTATTTTACCCCAATTTTTATGTGAATTTAAGTCGCTATCCGGCAAATTTTGAAGGGGAACCAATATTTTTCCGCATTGCCGACGATGTGGATTTTTGTTTGGTGAGGTTCCCCTACCTTTCCTACTGGCGTGCAAAAACCGTGCCAACTTTTGCAATCTTCTGATTTGTTATTGTGTATTGGACGGGTTCACATGCGCTACAGCTTTGTAAAATCAGGGTTTATAGTATCCTATTGATGCGAAACCGAATGCGTTCCGGTTTTGCGAAGCCGTGTAAAGACGCAAAAATTTTTGTAGTGCTTGCCAAAGTTTTTGGCTTCACAAAAAATTTTGGTTTTGCCAAAGTTAGTGTCTATTTAGAAGAAATTGGGTTCTTGGAAGCTATATTACACAATAGATATGTGAATTCGGAGGGGCCGCAAAATTGATAAGTACAGGAAGGCAGCGCGGTGAGTTTTCGTGGAGATGTGTCGGCTTTTTTATTCGTTTTCCTCGGCCAATGCACAATATTTATCCAAGGTCGGCACAGATATTTGGAGACGTTTGGCAATGTCGAGTTTGGAGGAGTGCGGAATTTCTGCCTCATACCGCATAAGGCTAATATAAGAGGTGATCTCGGACATGGTTCCGGTCTGGGCGAGTTCGCATAATCTATTCCTGACCTCTTCAGGTATTACGTGCGTGTCTCCATTAGGTGCTTGTGCGGGGTCTGCTTCGACAGCAAATGAATCCTTAAACGCTTCCGAGTCAGTATCTGGGTGTTCGTCAGGTTCATTTAGGTTTTCTACTGCTGTTTCGACATCTTCTTTTTTCAATTCTTTGCCTTTTGCAAAGATCAGTGCGGTTTCTATTACATTTCTGAGTTCTCGCACATTTCCGTACCAATTGATATTTTGAAGATATCTAATCGCCTCTGGGGCTATATCGGTGATTAATTTATTGTAACCTTCACTTAATTGGGAGACAAAATCATGCGCCAAGGGTGCGATATCCGCACGCCTGTTACGGAGCGGTGGAATCTGAATCCGAAAGAGGTTGAGTCGATAGTAGAGATCTTCCCTAAATTTTTTTCTATTAACTGCGGTTTTAAGGTTTCTGTTTGTTGCGGCGACCACTCGGACATCCACTTCGATGATTTCTTCGCCACCGACGGGTGAAAATTCTTGCTGTTCGAGTACCCGCAGAAATTTTACTTGGACTTCAGGCGACATCTCGCTGACTTCATCTAAGAACAAGGTTCCGCCGTTTGCCTGTTCAAATATCCCGCGATGCTTCCGAATAGCGGTGGTAAAAGCGCCTTGTTCATGTCCAAAGAGTTCGCTTTGAATGAGTTCTGGGGCAAACGCGCCACAGTTGATGACTTTGAAAGGCTCATTTTTACGGGGGCTATTGTCATGAATGGCTTGGGCGATAATCTCTTTGCCGACCCCTGTTTCACCGGTGATGAGAACAGTTGCTTCTGTAGGGGCGACTAAGTTTACGGCTCGAAAGACCTCTTGCATCTGTGCTGATTCACCGATAATATCCCTGGTAACGTTCTGTATCTGAGTAGCAGTTTTTCCATTCATTTTATTTTCCTTCCTTGCTTTTTGATGAAAAATCGAAAAATCACCTTCATAAACATTGGTTACAGAAATTTCTCGCTTGTTCGGTCCCTGGGCAAATTCACAAGATTTGGTGGTATTCGGCAAGTGCTAAGGAGAACTCACCACGTTTACCTAAGAGCAGTGCTTTCTGATGTCGGTACTCTCTATTCTGTGGATCAACATCGAGCTGGGAGGTCAGGCGTTGAATCTCAGCATCTGTGTTCGCACGAATCTCACTCAGTTTTAGACTCGCCTGTCCGTGTTCAATACAGTCTTGTAATCTTTCTCGGAGCCACAGTGCTGGCAAAGTGCTCCGGAGCGTGCCGGCGTAAGGTTCTCGATTGCCTTCAATCGCTAAACGGAACTCGTTAAGTTGACCGGAAGAGCCTTGTATATTCGCCGAGATTTCCTCATCTCCGCCGCCCATCCTGAAAGTGTTCTCCGCAGAGAAGCATTTCCAAGTCTGCAGGTCGCTCCAGATATGAGAGGCACTGCCGGTAATTTCAATTTTATGATAGGAGTCGTCTCCCCATTGACGATTGGAGGTTTGGCAGAAAGTGCCAAGTGCACCCTGCGGAAATCTGAGTGTGCAGGCGATGTTCGGTGCCCCATTTCTGGAAGCCATCACGGTTGCTTCTTCAGGCAGCACTGTATATTCTACAAAGAGCCGGCGGGCTATCTCAAAGGCGATCTGGAAATGCGAGTCTCCAAACTTCAACAAGTCGTTTAAATACGGTACGCGTCCGATGCCGAGCAAGAAGCGCATGTCCTGAATAATTCCGAACCCGGAATCACTGACAATCCGTAAGATTTCCTGAATACACCTGCCAAATATGAACCGTGTTCCTGTCATAACAAACCGTTTATACTTTTCAGATGCTGCAGCAAGATGAAACCCCTCTTCCAGAGAGTTAGGAAGGGTCGGAGCCAAGACATTAATACCCGCAGCAAGTGCAGATTCAATGAGTTGGGCACGCGGCACGCTTGCCACCTCGTCTGAAACGATGATAACGCCATCTAATTTCGGCTTCGTTGTGTTGAACATTTCTTCAGGGCTCTCAAAGAAAGCGCAATCGAAGAATGATGCGAACTCTTCGACACGGCCCCGGTTTTCGGGAATGACACTGGAATTTGCGATGCAGTTTACACGCAATTGAACAGGGTACAGTGCCTGAAAGAGCCACGGTTGTATCTGTTCGCCAGAGTAAACGACACCGATCCTCATAATGCCCTCCCGTAATCGTAATGTCTTTTGATTTCCTCTACTTCCGTGAGGTGTTCGTTTGCTGCTGAAATCTCGGTTTGCGCCCACCGGTCAATAGCGTTTTTTATCCTCGTGATGGTTGTCTGGTGCAAGGCTTGAATTTCAGTCTCTGTCTTAGAAAGGCGTTCTGCTATCTCTGGGAGCGGCTTTTTTAGAACGGTGAGACACCCTACTTGAAATTCAAGCAAACCTCTGAGTCGCAAGGTTAGTGCCAACATTCCCCACCATTTACTGTTCACCTCACCGATTAATTGTGCGCCGCCAATCAATGGGCGCGAGAGTGGGTTATTTTCTTCAGGTAAACACAAAATATCAACTGCGGTCGCTATCGTGAGGTTTTGCAGGCCTTCCCAACGCGAGTTACCACGCCACACATCCGCCACAGAAAAATTGTAAGTCTGCTCTACAGCGCGACAGAACACCTCATGCTGCACCCTATTAGCGGCACGTCTATCAACTAAAAGGTCTAAAGCAATCGCATAAACGTTCCGCCCATAAGAGACAGCGTCATTGATGCGGGCGGTATTTATCACAGCTAAGTTGGGACCCGACCTCGGTACCCGTAGTTTGGCTGAGTAAGCCGCTGAATCGTAGTATTTTAAAAATTCTTCTCGTGTAATCTTCGCCACATCCCTTCAAGAGTAATGTTCAGCCGGTTTCAGATTGCGGGTAGACGCAGTTTATAATTGTTGTGTTTATGACTTGTTCTGTAGTATTCTATCAAAGTTTCAACATTTATTCAACCATTAAACTTTTTATTTAGAGGCATTTCGTTTTCCATGGCGACTTCTGATCGGAACTGTGAGGGTTCGGATGTTATTAAAACCGAACCACGCTTGTGAACTATCTATCATCTCTGGGTGGGACCTCAAACGCCCGCTGAGGGACTTGAGTCTGAACTGTAACTTTATAATGGCTGCGCCTTTCCCACCTTGGTGAAATTGGCGTTATCAACCTGTCGGGGTGCTGCACACGAACCCGAAAGTGTTCACCAATTATTGTTTTCTCACTCGGTGTCTTTGACGCGCGAGTTTCTGGGGAAATTTCGTCCCACGGGGGTCCAGGTATACCAGTTTTGAGAAGTGCTTCGGGAGAAATAGGTGCTGGGGGTTTATCAAGAAGATTTGAATTTTCATCAAGATAGATGATTTCGTGTCCTTCCGGGATTATGCCTTTAGAGAGCAGCTCAAATTGTTGTTTTCGAGAAAGTTTCTCTCCCGAAAACGCGAACTTATCTCCGTCTCTTTTAACGTAGGCGCGTCCCTTTTTGTGTGGGAAAAAGATTTGTGCTTCAGTGCCTCCGAAGAACCCACCCATTATGTTCGGGTCGGTTAGAAATGCTGCTCGCATTTGTTGATGTTCCCAAATCTTCCGATTCACAAAAGCGTTTCTGTACGCATGAAAGTCGTTTGTTGGTGAAATTCCATGTTTTCCAGATGTCCATTCTTCTGGCTTATTTTCAAAATTTACCACGCTTTCCCGCATTGACAAGAATCGCGTATAAAAATCGCTATCCGCAATAGCGACTTTTTTATCAAGCAACATCTGAATCCATTCGTCCGGTGGGTACTTCGCATCTAATTCTTTGAGATATGCTTCGCCATGAAAAGAGGTTATAACGAAGTTGTATTCCTCATGAAAGGATTCCATAAGTGCCTCAACAGTTTGGGGTCCAAAATGTTTCCGAGGCCCTGTATTTTCTATCGTCACTTCGATTTCATATCCTTTCATATCGTAAGGTGCTGGGAACCGCTTTTCCATCTCAACGGCTTGTGTTGTGAGCTGCTTACGAACACTCGCGTAAACATCCATAAATATCTCATCAATTTCTGCGATCAATCCTCTTTTTTCCCATGCTTCTAAAGCCTCTCCAACGATTTTTTCGGTGTATTGATCTGCCCAATTTTTCCATAAGTCGGTTGGAACGTTCAAGGTAGGAGACCTGTCCGCCGAAGGTTCGGTATGGGATTGCTGGCTGAATGAAAGAAAGGTAGTACTATTGAAAATTACCAACATTGAGAGCAGCACTAAAACTATTTTGCTATACATTTTTAAGTTTCCGTAGGAATTATTTAAGTTTTGACAATTTTCTTTCAGAAAATATAACCAGTAGGATCACAGTGTGAGACTACGCTTCTATATAGGGAAAGCGATATATAGCACCTCACTCCACAAATGAAATGTGATATTACAGTACCCCTACAACGGTAGCGAAATCGGTGCACCGATTTGCGAGGAGCGATACGTCGCCTCTGCCAGCTCGATACCGTCTCTGCCGATACGTCCATGCGTCGTTGGTTCCGCTTCACCAGCGATGCACTGGAGCCAATGGTCGATACTTGCCCCTTTCGCTGCCATCCCCCAATATCGCTGTTGACGTTGCGCGTCGGGGACATTGCGATAGGTGTCATCATCCGGTGCCGGTTCGGTGAATTCTTCCGCGGATGCCATGTCATGCGTTTTCCAACGGAGCCCGTGCCGAATCAATGTTGCGGAGCCTTTGCTGGTGACGAGACCGTTGCCACTGTTCCCGATCTCAGCCGCCCAACTCTTAATCATCATGCCGATACCACCATTTTTGAAATGCACGGTTAGCACGGCGTTGTTTTCAACGGCTTCGTCAGCAGGCGGATAGGTGCCGCCGAGCGGAACATGGCTTGTAAATCCATAGACAGTAGAGGCGGGACCGTATAACCACAACCAGATATCGAGGTTGTGGATCGCTTGCTCCACCAGCATCCCCCCGGATTCCGCTTTGACGAAAAGCCACGGGTGCCGTTCTGGTGAAAACCAACCAACCTGATTGGAATACGCCATCTGCAGGGTGCCGAGTGTGCCGTCGTCTAATAGCGATTTGAGTTTCATGTATCCGGGATCGAACCGCATCATATAGGCGACCATCAGGAGTACCCCCGCATTTTCAGCGGCGGCGATCATTTCCTCACCTTCTGCGACGTTACAACACATCGGTTTTTCCATCAAAATGTGTTTGCCAGCATCGGCAGCGGCGCGTGTAATTTCGAGGTGAGGGCGCGGATGGACACACACATCAACAGCGTCTATATCCTGTCTGTCAAGGAGCGCGCGATAGTCTGTATAGGCATCTGCACCGAACCTGTCCGCTTGTTCGTTTGCGGATGCTTCGTTGATGTCAGCGATCGCGACGATGTCTGCGCGGCGTGCTGGTTCTTGATAATAGGGTGCGTGGAGGTTACGAAAGATACCGCCACCCCCGATAATACCGACTCTAATTCTGTCCATATTTTTATTTTTCCTTGCGGTTAAATAATAGGGTTTGTGCTTGAACGTTCTATTCTTAAAATCTGAAGAAACACCCAAGCAAAAACCCTTCCATTTCATTTCAGGCTACGGTTTTGTTTAATTACCTATTACCTGCTAATATATGGTGTTGCCTACTACTTTTAAGGATAGGAGATGGTGTTTTATCCTCTAAAAGTGCGAGTGCCTCAGCGATGATTGCGTGTTGCAGTTCTGGGTTGTTCGGTTCGCCGAGTGGATGTCCGAAACCGTACGGCACCGCTAAGGCGCGCGGCGGTTTTACCTTCTTGGTTATACTTTCAACAAGTGTAATTGAAACTGTCGAAATTCCGGCTGCTTCAACAGCGCGTTGTATCAATCCTACAGACTGATTGCACATCGGTCAGACAGGCGTTAAGAAAGCAACATCTACGCCGTCCGTTTTAAGCGTCTGTCCGACCTCGGGTGCCGATTGTGTGATAAGCGCGTCCGGTTTTGTGATCGACCCCATGAAACTGAAGTGTCTATCATTGAGTGAACCGATTTTTCGTTCGGTCTCTAATTCCCTGAATCTATCGAGCGGAAACGCGAGGTTCGGATCCGTTTCGAGACCGCGTTCATCGTAAGCCGCACTTTTATGCCCGTTTATGAGTGCTTGTGTCTGGATAGAATTTGGAATCTCGCGGTATGAACAATCCCCACCTTCAAACGGGGGTTGCCCGTTAAGAAAAAAACCGGCAGTTGTAATGAGCGCGACGCGACATTCATTTAAGGGCAAGCGCAACGGTGTGTGAGGAGATGTTTTATAGTGCTTACCGCCGTAAAACTTCATAAAGAATCGGGATAGACGATCAAGTTTCCAGACAGATGCCATACATGCCTCGTATTAGCCGTTCGCGAAGATAAGCCGTTTCCTGTTCTGGCACGGGAGTTGTATTGTCTGTCCGGTGATGCCGCTCTCAATCGTGGCAAATCCGATTTCGTTGACAGCCGTATAATCGTCGCGGGCACAATGCGGAAGCGCACCGCCATCGAGATAGTCCGTAATCTGTTTGTACGCAACCTTAAACGGACTGGCGTTTTCAGGGAGATCAAGCGTATCGGTATCGACCAATTTGCCTGCTCTGTGGACAGTTGCGCCGCTATAAAATCCTGTCTGAACGCTGCCTTCGCTGCCGAGAACATCTACGGAGAACCCACCACGCGTTCCGTGGTTGCCGACATGGAAGCCGATGACACCGCTTTCAAATTGGATGGTTGAACCGATAATCGCTGGCTCAGGTTCGTAAGGTTCTGGCACATCTCCGCCACCAGAGACGAATCCCGTTACGGCGACCGGGTCGTAGCCTGCGAACTGGCAGATCATATCCGTTGTGTGGATAGCGAAGGAGAGAATCCCGCCACCGCAATAGCCAATAACAGTTTGCACCTCGCCGATGAGTCCGTCTTTGATAAGCGATTGGAGTCGGATGAGATGGGGCCCCCAGTGGCGTGTATAGTCCACAACGATAGGAATCCCTTTTGCATCGGCACCTGCTGTCATTGTGTCAACTTCTTCGAGGGAACATCCGGCAGGTTTTTCGAGAAAGATGGCTTTAATGTCTGCTCTCAGGACGTTCTGCATCAC
>CAZQIP010000175.1:0-6481 GCA_964593655.1 uncultured bacterium | reverse complement strand
GTATACGAAAGCACAAAGTACCCTTGCTTTGGTTAATGTGCAGCCATGTCGCATCAATGCCTTCAGAAGAAGCCCAATCCCCAAACCAATAACAAAGAAAGTCACCTATCGGTATGTAACCCCAACGTCCCCGTATTGAGGGGGAAGGTAGGCTCTGCAACTTCATGTAGAACCCCTTCCAGGCATTCCACGACCACTCTTCCGGGGCCTCGGATTCCCAACTCTGCACGTCATTTTCTATGGCGCGTAGGTGTCGCAGGAATCCATCAAGGATATCGCTCTCTCTTCGGGCATCTACGCGTTTTTCCAAGGCGTTCAAAAGGCAAGGGCGACTGACTACAGAATATCCTTGAGAATGTACTTTGCTGTAGTCGCTTTGATCGCCGGTTTGAAGATAGACAGGAATAATCCTGTCTTCCGGAAACCCCCTGCTTAGCAGTTCTTTATATCTCTGAAGCTGCTTCGAATGTTCCTGAGTTCCTCTCTTGTCCTCGATCAGGATAGCAGTTCTGGTGTCTTCATCCTCGTTGATCGTACATAGTACGTCAATGTGCCCGATCTGCTTATCAACTCTTATGGAATTGACTTGCTGCGGGAGCAGGTTCTTCTCAGCAGACAAGATGTGGATTAGGTCCTTACCCGCTTCATGCAGGGCTCGACTGAAGCTCCTGCAAGCAGGGTCTGCCCATTTTAGTAACCAGCAAAGGAACGCATCCTGCGAGAGTTCAGAAGTCGCGTATTCAAAGAGGTTGGGTCTTTCAGGATCCATCGCTACTCTCTCACATATAGAACGTACCAGGTAAAATTACTGATATTATCGGCTGCTGTTTATATAAGTTACCAGATCAATCCTAATCGTCTTTGAACAACCTTAAATATTTCTGTAACCTATTGATTATATTTATGTAAGTTGTGTTTTTGTTCGACTAATATTGCCTATTCTGGTATCGTGGGTTTCATTTCCCAACATGGAAACTGAGATGACGCCCAAACAAGCTGAGGAAGCGGTCCAGGCTGCTGGCCGCTCCTTTAACGGCAGTCTGAAACAGGGTTTTCAAGAGCGGCCGTCTGGTCAAAATCTTCTTTCTTTGCATTATTAACTTGTTACTAGCTGTATGACCGTCTTCAAATCAAATTCCTTTCTGGAACCATGCAATCCGTTGTTGAAATGGCCTGGAGGCAAGAGTTCAGAACTGCCACTAATCAGACCGCGCTTACCTTCTCACCGCCGGTACTTTGAGCCTTTTTTTGGTGGTGGATCAGTATTCTTTGATTCTATTCAAGTACCCTCATATGGGAACGATCTTCATCCAGATCTCATTTTGTTTTACCGGTACGTCAAAAAGCAAGATGCTGGCTTTTTCAACTTGCTGTTTGATTGTGTGAACAAATGGGAATGTGGTTCAATCGAAAGTCGCGACGCCATGTATTATGAATGCCGCGCTCGATACAACGAAACAAATCACATGTCCGTTCAACGAGCAGTAGACTTCTTTCTTCTTCGTGAGCTTGCGTATGGGGGGATGTTCCGCGTCAATTCTAATGGACATTTCAATGTCCCGTTCGGACGTGCTTATGCAAAAAATAAAAATCTTAGGAATAAAGTCAATCGTCTTAGAGCGTCCTCTGTACTTGCCAAAATGCGCTTGCTGAAAGTCTCTTCGCTTGATTTTATCGATTTCCTAAACGGGTTTGAGTTCTACGAAGACGATTTTATGTTTGTTGATCCTCCTTATGATTCTTCATTCTCAAAGTACAACCAGACGGATTTTAACGAGAATGATCAAAGGCGGTTGGCAAATTGTTTAGCGGAGTTTAAAGGGCGATTCATGCTCGTTTGCAAATTGACTCCACTCGTAGAAAGTATTTATATGCGGAAAGGATACTCGGTGCATCTGTATCCATACAACTACAAATTTAACATCAAAGGGCGGTTTTCACGTTCATCTACCCACGCGATGATTGCTAATTATGAGCTTAATCCCTCAAGCTAACAATTTTTTTATGCGTCGCCTCCCGGCTTCAGTCACTTTATATCCAACTCCACGAACATGGTCGAGATAACCCTCGAAAATATAGTTTCCGTCTGCTCCGTCGTGTGATTTAATATTCCTGAATAGCTGATGCCACATTTCCTCATTTGGTCGGGTGTCCGACTGACGTCGATCGTTCTCAGATAAATTGAGATAACGCGGTAACCGTTGCCGACACATTTCAAATGTGGCAATGCCATCTGGAGCCGATACTGCGATTTGCAAAACTCCAAAAGCTACTTCTTCCTCGGTGACTCTGCCAGATCGTATTCCCATGTACGTCTCCTTTTTGCAATCTATTATAAATTAATTTATTACTTGGCCAACAACCTTCTTGGCTTCTAATGTCCACTTCCCAATGCTTGTCAGGGTTTCGGCAGCGAGGTCGGCAGAGCACTCAACCAAACGGCACCTATCAAATAGAATGCCAGCATTAATGCAAATCCTTTTCCATTGTGAGCGATCTGCAGCCTCAGAAATACAGAATACTCGGACCGGGTTTACTAGAAACGTGTCTTGCACCCATTTTTTTATGAAACCTTCCGGTTGCAGTTCCGAAGTAGAATCCTGCCAATTCGTCCCCGTTTTACACTGTGCAAAAACGATTAGTTGACCAGGTAAATCGTCTGCGAATGGAATCCATGCAACCACATCCAGTGCATCATCCTTATTCTGTACAGAAGCAATATCCAGATTATTGAATCCGGAGCCCTCGCCGAGTAGACTACACAGTTCGTTGACCTTGTCTTCAAATGTTCCTTGCTTGCTTGTCCCGAAGACGATAGATTTTGCTTTGTTGGGCCCAAGATACATTCTTAGAGCGTGAGCAGAAAGAGCTTCCAGCAATTTTGTCCCATCAATGCCTGCATGTTTTTTATTTTCTTTCATGTTAAGACGGGTGCTGAGCAATAGATACAGATAAACATTGAGTTGTGCCTCTTCAGCTTCAGGTGTCAGGAATTTCAAAACTGTACCTTTAGCTTCCAGAGTGAACGGATAACCTGAATCACAGGCTATAGCCCTTTGCTCAATCTCGTTCATCACATCGTCAAGCAATTCGGTGTACTTATCTTCAGCATCATTGCATCCATCAATGATTTCGTTATCATCTATTCTCACGAGATATCCAATGATTTCTCTGGCAGATGTCTTCCCTTTTTTCCAGCATAACAATTCAGCAAAGTCTGCCAACTCATGAATATCTGCCTTAGGTGATGGCAGACTGGGCAACTTGAACACTATTAATCCTGTATATAATGCTTTGTTTTGATACGCTTCTTCTTGCGCTCCATCTCTGAATATATGTCGTTTGCCAAGTCAGCAATATCGTTTGCTATGCGAAGCAGGTCGTCCGAGTTATCGTAGCCAGTTGTCAAGTAAGTGCGTGCCCTAAGAAGTTCTCGCTTGGCTGCAAGTAAAGCATCTTCAAATACAGCAACTGCTGGACGGCTTAACTCAAACGCAACTGTAAGTTCCGCTCCTGATCTAAGCGCGGCAACAGCTTCTCTGTTTTTCAAAACAGTGTTAAGTTGTCGCAGATGCGGGTTTTGAGTTTCAACTACCGGTGGCTTATCCTGCTTCTTGCTCCCGTACAGCCAAATGCACAATTCACCAAGATGCTCAAGGGCATTTTTTGGTACTGGTGTCGCAGTTTCGGCATCTGCGGCTTTAAGCGAGAGAAATTTGCTGATGCCATCGTAATCAAGTCCTGTATACAAGTGAGAAAAAGCAAAGCGTTGCCTATAACGATCATCTCTATGGTAGACTTTTTCGCTTTCAGCCTGCTCTATGACCATCAAACCCCTGTATAGCCGTTGAACCGTTTTATGTCGATCTCCAATTTGATTTGCGATATCTTCAAGAGGAATATTATATTTACGATGAACCTCAGCGACGTATTTCGCTTTAGCGTAACTACTCCACTTCGCCGGCCCGTTTACATGCTTAAAACCCAAGTAGCGCCAAGAATCTAACCTATTTGAGATAGTGGCCGGAAGGTGTTCAAGATCATTACGAGCCTGCTCCGGAATTATGGGAATATCCCAACCTTTTTGAGCATACGCGCTGGGATTTAGAAGTGCTTTTACTGCTGCCAGTCTTCTATTTCCTTCGATAACTATGTACTGGTTGTCTTCCTCGGTTACAATAAGAGGTTCGTGTTGAAAATATCCACTTGCTTCGATGGACTGTACCAGTTCTTTGACGTCCATAGCATCCCAAAGTAGCGAGATGATGTCGTCATCTGATGTCGTTCTGGTGATTCCATATTCTGCAAGACGGGGATTTTCCCGATCAAAATGCAAGTTAGCTGTAGGAAGCAGTTTAGTGTGTGCTTCTACTTCTCCCATGTGAATCTCCTTTAAGCAGTTTTCTGCACAGGCTTCTTGTACTCGTCCATGCTATGAATAGAGGGCAGTACTACGTTCTCTGGAGAGATTATCAACTCTTCTGCAGGACGCTTTGATTGTAAGGCATATCGTACTGGCAGCAGCGAAATTTTGCACGTACTGTACAGTTTCCGAACTAAATCTACATCATCATAAGACATGAGCCATAGCAATGTTTGTTGGGCAAGAATATACTTTGCCAGGATCTTATGGTCTTTCTCTTCATATGAATTCATGTAGAGGCGTTGACCCTTGCTTACGTATGGTGGGTCGAGATAAATAAAGCCTTGATATTTCCCCTGGACTATCTGAAGCTTCTCTTTCAGAAAATCAACGGCGTCTTTATTAGATATGTGGATTTGCTCGCGTTTTTTGTCAAGTTCCAAAATTCGTCCAGCTAATGTTTCACGGTTAAATCGAACATCCATACGCCACTTCCCTTTCTGTTCGTAACCTCCAATTGGACCAGACCCAGTTAAAATGCCAGATCTATTACAGCGATTCATATAGAAGGCGGCAAATCCGATATCGAAGAGGGAATATTGTGACGGGTCAGTACAGATTTCGTGTTGTTTCCTCCATTCTTCAATTGTAAGTGGTGTCTCGTAAATCTTATTGATGAAGCGCTCGCTATCGTCAAGCACTGCCCGCCAAAAAGCATATATTCGGATATCTGCATCGTTCAAATAAACTTCTGATACGAATTCTTCTGCAAGTAAGGTTAGAGCTGCTCCCGCTCCCCCAGCATATGGCTCGAAATAGATACAGTCGCGAAGGTTATTTTCAGTTATCACCTCGGATAGAAATTTAGCTAACCCAGTCTTACCGCCAGGGTATCGAAGGGGGCTAACGTGCTTCACCTATCACCACTCCTCTCCTATACGACACAATGTTGCCGGCTATCCGTAGTAGAATGATGCGGGCAAATATAAGGACATGCTGCGGCGTATCGCGCATCAGGAGACCCCGGATTTTTATCAAAGATCATGACACTTAGTCTTACCCAGCATAATAGTATGTGATAGTTCGCATTGACACCACACACTGGATAGTCGCTTGTTGCGCGGCAAACCGTATGCGCATAGACTGCCGCAGATGACCATGTTATTGCAACTAATATAACATAGCCCGATACAGAAGTTATCAGTTTCATTCAAGAGAATTATCGGTTTTGCAGCGGTGATGGCGGCTGCGTCCATCGGAGCCGGTTCAGCCTCTTCGCTGGAGGCAGCCCACCGCCCCCATTCTACCTAAGATCGGTCATGGTGCCTCCTCAGTATCCGTCCTAGTAAGTCTATGTTGCCATCCTGAGCTATCCCAGGTCAGGCATCTTAATTTATGGAAATTTCTACATGCCGCCCTAGCCGGGCTAGCATGCTGACCAACTTGTCGGCAGAAAATAACTCCATTTTCCCCTGGTAAATGTCGCTGATACGGGGTTGGGCCACGTTGAAGCGTTCGGCTGCCTCGCGTTGCGTGATTCCTTCGGATTCGATACAGGTTTGTATCGCCGTCATGAGCCTTTATCGAGCCATATCTATTTGATATTTCTGATATTTCATGGTATATTACCAGGTATATTTTCGAGCATAAAACGTGATTCTTAACACTGCGACATCCTGTTGAAAAGGCCCCTGTGATGGTACTAACCCGTAGCAAAAGGTTACTGATAAAGCTGCTGGGTTTCAGCATGTTGTCGTTGATGGCGCTGCCCATCCAGGGACATCGCGGACGAACGGACTCCGGGGGCTGTCACGCAGGGAAACTGCCGCGGCATTGCCATGATGGTACACGGTCCGGCCATCCTGCACAGGGTAACCCATCAGTGCCGATGAAAGAAACAGGCCGTTCGGCGCCGCGCACGACTGCCTCAGAGGATGATTACAATCGCTGGTTCTGTGCCCTGGTCAACGGGGAGGCGGACACCCGTCATGGGTACACGTCTGCCGGCGGTCGCGGTTACGTGGAAGTGGATTGTGAGACCGGCACGATGGTGTACGAGGGCGGCCTGGACAAGCGCAGCAGCCTGGATAGCGTACAGCAGGCGCTGTTTTTCAGTCA
>CAZQIP010000174.1:0-30607 GCA_964593655.1 uncultured bacterium | reverse complement strand
GTTTTTGCTTGGGTGTTTCTTCGGTATATCTATAGAAACCGGGGTCTACGAGTTCTTGCACTGTGTTCGGCATGCTATGTGCACAAACAGGCGGCCACTTAGGTTTGTAATGATATACATTTTTTACGATTCTTCGTAGCTGATTTAATTCATCTCACCAGAGGTGTTAATCTAAGAAAAAATAACCGTCTTGAACCCAGACCCGGTAGGTTCGGTTTCCCAACCGAACCGAGTTTTACACAGAAACCTTGAAGACTTCAAAACCCTCTTGAATCCCGTAGGGATGGTATCTGTGTAGAAAAACGGGACCCCACAGACCTAAGCCCCGTAGGGGCGGCATTTGTAGAAAAGCTGTTACAAAAAACTGCGAAAAATCGCTAAATTGACACCTATGGTGCGGTTTGGAACTCTAATAGAGGCTTGATAGACACGTGGAACTATGTTATCATAAATGCAAAATCGTGTCTACAGATTAGCGGAACAATGAAAACATACCTCTTCTGCTCTTTTCTATTGATTTTCTTATCCGTGGTGTGTCTCGTGCCAGCAGCACAAGACACACCAACCGAGGCAGCACGCGCATACCAAACAGCTTTGCAAGCGCTTACTCGGAAAGATGATCGGGCTGCGCTCGCTGCGTTCCGGCAAGCAATAAAACTGGACGCATCGCACGCTGAAGCGTATTATCAACTCGGTGTGCTTTACGGCAAACAATCGCAGTGGAAACCGGCGATTCAGGCACTTCAGACTGCTATTAACCTCACGCCTGATTTCGCGGATGCCCACGTTCGCCTCGGCGAGGCACATTTGATCGGTATGGCGAACGCGAAAGATGCCGTTGAACCGTTGCAACGCGCTTTACAACTGCAACCCGACCTCTTTAAAGCACGCAGGCTTTTAAGCACCGCCTACCTCCGTCTGAACCGAATCGGTGAAGCAATTCATCACCTCAAACAGGCACCGCAGGATACTGAAGCACGCTACCTCCTCGGTCTCGCCTACTTCCAAGCGGAGGATTTTAGGCAAGCGATACCCTATTTTGAAGCAATTATTAAACGCCAAAACCGGCACGCGAAAGCACATTTTAATCTGGGGAACTGTTATCTGCGCACTGGGAAAATTACTCAAGGGCGCGCTGCACTCCGGACATTTGAGAAACTCACCCGTGAAGAAGAACAATTAGCAACACTTCAACGTCTGATTCTTGACAACCCACAACGCCTTCAATCACGTTATCAACTTGCGGAACTGCACATCAAGCGAACAGAATGGAGACCCGCTATTGTAGAGCTCAAAGCGTGCCTTGCTATCGCTCCAAATGATGAGAAAGCATCCGAACTACTCGGCTATATCTATCTTCAAACAGACGCATACTCGGAAGCACTTGAGGTATACGGACCGCTCGTTGAATCACATCCAGAGAGCGCAATATACCGAAATAGTCTCGGTATTGCCTACATGATGCTAAAAAAAACGCGGCAGGCGATTACGCAATTTGAAACAGCTGTCCGTCTTAACACAACGAACCCACAACTGTATCGAAACTTAGCAAACGCCTATCGGCAAATCGGTGAAGAGGCGAAAGCAGAACGGGCGTATCAACGCTATCGTTCCCTGACAAAATGAATCTCAATTTGCAAGCATCACACGATATTATGAATAACTCACAATCTCGATCTTCAAGAATCAATATTTTTTTCGCCTCGCTGCGGCAAAGGAAACTACATCAGCAGGAGCAAGCCGACGTATGCGTTATCGGTTCTGGAGCGGGTGGGGCAGTCGTCGCAAAAGAACTTGCCGAAGCCGGATTATCAGTAATTATTTTAGAGGCAGGCGAAAATCACAACCCGAGTACCTTCGGTAGCTACGAACCTGAGATGCTGCGTCGTCTTTTTTGGGATAGTGGCTTACGCCGCACACGGGACGATGCCATTGTCATTTCACAAGGCAAAGGCGTTGGCGGTTCAACGGTACATAATCTCTGTTATGCGATCCGCCCCGCCCAAGCACTATTATACAAATGGCGGGTCCCAGAGATTTGGCCCCACTTCAATCAGGTGGAGCAGATCCTCGGCGTTACACAGATCCAAGAAACAGATGTAAATCCATTAAACGCCGTTATCCGCCGTGGGTGTGAGGCGATGCGGTGGCGCGGTGGATTGCAAAGACACAACCGCGGCGAATGCCCTACATGTGGCGCTCAGTGTCTTTTTGGATGTCCGGTTTCCAAAGCAGTGCAAAGCGATTCGAGCGGAACGGGGAAGCAAAGCATGGCGGTTACCTATATCCCTTTGGCACTTGCGGCGGGTGCGAAACTTTACAGCGATTGCATGGCTGAGAAAATTCACGTGGAAAAAGGTGGCGTCACCGGCGTTTCTGCACGGTTACCATCGGGCAGATTGGAGGTCCAAAGCAAGATCGTCGTCCTCGCCGCTGGTGCCATCAACTCGCCACAACTCTGGTTAAAAAGCCGACTTCCCGATGCGAACCGGCGGGTCGGAAAAAATCTCCATCTGCATCCCGCTGCTTTCGTCGGTGGCGTCTTTAACGAAACCATTGATGGACATCTCGGCATCCCGCAAAGCTACTATATTGATCAGTTTCTGGATATGAAACGTCTGCCGGACAGCGGTTACCTGCTCATGCCTGCCTTTGGTTCACAGATGATCGTAGCGGCAAACCTGCCGGGATTTGGTGAAGATCACCGAGAACTGATGGAACGCTACCGGCACATTGCCGCGCTCCTCGTTCTCTTACACGATAGAACAACCGGACGCGTATCGGTCAATTACAAAGGCGCGCCAAACATCGCATACCGATTACGGCAGTCAGATAAAAAGGTACTCGTAGAAGGCGCAATCAACGCCGCTCGCCTGCTTTTTGCTGCAGGCGCGACAGAGATTGTCATGCCCTACACACAGCACCTCCCTATCAAAACAGAAGCCGATCTTGAGATTATCCGCCAACGCGGTATCATCCGAAATGACATCATGCTCGCCTCCAGTCATCCGCAAGGCACTCTCCGAATGGGGGAGAACCCGAACAGAACGGTCGTCAATCTTTCCGGAGAATCCCACGCGGTTAAAGGCTTATTTGTCGCCGATGCGAGCCTCTTTCCAACTTCTGTCGGCGTACCACCGACGTTGACGATCGCTGCGCTCGCTACGCATGTTGCAGGTCAGATAATTGAGAGTGGTATTGTATAGTGGAGACAACTTTTTTATGATTGAATCAATTCCACACCATTCACTCGGAAACTTCCCGACACCCGTGCAGCGTCTCTCAAACCTTGAGCGCACCCTCGGCTTTGAATCGCTCTGGATAAAACGAGATGATCTAAGCGGTCCGTTGGGCGGTGGTAATAAGGTCCGAAAACTTGAGTACATGTTCGCAGCAGCACATCCCGATGGTGGTGAAAGAAAAAGGCTTTTCACAATCGGTCCAACGGGTTCTAACCATGTTCGAGCGACCGCAGTCTACGGCAAAGCATCTGGATTCCACGTAGAATGCCTACTCTTTAAGCAACCTCCGACCGAGTATTCCGAAACAAACTACCGTATGATTTATGAACACGCAGCCCAGGTCTACGAGGTTAAGCGTATGGAGACGATGTTCATCCGTTACGCGTATGAACAGGTAAAAACGGTGCTTGGGTTTGGTGAGGAACGCTACTTTATTCCCGCAGGTGGTTCGGCACCGCTCGGTTCTGTCGGTTATGTGAAAGCGGTTTTGGAACTAAAATCACAGATTGAGGAGGGCATCCTCCCAGAACCACGATTCATCTTTGTACCGGTCGGGACCTGTGGGACAATGGCAGGCTTGAGGGTCGGTGTGCAGCTCGCTGGATTGAAAACTCAGGTTGTCGGGATTCGTGTTGCTGACCGAGTGGTAGCAAATCCGTTGGCGATCTCACGAATGATGAGACGCACCTTGCATCTTATCGGAGCAGTGGATATTAACAATATTGACCCAAACGATATTGAACTCTGGCATGGTGATTTCGGGGAAGGGTATGCAATCCCAACGGATGCTGGCACGCGCGCTGTCGCTATGATGGCTGAACATGAAGGTATCACCCTTGAAAGCACCTATACTGGAAAAGCACTATCAGGACTCATTCACTATGTAACAGCGCGGCACTGCAAAGGCGAACCGATCCTCTTTTGGCATACCTACGGCGGAGCACAACAAAACACGGTGTAATCTAATCAGAAAGCGAGAGGAAAAATATATGGGAACAGACTTTTGTCAAGCAAGTTTTCGGCTCGCAAGCGGTGCCGACTTTTGTCAAGCAAGTTTTCGGCTCGCAAGCGGTGCCGAAAATTCCAAACCGAGTTTCGTTCAAGCAGGCATGTCTATCATCGACTGCGATCTCCACAACCGGCTACCCTCACATCAGATGCTCTATCCGTACCTGCCCGATTACTGGTGCGACTATTGTGAAGAATCGGGTTTCCCAGGACCGGATGCAAACGACTACCCTGACGGTCTGCCGACCTCAACACGTCCTGAAATTACGCATCCAACAGAAGATCGACCCGCATCGGATTTGGCACTGCTACGCAAGCACGCACTTGACTTCTGGGAGGTCGAATATGGGATACTTACGTGCGGGTATCGCGTACAGAGCGTCCACAATGAAGACTTCGCGGCTGCACTCGCTTCGGCAGTCAACGATTGGCAGGTTGAACACTGGCTTGATCCAGAACCGCGTTTACGTGCTTCACTGATTGTGCCGAGCCAAAACCCTGAACTCGCAGCACGGGAAATTGAACGTTTAGGTGAGCATCCGGGCTTCGTCCAAGTAATGCTACCCGCCCGATCGCAGACACCTTACGGCAATAGACGCTATCACCCGATTTATGATGCAGCTATCCGTCATCAACTCGTCATCGGTATCCATTACGGCGGTGCACCCGGACTGCCACCGACCTCAGTAGGATGGCCCTCAACCTATCTGGAAGAATACGTCGGCATGTCGCAGGTATTTCAGGCACAAGTGTTGAGTCTCGTCTCTGAGGGCGTTTTTGACAAGTTCCCTGACTTACGCGTCGCACTCATAGAAACCGGTGTTACATGGATGCCATCGCTTATGTGGCGATTCGATAAAGAGTGGCGCGGCTTGCGCAGTCTAACACCGTGGGTCAAACGCCCACCATCAGCATATATCCGCGAACATATCCGCTTAACACTCCAACCCATTGACGCACCGCCAACTGCAACAGAGCTCCTTCAGATTGTCGGTCAACTCGACTCCGAGGACATGTTAATGTTTTCAAGTGACTATCCGCATTGGCACTATGACACGCCAGAAGAGGCTTTTCCGGCACAGTTACCGCAATCGCTGACACGCAAAATTTTGTCCGAGAATGCCAGAGAATTCTATCGCCTTTAAAGGGGATATGGGAACTGAATTAAGAACACTAAATATCCAACCGAAGTGGACATTTGGTTTGACAATCCACAGACAATCTATTATACTTAAATGAAAATACAGATCGAAGATTGAAGTTGACTTAACTTGCTAAAACCAAATGGGATATTCGTGATTTTGATTTTTCGTTTAACCCGGTCTACGTGTTTTTTCCATTTGTGGGAGGTACTTAAAATGAATCGGAAGTTTGAGAAAAGTCAAAAACTTGAAAAGTGGCTCAGATGGATGGAGACGATTCACAACGATATTCAAGTACTTGTTGAAGACGCAAACATGTTCTGGGAAGTCCAAGACATAATCCGTGAAAACCCACGTATCCAAGAGCCTAACGCCTTCTATAGCTATCTTGCGAGGACGTATTTCTCTCATGCGGCAGCAGGGATCCGTCGGCAAACTGAATTGCAGAAAGATAGCATATCTTTTGTAAGATTGCTTGACGAAATTGCTAAAACCCCTGAAAAACTCTCCAGGGACTACTTCAATTCCCGCCATCCTCATTCTAATGGACCCGCCTTAGATCAGGTAGTAGGTAAGGCAGATCTTGAAGCAGTAGGAATTGTTGACTCTTCTCAACTGAAGGAAATCATAAAAATAGATGACTTTGCGCCATACGCGGATGCAAGTGGAGCCTACGTTTGTCCACAGATGGTAAAAGATGATAAGGCGCGACTTAAATCCAAAGCAAAAATACTTGCGGCGTTTGCTGATAAGCGGATTGCGCATTGGGATAAGCGCGAGTTGAAAGTCATTCCGTCCTTCGAGGCATTAGATGATTGCATCAAATTGATAGATCAGACGTATGTGAAGTACCATTTTCTGTTTCATGCTGAATCAATGGACACATTGATGCCGACCTATCAATACAAGTGGAAAAGTATTTTCTGTGAGCCTTGGTTAAAGGTTGGCTTTGGAAGTGCCGAGGGACTTATTGACATTAGTGAGGATTTTGACGATGAACTTCCAGACTTCAGAGAGTATACCGAATGAAATATCTGCTGGATACACATACGCTGCTTTGGTTTCTTAAGGGTGACAAGAAACTCAGTGATAAAGCACGACAGTTAATCGACAGTCCACGCAACGAGAAGTTCATCAGCATCGTCAGCCTTTGGGAGATAGCCATTAAGGTGAGTTTAAGGAAACTCGTTTTAAACAAACCTTTTGAGAAGTTGTTTCCAGAACAACTCGATTTCAATCGTATTGAAATATTGGATATCACAGTTGACTGCCTAATCAAGCTTACCACCTTGCCTTTTCACCATCGAGATCCGTTTGACCGGTTGATAATTGCGCAAGCACTCGTTGAAGGGTTTCCAATCATTGGTGCAGATACGATCTTTGATGCTTACGGGGTAAACAGAGAATGGTGATGGTATGAACCTACGCCTCTAACAATGAAATTATTCCAACTTCATTTCAAACCTTTCCAAAAACCTTACACATTTTCTACCCCTTTTTCTTCACATCCGACACCAACGCTGGCAGCGCCAAAACTAACAAACACATCACCCAGTATTGGCAGAAACGTATTCGTGCGCAAACTCAACCACTAACTGAACCCGCACAAAGTGCTGCGAAAATAATCCCAAGAGGAAATAACTATGACGACTCATGAAACGCTTGCGGCAAAAGTTGATCAACTGTTTGCAGAATGGAACAAACCAGATTCTCCGGGTGCCGCTGTAGCGGTTACCAGAGAAAGTAAAGTCATCTATAAACAGGGATATGGGACAGCGAATCTGGAATATGATATCCCGATTACGCCAGCAACCATCTTCGATATCGCTTCAGTATCCAAACAATTTGCAGCGTTTGCCATCACCACTTTAGCGCACAAAGGAAAACTTTCATTAGATGACGATATACGGGTCCACCTACCTGATGTCCCGGATTTCGGTAACACAATCACAATCCGGCATCTCCTGCATCACACCAGTGGACTACGGGATTGGGTACAGTCGCTTGTCATCGCCGGTGTCGCAATGGAGGATGTAATTTCGTTCAAACATATCTTGAAAATGGCGCGACATCAGAAGGCACTCAATTTCGAGCCGGGGGAGGCGTATCTATACAGCAATACCGGGTACAACCTGCTCGCAGAAATCCTCGAAAGGGTGACTGGAGACTCCTTCAGAGAATGGACGGATGCCAACATCTTCAAGCCGCTCGCGATGACGAACTCCCATTTCCACGATGACCATCAAATGATCCTGAAGAACCGAGCATACTCGTATCTGTCTGTAGAAAACAGTGGGTTTAAGCATGCCGTTAACAATACAACCGCCCTCGGTTCAAGTTCACTCTATTCAACGGTGGAAGATCTGGCGAAATGGATGCTGAATTTTGATAACACACAGATTGGCGAACAAACAGTGATTGACCGGATGCACCAGCGCGGTGTGCTAAACAACGGGGAGCGAATTAGTTACGCTTTAGGTCTGAGTATCGGTGAATATAGAGAGTTGAAAACAGTTGGGCATAGTGGCTCATGGCGCGGATTTAGGAGTCATTTAATCCGTTTTCCTGATCAGAAATTTGGTGTTGTTATCTTATGCAATCTGGACACATTTAATCCGCTCCGTTTGGCACAAAAGGTCGCGGACATCTATCTCACTGATGTCCTCGCTCCAGTAGAAGAATCATCCGAACCAGAGAAAGCAGCAGAACCTACTAAGGACACCAAATCTGAACCGCTGACACCGGAACAGTTGACAGAATTTGAAGGTGATTATTACACCGAAGAGCTTGATACGACCTACAGCATTCGCATACACGGAAACCAACTTATAGCACAACATATATGGCATGACGACATATTGCTAACCTACACCGACGGTCATTTCCATGGGAACACATGGTTTTTTCCAGAGATCCATTTTACACGAGACGACACCGAACGCGTTACAGGATTTAAACTGACAGGAGGACGCGTCAGAAATTTACATTTTGAGAAAAGAGATTAAGAACCAGCAAATGCACAGTCTAAACGATAGGAGATAAATGTATCGTAGATCAACCGATTCCTAAACCCTATTTGTCTTGATGGACAGGAGGATTTAGTTTTCGGTTTTTTGTCCAATTTTTAAACCCGTAGACCCGGTAGGTGCGGTTTGCAACCGAACCGGATTCTACGCGGAAACCTTGATGACTTCAAAACCTCTTTAGTCCCGTAGGGGTTTATTTGCTTGGGCGTTTCTTCAGTATGTGTAGAAACACTGCTACAAAATACCGTGAAAAATCACTAAATTGACACCTATGGTGCGGTTTGCAACCGGGGTCCCCATCCGTTACTGGAAAGGGCCACCGGGCTTGAAAAGGAATATCCAAAAATTGAGACAATCCGGCAATTTATTTCAAACCAAATAGCCCTGCCTTGATGGAATTTTTTTGTTGACATTTAAATAAAATCCCATATAATAGAACTGACATTTATCAAAGTTATTGTCACACGACTAAAGGCGTTGCCTCAGAGCGTGTCGTGTTATGAAAATGCGTTTTGTTTTTATAAAGTTGCTTGATTTTTAGCACATGAGATGGCATCCTAAGAGTGAATCAGACTTTTAGGGAGGACATCTCATGCGAGAACATATTATCACGTCAGCGAAGTTTTTTCAATCCACTTTATACGCAAACGCTCGGGATATGACGCCCGAACTTTCTGAAACCTTGCTGCTACTTTCAACGGGGCATCTCTTTGGAATTTACAACACGAATCAAGTCGCAGATGCTTTAGGGGTCTCGAAAAATAAACTCTATCGAGACCTAAAGGGTATGAGTCTTTATCAGTGGAAATCTCTGTTAGTCGGTATCACGTCTACGCTCGCTATTGAAGAGATACGTCAGACTGAATCGAAATCGGTATCAACACAATCTCGACGCTGTATCACGATAAGTGTTGATGACACCAATGATTCGCGATATGCCAAGACGCTCTCTTATTGCTACAAGTGGTGGTCAACACAGCAGAAGAACGCCATCAACTGCCGAAATATATTGGCAATCACTTTGAAGGTTGGCGGTGTCATTCTCCCGCTGAACATCCGTATTGTCTCCAAACAAGGCAGAGGCAACACCGATAAACCGACGTGCTTGCGGACGATGATTCAAGAAGTGCTTGATGTCTTTGATGCTCAAGGGATTGATCTGAGAAAGTATCCGATCACCTTTGATTCTTGGTATGGCAGTAAAGACCTCATTGAGACGTTGTTAGAGTTAGGATTCACTTGTATCCTTATTCACGGTAAAAGCAACTACGTCATGGAGATTGACGGTCAGAGGCGTAAACTTTCAGAACACAAGAAAACCATCAAGTTGCTTACGCATCAATGGGGGTGTGATAAACCCGTGCGGCGGCTCCGGGCAAAGAGTCCGACTTTTGGCGAACTCGTGCTGCTCTTTTTTCAGGCATACGCAAAAACGCAAACGATGATGGTCTTCGGGAGACCTTTACGCGCGGCAGAGATCCTCCATATTTGGTCGCAACACCATGGTATTGAACAGTTTTGGCGACATCTGAAAACCGATCTGCGACTCTCGGCAATGAGTTTACATCACCGAAACGGGGCTTATGGGGGCTTAGGTATAAAGGTTCTCAGTTATCTCATGATCCAGCGTGTGAGTCGCTCAACACGCCTGACTTTTCATCAGATAAAACTTCAACTTTCCGGTGATAGGCAGATGTTGTCTATCATCAGCGCGCATTTTCATGAACAAAACCCACAAAAACACTCATAACTATTGAAGCAAACAAGGTTTTGAGAAATATCAGTAGAAAAATTAAACTAAATGGTGAACGACTTGCTAATCAGACCGAAGACCTAATTCATTATCTTCGTTATGAGAAGATTTTCTATAAACCCATGCCGCAACTGAATTTTTCGTTGGAATGAAAGGAAATATCTATTAAACAATGACACTTAAGGAACACATTGACGAGATACGTGATAATTTGGAAAAAGGACTGTTTACAAATGAAGCAGCTGTTGCCACTGGTGTTGTCCTTAGACTGCTTGATGCCTTGACTTGGCCAAGATTCAATCCTCAGATTATCGCCCCTGAATATTCCGTAGGTGGACGAAGAGTTGACTTTGCCTTATGCCATCCGCCATCAAAACCAATCGTTTTCATTGAAGTTAAACACGTTGGAAACATTGAAGGAGCAGAACAGCAACTCTTTGAATACGCTTTTCACGAAGGCATCCCGATCGCCATTCTTACTGATGGTCGCGAATGGCGTTTTTTTTACCCAACTGGACAAGGAAATTTCAGGGAACGCAAGGTATGTGAACTGAACCTGAGCGAAGGTGATAGTGAGGAAAATGCCGAACGTCTTAGTAGATATTTGAACTATGATTCAATAGGCACGGGTGAAGCTGTTGAAGCAATCAAGAAGGACTATGAGAAGGTCGTTCAGCAAAGACAAGTTGAAGCACGCTTGCCACAAGTATGGAGCGAATTGGTCCAGGAAAAAAATGAGTATTTGCTACTTGCCGTGATGGAGAAATCAAAAAATAAGATTGGGTATGAGCCAACAGAAGAACAGGTATTAGATTTTCTGAAAAGTCTAGAAAGAAAAGCCGAGTTGGATAGGAAAGTACCCTCACCCCCGTTAGTTCAGCAAGACCCAACAAGATCTATTAGTAGGATAACTCAAGTATCCCCTCAACAACAAAGAGCAAAGACATCGCCTCAGCGTTTTATTGTCACCATGCCAGATGGTGAAACGATAGAACGTTCTATCAAACTAGAAACTTTCGTTGAAGTGCTTCTGAAACTAATAGAAAGGTTAGGAGAAGAACAGGTGATAAATGCTGATGAGAAAGGTGCTTGTATATCAACTACTCCACTCCGTCCAGGGGTCCAGGGGCGTGCGTATGGTAAGTATTTTATATCAACGAATCACGGTACAGAGGCAAAAAAAAGACTTCTTGATACACTTGCCAAGAATTTGAGAATCCGATTGGAAGTAGAAATAATCAGTAAATAGCAAAAGTGCCAGAGATATTAGAGGACATAAGGATGCCAAAAACAGAGACACCGAAACAACACCAAAAACCATCAGTTATCGACTGCGATATCCATAACACGCTCGCTTCCGAAACGGTGCTATACCCCTATCTCTCCGAGCGTTGGCGCAAGCATCATAGTATGGTCGGCACAACCGATCGCATCGGCGCATACATCCCGCGCGCCCACCCCTTCGGTGCCAGATACGACGCGTGGACACCCTCCGGACATAGACCGGGTTCCGATCTCGACTTCCTACGCCAGCAGCTGCTGGACACATTCAATATCGAATTCGGTATTCTTAACTGCTTGACACCTGTCTGTGAGATGCCAAACCTCGCGTATGCTGCAGCGTGGGCAAGTGCCGTGAACGACTGGCAAATCGAAGAATGGCTTGAAAAAGAACCGAGACTCCGTGCTTCCATGGTTGTCGCCTGCGATGACGCAGAATTCACCACCGCTGAGATTAACCGACTGACAACGCATCCGGGATTCGTGCAAATATTGCTGCTCGCTCGGACGATGGAACCGTTAGGACGGCGTAAGTACTGGAAAATGTATGAAGCAGCAGTCGAACACGACCTCCCGATAGGCATCCACTTCACCGGTGTCGGTGTAGGACCGATTACCGCTGTCGGTAGACCTTCGCACTATATTGAAGACCACGCGGGGATGACACAGGCGTTTCAGACACAAGTAACCAGCCTCGTCTGTGAAGGCGTCTTTGAACAATTCCCGACGCTCAAGGTCGCTCTGATTGAAGGCGGATTCGCTTGGCTACCGCCGTTGATGTGGCGACTTGACCGTGCGTGGAAAAAGTTGCATGATGAGGTGCCAGAGTTGAAAAAGTTACCGTCTGAATATATCCGAGAACACTTCTGGATTACCACGCAACCTATCGAAGAACCCCCCAAACAAGAATACTTCGACCAACTCCTCGCGCAGCTCAACTTAGATGACAGGTTGATGTTCGCGACGGACTATCCACATTGGGATTTCGATTCCCCCGATCAAGCACTCCCCAAAAACCTTGAACCGACGCTCAAGCGTAAGATCATGGCAGAAAATGCGCGTGCTTTCTATCGGTTTTAGTCAATTAGATTGTCACGCTGTGTGGTGCTTGTTCTAAGTTCAGATTATGCGCTGCTGCCCATCGTGCTGCTGCACCGCCCCCACCACCAAGAAACTGTTTCCCCAAATCATCAACGAGTCCTAACACATCTTCGTCGGGCTGCTGTTTGTCATTGTAATATAGCAGATACCCTTCCGGCTTCAGCCACGCGTAATGGTAGCCGTAGATGACAATTTTGGCGGTTTTATCGGTAAAGTTGAGTCCGGTGGTGTGATAGATACGGCTTTCAAAGAAATACGCGTCCCCGGCGCGGAGCAATGGTTCGTCGTACGGTTCAATCGGATCAATCTCATCTTCGGGGATTCCCAAGGGGACCCCTGACTTGTGGCTCTTCGGAATAAACAGCGTCGCACCGGAATTCGGTACATCACAGTCCGTTAAGCAGTAAGCGACCTTCAAGCCGACGCGCGGGCAATCCTTGTGTCCGAGATCCAAATGCACCCCGGCATCTCGGTGCCAGCCACGCTGTTCTGGAAGTTCATGCGGCTGTGGGTGTTTGTAGAGGAGCGCGGTATTGGTAATGTGCAGATTCGTACCAAGAAGTTGAATTACCAAGGGGATCGCTTTTGTTTGTGATACAAGCTCCGCGAAGGCAGGTTCTTGTACCAATCCATCCCGCCTGTGTCCATAATGTCCGCCATTGAGATCCAAAGATGCCATTAAACGGTCACCCGCTTCAAGCAGGCGGTCTATCATCTCGTTGTCAAGTACTGAGCGCATGATGAAGTATCCATTCTCTTCAAACGCTTGACGTTGTGCCTCCGTCAACTGGACGAATTCCATGTATATCCTCCTTCAAGAAATCGGGTGATAGAAATGTTTGAATATGGTATCATGGTATCATAAATCGAAATGAATGTCTACTGTAAGGTATTCAGTCGTCAGTTATCAGTTTACCTTGCAGTGAGAGTATTCAGTTATTTGCGAGGTAGCAGACCCACTCCATTTTCTCGTTTTTCTGCAATTATGCACCCTTTTCGCCCCAAAATCGCGTCTCTAATTATAAATAGACCTAAATACAAGGACAAGAAAAATATGATTCAGGTTTCAAATCTCACCAAAAAATATGGACAAAATACAGCAGTGGACGACATTAGTTTTCAGGTACAACAAGGTGAAATCGTCGGTTATCTCGGTCCCAACGGTGCTGGGAAAAGCACAACCCTTAAAATGCTTGTAGGCTTGCTGCACCCGACCTCCGGCGAAATCTCTGTGGCGGGATATAATGCCGAGACGGAGCTGCTTGAACTAAAACGGCACATCGGGTATGTGCCAGAAGAGGCACAACTCTACGAACACCTCACCTTGGTAGAACACCTTCAATTAATCGGCAGGCTCTATCATTTAGAGGAACACCTCATCGCGCAGAAAATAGAAGAACTCGCCAAGCTGTTTGACATGGCATTCCAGGCAAACCAAAGAATAAGCGGTTTTTCACAGGGGATGCGCCAGAAGTGCATCATTATGTCCGCGCTCATGCACAATCCGGATGTCCTGTTTTTAGATGAACCGTTCACCAACCTGGATGTCGGAACGGTAACCCTCATGAAAACACTACTGCAACGTTTAGCCGAGTTAGGAAAAACGATCCTCTATTGCACGCACATTCTCGAAGTTGCCGAAACGCTCTGTCCGCGAATCATGATTATCAACTCAGGGAAACTCATCGCTGATGCCCCAGTAGAGGAATTGCGACAGCAGACGAATCAGAGTGCCCTTAACGAAATTTTTACCCAGCTTACCGAAACAACAGGTATTGATGAAAAAACAGAGGAAGCCATTCGGATTGTGATGGGGGACACCCCGAATGCTTGAAACTTCTAACAGCAAGTTTTCGGCTTGCAAGCTACGCGAAAAAATTGTAGCAGTGCTCGGTGCCTCTCCAACACAGTACAGGTTGTTGCTAAAAACAGAAAAATTGGTCGAGAAACGCGCACTCGAAGGAAGAAACAACTTATCCAGTATGTCGCTTGCTGTGACCTGTGTTTTCGGTTTTATAATCAGTGTTTTATTCACATTTATGCCATTCGTCGTATCAATGGACACATTTACTTTTTCGCTTATCGGCATCACGATGTCTATGGCGATGCTAAGTCTGTGGATAGTCCCATACTTTGATATTCTTCTTGCACCGATAAATTATCCGGTTATAGCACATACCCCCGTGTCATCAAGAACCTATTTCCTCGTGAAGTTGACACAGATCCTCACCTACACCGTTCTGTTGTTAGGCAGTTTGAACCTGATGCCTACTATCGGTGGTATCTGGGTTCATAAAGGTGAATTTTCTCTGCTACGGCTCCTTTTTCCTATCGTTTACCTGCCGATCGTCTTTATGTCCGGTTTTTTCACAATCGGTGTGATGACGGTTTTCGCTGGATATTTGACAAGACTCTATAGCAAAAGCCTCCTGCGAAGTATCGCACAATACGCGCAGTTTATATTGCCGGCACTCTTCCCGGTGGCGTGGATACTCCTGTCGCGCCTGATACGATACATACCAGAAGGGCTATTGGCTTCGGTTCTGAAATGGCTCCACGTGCTTCCGAACGGTTGGTTCGCCGGAACTGTCTCGCTTATGCTTGGAGAAATAGAACTGCGTTTCTTGATTTCAGCAGGATTGGCTGTCGCTTCAACGCTGTTCTTGGTATTTGTTCCGCTTCGGAGTATCGCGCAGCGGTATTCAACATATCTCTCCTATCTCTTGGAATCCGGTAGTCGGCAAAAGGCTAAAATCCGAGTAAAAACGCCGCTATTTGCGCGAATGTTCCGAAATAGCACTATCCGTGCGGGACTTTGCCTCTGTGCTGTGTACATGCGCCGCGATAGAACGCTGTTGAAGCAACTTTTCGCTGCGCTCGGAAGCGTTCTTATGCTCATCGTCATATTTGAACAAGGATGGATTCAACATTCTTTCGCCATTGGGTTAAGCCCAGGTTTCTCTGTGATGTTCTATTTCGTCGGAATCAGTCTCATCGGTTGTTTTATTTCACCCATTAGATATTCGGAACATTGGAACGCATCGTGGATGTTAACACTCGCACCAGCCCCTGGACCCAATGACCTATGGCGAGGTGTGCAGGCAACGGCTTTCGTCTATATGGTTGTGCCGTGTACGCTCCTTATGCTCTGTATTGCGACTGTTACTTGGGGAGCCTTAGGCATATTTTATGTTTTACCGGTAGTCATCATTTTACTTAATTTCGTGATTCTTTACCCGAAATCGACATCTGGGTTGCCACTTGCCGAAGAATTCGTCCAAAGCCAGATGGCTGGTGAAACTATGATTCCTTTTTTATTAAGTCTCCTTATCACTGGTGTCTTCATAGGCATCCAATTTCTAACATATCTGCTGAATATATGGGTCTATTACGGCTTCTATTGTATCACGGTTGTGGGCGGTTTTATCATTTTTATTCATTTTCTACAAAAAGATAAACGAGCGGAGGAAACTGTAGATGCTTGAAAAAATCGTGAAAATGCTCGGTGCCTCTCCAACACAGTACAGGTACCTCCTGAATACAGAGAAATTGGTGGAGAAACGCGCGCTTAAAGGGAATCGCTTTGTTAACCTGTCGCTTGGTTTGAGTTGTGTAATTTTCTTTATCGTGGGACTTTCGAGCGCGTCTATGCTACTTGTCTCTTTGAACGTGTTCACCTACGCCCTGATCAGCATCACTATGTCTATGGCAATGATAGGCATCTGGACGATCCCATACTTTGATATTCTTATTGCGCCTACACATTACCCTATTGTGGCACACGCTCCCGTTTCATCGCGCACCTATTTTCTTGTGAAACTGACGCAGGTCCTCACTTACACGGTGTTATTGTTAGCCAGTTTCAATCTGCCGCCTGCGATTGCTGGTATCTGGATTCATGCCCGAGTGTCTTCTCAACTCCTATACCTTTTTCCGATCGTCTATCTGTTTATCGCTTTCATGTCAGGCTTCTTTACAATTGGCGTGATGACAGTCTTCGCAGGGTATTTAACGAAACTCTATACGAAGAAGAGTCTCCGAAATATCGCGCAATACGCACAGTTTATATTTCCAGGTCTTTTTCCTATGGTATGGATTCTCCTCCCCCGTTTACCTTCCTCATTATCAGATGGCGGAATAGATCAATTAAACGCATTTGTGAAATGGTTCTATGCCCTTCCGAACGGTTGGTTCGCCGGAGCCGTATCGCTGGGGGTAGGAGAAATCGAACGACATTTTCTGATTTTAACAGGACTGGCAATCGTTTCAACGCTCATCTTGGTATTTGTCCCACTTCGGAGTATCGCGAGAAGTTATTCAGAGTACCTCGCTTACTTGTTGGAATCTGGCAATCAACAGAAATCCGAGTTACGGGTGAAAATACCGCTGTTCGCGAAACTGTTCCGAAACCCTGCTATGCGCGCAGCGTTTTGCCTCGGTGCTGCGTATATGTGGCGCGATAAGCACATATTGCGACAACTTTTCGGTTCGTTCGGTGCCATCATTATACTCGTGATTGTATTTATGCAAGACGAACCGTTTTCTCTCAAGTGGATTCAAGACGCTTACGCCATCGGATTAAGTCCAGGCTTTTCCATGATGTTTTACTTTGTCGGTACAAGTTTTATAGGGACTTTCATTTTACCCGTCAGATACTCAGAACATTGGAAAGCATCGTGGATGTTAACGCTCGCACCACTTGCCGCAACGCGTGACTTGTGGCGAGGCGTGCAGGCGACTACTCTCCTCTACATTGTTGCGCCGTGTACGCTCCTTATGTTTTGCATTGCGACCGTTATTTGGGGCGTTTCAGGTATCTTTTACGTCCTACCAGGGCTCACTATTTTACTCTATTACGTCATTTTTTACCCAAAACCCGTGTCGAACTTGCCGCTTGCCGAAGAATTCGTCCAAAAACGAATGGCTGCTGGCGCGTGGATCCCTTTCGTATGTAGTGCCCTTGCTGTTATAGTCTTCGTAGGCATCCAATATCTAACTTACCTGATTAATATATGGGTTTATTATGCGTTTTATTGTGTTATGGTCGTGGCAGGACTTATCGGTTGGATCCACTTTTTTAGAAAAAAATAGACATTATAACGACTTAAGAACGTGTTGTGTAAATTAATTTTTTAAAGGTAAACCAATGGCATCCCAATTCTCAAAAATCGAGTGGACTGAATCTACGTGGAATCCTCTACGCGGTTGCACCCGTGTCTCAGAAGGTTGTCGGTTCTGTTATGCAGAAAGGATAGCAGCCCGGTTCTCTGGCAAAGGCATGGCTTACGAAGGCTTGGCTGAGAATACCAAAGCAGGACCCCGGTGGACCCAAGAGGTTCACATTGTTCCAGAACTGCTAAACGAACCACTTAAATGGAAAAAGCCACGCCGAATCTTCGTCAACTCCATGAGCGATCTTTTTCATGAAAAGGTTGAATTATCTTTTATCCAACAGGTCTTTGATGTCATGAAAAGAGCAGACAAACATCAATTTCAAATTTTGACAAAACGGGCGGAACGACTATTAGAACTGAATTCCGAACTGTCATGGTCTCCCAATATCTGGATGGGTGTCAGCGTCGAAGATCAACGTGTAACTGATCGGATTGACGCACTCCACCAAACCGGTGCACATATCAAATTTCTATCACTTGAGCCATTGCTCGGCGCACTGCCAAATTTAGTCTTGGACGGAATAGATTGGGTTATCGTGGGTGGTGAGTCCGGTCCCGGTGCACGCGAAATGGAGAAGAAGTGGGTTATTGACATCCGCGACCAATGCGTGGATGCTAAAGTACATTTTTTCTTCAAGCAGTGGGGTGGTAAACGGAAATCGAAAACAGGTAGGGAGTTGGAGGGCAGAACTTATGACGAGATGCCGGTCTGAACCTTCGTCAAATCCGGCATCTTCGGCGTTAACCTTAAAACTTAAATTCTCGGTAAATCGTCAGCCAGCAACGCTTCAGAAACAGATTTTTTCGTCGATTCTTCTTCAGGACGTTCAACATGAAAATAACGAAACCAGTCTTTAAAATCTTCAGCCGGAAAATTTCCGTCATAGCGTTCCTTGAACTTATCATGAAAATCTTCCATATAGAGGCGCAAATAGCCACTCGTGCGTTCAAGTGCCTTCCAATCAAAGATATTTGAAGGTATCTCAATAACCCCTCCCTCAAGCAGGTTACGCCGCATTTCCAAGTAGTAAGAGTAGCGAGTTCCAACTATAAAATCAACGAGTCTGTCAAAGACTTTTGAAGGGATCTCAGCGAGACGACCCTTGAAAAACTTATGCCGAACTCCCATCTCCTTTTCCAAATTTCTATTGAGCATAAAGCCGATAATAACATCAAAAATTTTCTCTAACATTTCATTCATCCGTCCTTTATCAGATCACTAAAGTATAAAGATAACACCCAACTCGGGCATAGTCTGTATCAATTTGCATGGTGTGGAATCCAATTATAACATTAATGCACAAACCCGTCAATTGAAAAATTGGTAAATGTGTATGCTGAATTTACTAAAGTTTGGACAATTTTAGGATATCCAAAGATTTCCGATCAGATGCCCTCTTCCGTAGCATAGACTGTTAGTCTGGGTTTCCTTGTTGCAGAGGCGGTTCGCAAACCCGGGGGGCGCGCAGCCGCGATCCGTTACCTTTATTTTTTCGCTAAGTGCTGAGGGATATAAAACGCATAGAAAAATCCCACTACCTTTGAAAATTCAATCGAAATGTGGGATGAATTGTCCAACACTTGGTCAATTAAGGTAAAAAAAATAAAAAGACCGGAAATTCCTTAAAATTCTGCGATTGGGCCTTAACTTTTTCGGATTGATGTTTATAGTTATAAGAGAAAGGCAAAAGAACGATTTAAAAATGCTGAACCACTTTACGGAATACTTTTCAGTTTTGGAAATTTTTAGGGCTATTTCGTGAACTTTCTTAATGTAAGTATCCATAGTCGCTAAAATAAGGTGTGAAACAAAAGGTATCCACTTTTCTGATTTAACCCAGAATGGACTGTGGGACATGTCTTCACAGTCCGCTGATAACTAAAGGAGAACAACTAATGTTTAATCGCATGGTAAACACCGCAGCAATTCTGTTCATTGCAGGATTATTCGGATTATCAACCCTGCCACTTGTTCTCGCAAGCGGACCGGGAATCGAGAATTCAGGAAACGACGAGAGTTCTGGTGCTTGTGGTGCCCCTTACGCGGCACACTCATCCAACAGATGTGAAAGTAGCAATGGTTGGTTCTTGAGTCCTAGCCAAGTATCGCTCACGTCCAAGTTAGAAGTAAAGGTTCACAACCTGCAATCTGCTAAAACTGGACATTACAGAGGACTCGGAAAGGTAAGAGCTCAGGTTGGTAACGACATTCAAAGGGATCCAGGCCCCGGCGATGGTGACATGAAGGAAATTACTTGCAATATAACGGAGACTGACGGAGTCAAAACTTATAGCGGCTCGTCGTTATCTGTTACAGCAAATGGACACCGCGGTGATAATCCTCAAACAACGAGCGGTGAGGGATATTTTATCTCTGGCCCCTAATTGGTTCGCACCGGTGCCCAATTCGTAACTGGGAATATACAACTTTACAACTCCTACGGCAGAAGTGTAGTGTATGGATGAAGGGTTTATACCCTGCGATCCGCAGACACATGTTTCTGCCGTAGGCATACACATCTAAGGAGAAACCCTGATGAACCGCAAATACGCGATTTTCGCAACTCTCGTTCTCACCATTTTGGGAGGGAGCCTCTTTTTTATCTGGCAAACAAAGCAGAAAACAGAGAGCAGAAAGTCTCTTAGTTCTTATCCTTCGGTCATCATTACACCCGAAAGCGAAACCGGAGATCAGGTAGGGGCAACAAAGAAAACTTCTGAAGAGACGTTCAATTCAACCAGCGGGCAAGTTGCTGTAGATACTACAGTCCAGCTAAAATGGCGGCAACATTATGGACCACAGACCGTCGCTGCGCTGATGGAATCGTTTCATGCGGAGTATGGCGAGAGTTGGATGGATCAGAAGTATCCCCCCGCAGAATGGTTACAGCTCATACTGGATAAAGGCGGTAGTATACAAGATTATGGACAATATTCAGGCTACCTGAACATCCGCTCCCTCCTTATCTATAGCGAGACACAACCAGAGATGTGGAAAAACGGGCACTATGTAGGCATCCCCGCTACTGATGATTGGGAAACGTACAAACTCGCTTTTGTCGACAGACATATTTGGGTAACTGAAAAAATTTGGGAAGCGAATGAAAATTTCCCAAACAATACAGGCGTTAATTTTTCTGGTCCCGGTGGCAAAAACGTCATCGTCCTCGTACCCGGTCGCGTCTATGTCCAGAGAAGGACAAACGCCTACGGAGAAATTCACGAAACGACTTTTGGCGATGATGCAGCACTCACTGACAAACAAAAGTTTGATATCACCTATAAACGTGCTCATCCTGAGGGATATGAAATCGTCTACCTTGATGAAGATTATAATACTCTTAAGGAAGCACCACCAGCTATCACCCGGGAAGATGTGCTGCGGGGTTGGCAAAAATATTGGCAAACCATGCCGCTGCCTGCAGACGGTCCGATTGAAGTGCCAGCATCTCAAAAGGTGCATCCGCTTCTTGAGGAGACACTACGGCAGCGAGGATGGGAAGGGTATTTCGTACAGGAGGGGGAAGGCCTCACGGAATGGGATGAGTGGATGCACCCCGATGCAGAAGGCGACAGGGGGATTCCAGGACCCGAGATACCTTCTGTGATACCAGACGTGCCGGAACCGGTAGCACCCCCATCACAACCGCAAGGGGATAAACCAAGTCCACCAAGTGCTGCCGATTTTCAGGCAGAACTTGAACGGTTTGAGAAACTCTTTACCGAAGAGGGATTTACAGCAGAATTTGAAAAGCAATTCGCGCCAGAACTGCCAACCGAGGCGAGTTTTGAAAAAGCCTTTCGGGCACAATTTGCCCCGGAAGACTTTTCAAATCAACGACTTCACCGTGCTTTGGAAACGCTAAACAGATATGGTGTTCAGGAGGGGCTCCGGCGGTTGACAGAAACGGATCCGGATGCTGCTAAGCACTTCAAAACACTGCTAAATAGTAGAGAACCGTCAGATTGAAAAGGAGAAAAATGGGTTGCCGCTCCTCGTATTTTTCAACAGCGGCACCCTCTTAAAACCCTATGCATATTTTTACAAAACTGAAATCACATTTCTCCGTTTTACATACTGGTGTATTACTACTTCTCTTAGGCATTTTGGGGGTGGCGTTTTGGATACGGTGCCAGGGGGTCTCTGACCTCCCTGAAGGACAGTTTACCGCGAACGACGCGTATCTCTACTATTGGCTGGCAGAGATGATATCAGAAAACGGTAGCCTACCTACCCGTGACATGCACCGTTGGGTACCTGTCGGAAGAGATTTGGAACAAACGCTGCCACTTTATTCCTACATCACGGCGTACACCCATAAACTGATAACGCCGTTTTTTCCCGACGTTAGTCTCTATCAGGTGCATATTTTCGCGCCTGTCATCTGCTTTGTACTTGGCATGGGGGTACTCTGTCTCTACTTGTATCGGGCATTTGGACTTGGTGTTGCAATCAGTGTCGGGCTACTTTTGGCATTCCTACCAAGTGGTGTAGAACGGTGTGCTGCCGGCTTCAGCGACAGGGATAGTTGGTGTTGGCTCCTCGGTATTCTCGCTGTCACACCCTATCTCTGGAGAGAACAGATACACCGTCCACGCTACCGCTTCCTCTGCAGTGCGATGAGCGGTTTCTTCGTCCTGATCGGCGGGCTGAGTTGGGAGGGATTTGGCGTTTTTGTGCTCGCTATTCTCTGTGTAGAACTCTGGCGTTTCCTGACTTCCGAGACAGAGGAATATCTCCTTGAATATCTCTTATGGGTTTCTATGTTTGTACCGTGGCTTTACCTAATATCGCCCGCATATCGCCGTGGTGAGGGTTTCGCCACATACCTCGCGGCACTTGTGCTCGTTCCTCCGTTAGCGGTATTGGGAATCCGTTATCTCCGTGCCTGCCTTACTACCGAAAAAATAAATTCAAAATGGAAGTGGCCGCGAACGAACCCTCGAACAGTATCCGTGCTGTTACTTATCGGGTGTCTTGTTTCGGGCATCATCTACTTTTTCAGCCAGCGGGACTCCTTTGCTCTGAGTACCGTTCCACTCAGTCAAAATCAGTTGATGCAAACGGTTACGGAATTAGTGGATCCGAATTACGGGTACTGGGTATTTCGTTTTGGTGGAGTGTTTTTGTTAGGAAGTATCGGCTTGATGATTTCCTGTATGCAGTTGTGGGGACAAAAGGGGGCAGCCCTATTTTTCTCAATCGGTGTGTTTATTTTGACAACATTCTTCAGAGACTTCCTTACCTTAGTTATAGACACGCGTCATATCGAGTTACTCTTCTTCGTTTCTGTCGGATTCATAGGTGTAAGTGGGCTTTACGTCGCTTGGCAACGTAAAGTTCTTGGGCAGAATGAGACCGTTTATATTTTGATGGGAGCGTGGTTTCTCTTATGGATAGGGCTTTCCCGTGGAGCAAGACGCTACGATTTCTTTGTAGGGATGCCGCTCGTTTTCTTTGTCGCAGTACTGCTCCGTTCCATATCTACGTTCGTTATTGATAAGCGCAAGGTGCAAGGAACACTTCAACCATTGCTAAAAGTCGGTATTACCGTCGCCTGCCTCGCAATTCTATTGTTTTGGGAACCGCCCGGCAGCACACAAGCGGACATTCTCGCTAAGCGAGGCGTTTTTACACCTATAAAAATGCGCCAAGCAATACCCGGACGCGATACCTTACAAGGCATTGCCTTAGAAAACACATACCACTGGATGAAGACAGCACTTTCGGAAAGGGAGGAGACTGTCGTCTCCGCCGCCTGGAGTTACGGTAGCCAACTCAACGTCCTCGGCGGTGTAAAAACTATTATTGACCAGGACCACTTCATTCAACACCGGATACATCTCCATTCTCGTCACGTTTTCTGTGCTCAATCGGAGCAAGAGGCACTTAAATTTCTGAAGGCACACGGTGCAACGCACCTGCTGCTAACCGAATCTGAAGTTTTCCAGCCACAGTTTACCTCCGCTGTCGGGAGTGATGAAAATGCTGACCGGCAGTTCGACCTCGTGCCAATGCTACCCCTATCTTCTGTAGACGGTTCGCCAAAACAACGGATGATCCCCTCTCACGATAAAACTCCTGTCCAGTTCATTGACATAGACTTCGACACACCTATTACCGTTACTGCCCGGCTCAAAACAGGGAAAAATGTTCCTTTGCCTTATATTGTGTTCTTCGGAGAAGGAGAAATTGAGCAGGGCGGACCTGCAGCGACTACTAACGGCGGCATAGTGCATTATTTTGACGCATATACCCAACGTGACATTATCTACTATGTAGCACCTATTGGCTGGAACAGTCTCGCTGTTAGATTATTCTTCGGGGAATTGAAAAGCTCACACTTCGTCCCGGTTTATCCGCAAAAAGAATTTTCTACCGCAAAGGCAAAAGTGTGGGAAATTCACTACAATAATTATTGACTTTTTTTTCGCGAGAGCGGTATAATATTAACAGTAATAAGGACACGCGGCTAATAGATTTTGATAGAGGCGTGGAGTCCGAAACGGAGGTAGAAACGGATGACTTTGAAATGCCAATTGGCTGGTATAAAATGTCCGCCCTACAAACACCAGGGTGTTTTCTATCCTGACGATGACACAATAAAATCACTTTTGCCAGATTTGGAGCACTGCGCCGCGTGTATGGCGTATACGCCACCACAGCGTCCTGACCTTCGAGACGATCTGTTGCAAGTTGCCTCCCTAACGCTCGTAGAAAAAGGGCCTGCCTTCAATCCGACACATGAAAGCGGTGCCAACTTCAGGAGTTTTATCCGCGTTCATATCTGCGGTGCGCTGACGAACGCGAAAAAGAGAGAAGTGAAATATAGCGATCGAGAGGAACTTGAGTCAGATGAAGAATGGGACACTTACAGAACGCCAGATAGGCAGCGCAATCCAAAGACAGGACTCCTTTTGGATGTTCCAGATCCTTGTGCTGAATTTGAGGATGAACTCGTGCGAAACATCGGTTTTGCGTCTGCCTTGTCGGAACTCCTGCAAACGCTGACACCCCGAGAACGCAAGGTTTTTGATTGTATCCGTAAGAACCAGTTAAATTGCGAGATTGCTGAAGGGTTGAAAATTTCTCAAGCGCGCGTGAGTCAGTTAATAGCGCAAATCACACTAAAATTGAGCCATGCCGCGCAAAGGTTCGATTTGGCAGAATAACTTTTTTCTGGGGTACTAAATCTTAGAAATAACGACACTTCAAACGTAGAGGCGATTGTAGATACCGGCAGCACAGCTGGAACGCAATCGCCTTTTTATTTTTCTCGTTGACTCAAACTGAATCTTAATTTAACAAGACTTACGCAAAATTGGGGCTCCGAAACGCCTATCTTCGGCAGGAAATTACTGGATTACCTTTTTACGCTTCATACAGTTTGCGCTACAAATGCGGAATTCACGTTTAATTTAGATTGCAATGCAATCCGAATTTTGCTATATTTATACCATGCTTATATTTTATCTGGCAATCGCGGTGGTGACGGTCCTGCTCGGCGCAGGCATCGCTTTTGTATCCCAGATACAGCAAAAACATTTTGGAAACATATTCGGGTTGACCGCTGGCGCAGTCCTGGGTGTCGTCTTAGTCATGATGATACACCTATATACTGAGGTGGGGTACGTTACGATCCTTGTAATGTGGGGTGGGTTCCTCCTAATCTCAGTGATTGAACATCTTACAACGCATCGTCGAGATGAGACCGAAAGCAACGCCAATAAAAAGAAATTTGGGTGGGGAGTCAACTTAACGATCTTCGGCTTGTCGATCCATTCGCTCGCAGATGGACTCGCTTTGGTTATTGCAGCAAGAGAAGAGGTCTTGGGCGGTGCCCTTGCATTCGGCGTATTGATCCATCGCCTCCCAGTTGGGACGCTTATGACCGTTGCACTTCTTCGAGACCAGACATTTGTTAAAGTTTTGGCGCGGTTGACACCACTGATAATTGGACCCGTGGTCGGTGCAATATTAGGGGAGCAGCTGCTTCACGGGGCGTTCGCGGAATTAACAGAGTACCTGACAGCATTCGCCGTAGGGACGCTGCTGCATGTCGTAATGGATGGGTTCCGTGGCAAATATACCACTGAGGAAACTGGATTAAACCGCACCGCGAAAGTGCTGTTTGTCATCGGATTCGCGTTGACCTTTTGCGTTATCTACTTCTTTCAGGGATTTGAAGGTAAACATGTCCATTAAATGGCTATCGACGAGAATAGCAGTCAGCAGTCAGCAGTCGGCAGTCGGCTTTCAGCGGGTGCTCTTTCAGTTTTCTAAAGCTCTCAAACCAAATAGGAAACTGAAGGTTTTCAGAAAAGACGCTTTGCTGATGACTGACACCCGACAACCGATAGCCACTCTGCTGATCGCTATCTTTTGTATTGTGGTGTTTACTATACCAGCAAAAGGTAATGAAATTCCGATTGCTGTTTCTGGCGAACCGACGGCGACACTCCAGATTGGCGCGAATGCCTCGGAGCAGGAACAATTCGCCGCCGAGGAGATCCAAACCTTTATCCAGCAATTCACCGGAGCTAAGCTCGACATCTACACCAATCGACAACAGACAGAAACCTCGACAGTGATTGTGTTAGGGACCCCTAAATCAAATCCGACGATTGCGGGGCTACAGGCGAACATAGAACTCTCATTGGGAGCTGAACTCGGAGACGAAGGGTATCGTATCAAAACGGTTGAGGTCGGCACTGAGATCGTTATTATTGTGACGGCACACACCGCAAGAGGTGTTATCTACGGCGCGTATGCTTTCATCGAAAAATGTATTACAGCATTAACCGGCTTAACACCCGTGCATCCGGAGATCGCAGTTACCAGAGCGCAGGCACTACTCGTGCCGTTCATAAATGAGACATCGACACCGTTTTACCCTGTGCGGGCTGTGTTAGAGATAGAAAATCCGGATTGGCTCGCACGCCACCGTATCAACATGAGTGGCGGCGAAGGGATTTGGACAGGCACTGGGATCGAAGACGGATTCGGGACTGCTTTCAAATATGTGGATACACCGGCGTTTGAAGCACTACAGGATGAACCGATAGCACAACGACAGAACCGGATCGCAACGCTACAAGATCGCTTTAATGCCCTCAAACGCCGCGGAATTGATGCTTACCTTTTCATGTATGTGACCGGTGAGCCGACAGAAGCACTGATTCAGCAGCGTCCGGACGTTTTGGGACCAAAAGTACTTTATGGCGCATCTCGGAACGAAGTGTCTTACCGACCGTTCTGTTGGTCCAAACCAGAATTCCACACGCTCGCCAAGGAACTGATTCAGGCGATTGTACGTACGTATCCAACACTTGCCGGTTTTCATCTCAGGTCATGGGGACATGAGACGCGCGCATGCAATTGTCCCGATTGTGGTGATAGAACAGAACAAGGACAAGCAAAACTCTGGCAAGTCTACTTTACGATTATTGATGCCGCACGAGAAGTACGTCCGGATTTCAAATTCTACATCTCTGGGTATGACAGTAGTTGGCTTAAGGATGCTGAAGCGGACTATGCACGCCAATTGCCGAAAGGGACTATTTTCTCGCGAAAGTGGGGCGCAGATGGCGAACCAGTCGCAGATGCCGGGGTGCCTATCCCACAAATCAGAGCACTTGGCGAAATTGGACATCGCTTCATCGTACTATCCCACGAAGTGGAAGAGGTTATGCCGTTCTGGATGCTGGAGAGTGACCTGTTCGTACAAGGGGTCCGACAACTCGCCAACGATCCCGAAGTCATCGGTTTAGGCGGGTTTACCGTCCAAGGCGCAACACAGGGATTGGGATACCTTGACAGGCTCGTCAGTGCACACCTCAATTGGGATATTGAACTCGACTATTTTCAACTACTCCTTAATGAATTGATCGCCCGATACGGTGCTGAAGCAGCACCACATATTCTGAATGCTTTACGCGTAAATGGATGGAACATGGCGAGCTATTTTTCCGATTACGCCGGCTCCTTAACCGTAGGCGGCACCTACGGGAGCGGTTCCGCTGGACTCGCAACACGATTCTGGACGCTGATTGGACCACGGACTGTAGAGGATACACTATCTATCCCCGAATTTAAGATCGCTAAGTTTGCCTCAAACCGGTTTACCGCACTTTTGGCACCACAACAGCAATCTGCAAATGAGATAAGGACGGCACGTGAGATTGCTCAACCCTTTGACCTTGAGGCAACTGAAGATTTAAACGACGCAATTCACTTGATGGAGCTATGGGTGCTGTTATTTCAAAGCCGAACGAAATTAATAGAAGCGATAATGCTCGGCTACCAACTCGGAGCGGAAGAGGCAATCCGCGCAAAACTTATAAGTGCTACAGAGTTCTCGAAGTCCATACAACCGCATATCAAAGGCATTAAAGAATTTATTCCACTTTTTGGGTATTCGCATCAGACGATTGAAGCAGAGTTGCTGATCACCTTAAATGCTGAAGTCGCTTGGTTAACAAATTTCGATTATAAGACGCTTCAGAAGCATGATACGGACTTCTCGCCAGAGGATGCCGCTCTTCAAATTTGGGATATTCATAACTACCCAAATCCTCTGAAGCGAGAAACGACATTTACTTATCGGTTGTCGCTGGATGCAGATGAAGTCTCTATTACAATTTACACAACATCCGGACGGAGAGTAACACTCTTGAAAGAGGCTTCAGCAAACGAAGGCTACAACGAACATCTCTGGGACGGACGAAATGATGATGGCGTGTTGCTTGCCAATGGTGTCTATTTTTACAGAATACGCGCTGTCGCCGGAGAACAAACCGCACAGTTACTCGGACGTTTAGCGGTTTTGAGGTGATACGAAAAAGGAGGTCAATGATGTTTCGTGTGTATATTGTATGCCTGACGCTTTTACTTACAATAATCGGTTGTAAATCGCAAACTTTGCAGGAACATCTTTTAGAACCACCACCGCCTCTCATTAATTTCGCACTGAGCCGGAACGGCGCAATTGCAGATTCCTCACAAGCCGTGCCAAATCATCGCGCCGAGGAGGTCATTGATGGCGATACCACTTCTGAGACATGGGATGAAGGGAGCGGTTGGGGGAGCAGCTTAGAGCATCTCCGCACCTCGGATTTGAACAAGCGGCCTTATGTGTCTGTAACACTTCCGAAACCTGTTGACATTCGTAAAATTGTCATCTGGACGATTGACTCTGAGAAATATCCGGCACCGCAATTTGGATTGAAAGACTACCGGATTGAGTATTGGCACGGCACCGGCTGGGGGCTTATTCCATCGGGGGACACGAAAGATAAACAGTATACAGCGCGAAATAACACCAAAGGCAAGCGGGTTCACGAAATCCGTCAACGTCTCATCGCAACGAAAATAAGGCTCGTCCCGGTCTCTTCAAACGACACCGTCCGGAATTACCAGCACATGGCAGGCAAGCGACCTGTGTACGATGTAGAAGGTATCGCGCGGGTAATGGAACTTGAAGTATGGGGGTATGCCGCGCCGGAGGTATACACGCTTCAACAGATTGTGCAGGGCATCCCTCCCGAATCCGTAGGACATGCTGTACAGACAGAGATACAAGAGAAAAAAAATCAAGCCGAACCGACTATCAAGGAGACCATCCAGATCGTCTTAAACCGATATGAAAATGGATATGACATGGCAGATCTGGCACAGGTTATGTCCTGTTTCTCAGAAGCGTATCTATCAAACGGACGCACATATCAAGACGTTAAATCCAAGGTATCACACTTTTTTGAAATGTATCATCAAATTGACATGACGCTAACCGATGTTAACATCCATCCGAATATCGTTGATGATACCGCAATCGTAACCGGAGGATACACGTTGCAATATGTCACGAGAGCGGATGGGCAGGTTAAACAGACATCAGGCAAAGTGACGCTGGTCCTCGCTAACGAAGCGGAGACATGGCAGATCATCCGAGCAGAGTAGTCGCAAACCCGACTTACAAAGGAACTAAAATGGGACAAGAACAGCCTAACCTTTGGGCGAAATCATACATAAACGATGGATATTTGATGCTTCCAGATATGATTACAGCGGAAGAATGCGACGCGTTGAAAGCGGAGATGCTGAGAATCTTTCGGGGTGATTACCCTTGCAACGCGATTCCACCAATGCCAGAAACGACGAACGAACTGGAAATATTAGATAGAATCATGTGCGTCGGCGAACCGCACGTCTTTAGTCCGCTGGTCCGCCAGTATATTGAGCATCCAAAAATCCGCGAAGTGCTTCGAGTGATTGTCGGCGCGCATATTCCGTTTTGGGATGGTGGTGTAAAATGCATGCAGTCGATGATGTTGAGCAAGGTCCCCGGACATACTGGAAACCCGTGGCATCAGGACGAACACCCGATTCCAACACGAGATCGATCACTCATCGGCGCATGGATTACGTTAGATGCTTCCACAATTGAGAACGGCTGCCTCTGGGTATTGCCAAATAGCCACCGCTCCGGTGTAATCTATGACCGTTTTCCGCACGACAAACGTCATGAATTCGATAGTTGCCACGAAGCTGCAGGCTTTGATGACACTGACGAAATTCCGATTGAGATGTCAGCCGGTAGTGTCCTCTTTTTCAACGGCTACCTTTTACACCGATCAAAAAAGAATCGTAGCAATACATACCGGCGTATTCTCGTGAGCCACTACTGTTCAACGGCATCGTGGTTAGGATGGAAAGGACAGCGAAATTACCGCGGGGTTATCACCGTCACTGGTGAAGATCCGTATATTGACGAAGGATATATCACACCAAATGTCTGGGCGCGATGGGAATAGTGTTTCATCAAGTTTGGAATTAATAGGAGTAGGTACGCTCTGCCGTGCCGTAACCACACCCTTTTAA
>CAZQIP010000173.1:0-10716 GCA_964593655.1 uncultured bacterium | reverse complement strand
GTTGAACAGGACAACTTCGTGGTTTCGGTTTTGCAACGCGGCAACAATTCCACGGCTAATGTTGCCCGTCCCACCGATGACTAAGACTTTCACTAATTAGATTCCTCCTTTATCAATTACGACTTGTGAAGGTGGTTCTTGGACCACAGGAATAACGTAACTCTGAATTGTGAGATTCGCGAGTGTCTCTGTTTCCGTCCGAGGTGCGGGATTCTTCCGATGATCGAACACAACATAGTATCCCTCCGCTGCCTCTTCTAACCTTACATAAGCCGCGAGTTGTTTTTTGCCTGCTGTATAGGAACGCTCACCCTCCCAAATCTTAGTTTCAACGATATACTTTTGCGAGTTGTGCAGAATAAGCAGATCCATTCTACCACGTCCTGTTTGTACTTCAAGGTACATTCGTCCCTGCACCATTCGCACAAACTGATCAAGATAAGCAAAAAGGAGATACTGCCCGACGAACTCTTTCGGGGTCTCAGGTACCTGTAGAATACGATGTCCTGCGCGGGCAATAAAGTTCTGAAAATTATCCAATAGAGATTGTAAACGAATCTGGCCATCCGATGTGAGGTAATCTAAGAAATTAGCATCGGTGTCTTCGGGAAAGTATTCGCGCTCAAGTCCGTTTACCAGCGGTTGAAACGCTTTCATAATGCGATACTGATAAATTGGGTTGACAATTTCACATTGCCCATCAGGACCTTCCGCGATAACACCATAGGTGGCGAGTTCGCCAATATATTCGTTATCTAAGTTGAATTCGACACTTCTGTCGTAGGAGACAATTTGCATCAGGAGGGTTTTAAAACGTGGGTTCTTTCGGATATTGGTTATGAGATGCTGAATGTTGACGTTCCGTTCGCGCAGCAACCGCGTGTGTGCTTCTGAAAAGTGACTCATACCGATGCACTCGGTTTTTGGAATGTTCAGTTCCTCGGTGAGAATCTGCGCGAACCGGTTGACAAGGAACGGCTGCCCGGCTGTCTGTTTATGAAGTGCTGCAATGACTTCTGCTGCGAAGGGCTGCCCGACTGCTTCCGTATACTCGGCAAGGAGTTCTTGCACCTGTTCAAGTGTGAAGTTAGGCAAGGCGAACTCGTCCTGAATATTGAACGGTGAGATGGAGCGGTCATAGTTAAGTTGAGTTATACTCTTAACACCGACAATGCCGAGACTAAAAGGACATCGTGCGTCTACACCAGAGAGATAGATACGACGGAGCGAGTGCAGAAAATCTCTCACCACAGCTTGCGGAATACCATCAAACTCGTCAATGACAATAACAACGCGCTGAGTCGCAGCGGACATTTGCAATCCACTGTTGCCAATTAACAAATTTGCCAGACCTTCAAAGAACTCTCTCATCAAAACGTGGTTTGTAATTTTTGTGTTTTCCAAAAATTGATTTAAAGTATCTGAAAGTGTTTCACCGCGTTTTTCAAAAACACTTTTAATTTCCTTGTAGATATCTTTTTGTAGGTAACTATAGAAATCGTCAGGAGAAAAATTCTTATACTCCTCAAAATCCAGTTGGATTGGAAAATAGGTTATCTCTTCATCTCGGAGGGCATCCAATGCCCACCGGAAAAAAGTTGTTTTACCTGTCTGCCGTGGTGCGAAGATAACGATGTATCGCCCTTGTTTAACGCGATCGACGAAATCTGCAAGTTCCGTCGTCCGCTTGACGACATAATTTCGCTCGGCATCTACTGGACCTCGCGTCTCAAAAGTTTTCATCGCATCCTCTCCTCGGCTTTAGTGTTGCTGATTAGAATGACTGCGCGTCTGCACTACGGTCTTTTTACGTTTCCGCCGCGTAAGGGAGATACCGCCAAATCCGCTGATGATGGCCATGTAAAACCCAAAATCATACCACCATCCTGTATTTTGCGGTTCATAGACGCGGATATCTGGATTAAAAATTCCCCATATTAACGAGATTGGCGCGATCCAGCCGTGCCAGATGCCCCAGAAAAATCCTGCAGGTTCCTCGGTGGTGTGTTCGCCATCACCCGGTACGCATCCCGCGGAGGTGATAAGTATTATTAAAAGTAGTGCACAGACGAGTTTTTGGGGCTTCATTTTTTTACTCCATGTCCATTATCAACAATAGCTCGCGTCAATGCCCAATCTAACCGTCGCCGGTAGTGTCCATCGCGGCGTATGCCTTTGAATGCTGTCAAGAAAACGTCGTGGGTTTTCTCGCGAATCGTTTTCAAACGAGCGTTGAGCCTCTCTATATCCACGCGCCACGGCACGCCAATCTTTGTTATAGAACGGCAATGGACACGGATCGGATAATCTTCCAGTTCCTGTGGTGGACAAAAACGGATAGACGCAGAAACGGTGTTATCTATAGCGATGAGTCCGAGATTTCCCGCCGGATCGTTGAACACAATGTCACGATTGGAGGAAGGCAGCGGAAGGTGTCTGCGGAGTTCACTCATAGTACCGAGAAACTGGTTATTGCGCCATATCCTTACATCCGATGTCGCGTCCGGTGCAAACAGTGCAAGCCCGACAGGGTGTTCTGTGTCCTCAAACATATAAGAAGTATCTCTTGTTTTATTTTTTTGCTCGGTTTTGCCTTGCGTTTGCGGGACTAAGGAGATGAAATCATGCAGCCGTTGCAGGAACAATCCACTCCGAATAAACGCCTCTGGGATGATTGCTGCGACCCACCGACAATGCGTTAGGCACTGCTCAAGTGCGTATTTGTAGAGATCATCGTGACGAGTTGATTCTGGAAAAGGCAAGCCGCGGCGCGTCGCTGAATTGCGCGCCAGCCACGGTGGATTGGTAATGCAAACGTCAAACCCCTTCGGAAAGTCTGCGAGGGTGTCACGTTGTGCAATCCCTTCTGCTCCGGGTTGAATGTCGAAAAATGCCCAATCCCTGCATTGCAGGTTTGCTGCATCAATCAATTGTGGAATGTCTTTCGCACCCGCGAACGGTTCTAAAGTTATCTGTTGTTCTAAATTAGACGCTTTCGCCCACGTCTGGAACGGTTCCAACTGGAACGGGTTCCCGCGTGTGTAGTAGCGTCCACTCGCTCGTTTTTCGTCCATTTTTTCGTGTTTTCAGAGTAGGTAGGTCTGTTTACTGTATCCAAGGGAGATGCTAACACACTGTTTGATTAATAATAAGTCCGTTCACTCTAAAAGTCAAGTGGAATTTTTGTGGGTGCAGAACAAACAGAATTGACAACAGTCCCCAAATTTGGTATTATACCTGTAATACAAATTCTGACCTACGTAAAGAAACGAGGACGTTTCGATGCCAATTACGGACGCAATGCCGGAACTCAAACGAAAACTGCAGTTTTTTCCGGTTGAAAACGAGAACCCTTCGACGTTAACACCTGCCCAAATCGAACACTTCAATGAAAGGGGTTTTATTTCACCGTTAGATGTCTTTTCTGAAGCAGAGATCGCGGAACATCGCGCCTATTTCGATCAACTCATGGAAAAGGCGTTAGCAGCAGGGATGAATAGCTACTCTATCAACGGATGGCATACCACTTGTACCGGTCTCCACGACCTTGTTACGGAAGAAAAAATCTTGGATTATGTGCAAGACCTGCTCGGTGAAACGCTGATCTGTTGGGGAACACACTATTTCTGCAAGATGCCGGGTGATGTGAAACAGGTGAGTTGGCATCAGGATGCCTCCTATTGGCCCCTCTCTCCAAGCAAGACCGTCACCGTGTGGCTCGCTATTGACGATGCCGAGGTTGAAAACGGGGCGATGACCGTTATTCCGAAATCGCATCTGCACGGGCAAATCGCATTTGAACGTAGCGCTGCTGAGGAAAAGAATGTGCTGGGTCAGACAGTGCATGGAGCGACACAATATGGGGACGCACCCCATCCATTTGAAATGAAAGCCGGACAGATGTCGCTGCATTCGGATCTGCTGTTGCACGGTTCCGAACCGAACACATCAGACCGACGGCGTTGCGGGTTGACGATGCGGTTCGTGCCGCCTGAAGTCCATGCCGCAAACGATTGGAACCAACGCGCGATTGTCGCCAGAGGCAAAGATCCGAACGGACATTGGGTGCATAACCCCCGTCCAACCGAAGATAAAATTCCGACCCGATAGTAAAATTTTTGGGGGCAACCCGACCTATGTTTCCACGACGACTTATTTATGCTGCGATTTCAATTAGTAGTGCTGCCGCTTTTGTGTTATTCGGTTATGAATTTATCCGTTCCGTGTCCTCTTCACTGTTCATTGCGGCGTATGGTGCCGAGAACCTCATGTTCGGTATGGCGTTGATTTCGCCGAGTATGATCGTGATGCTGTACTGCTACGGTCGCCTACTCTCGTGGCGGGGCGCGACGTACGCTTTGACAATCACTTCGCTTTTTTCTGGTATCTTAATCCTCACATGCTACGCTGCGCTTGTCCGTGGCATGCATTTCGCCGCGGTGATCATCTATGTGTTCCGCGAAGCGTATATCGTGATTGTCATTGAGCAGTTCTGGTCGTTTGTTAACAGTGTGCTAACAACAGAACAGGCGAAGCGCATTAATGGACCCTTCTGTGCTGTTGCGTCTGTCGGTTCATTTGCCGGTGGTATGCTTGTGAAGAGATGGGCGGAGGTATTGGGGTCCGAAACGCTACTGCTTTTCGCAGCGGGTTCCCTCGTACCTGCGGCAGTCTTCAGTGTGATTGCTTATCGATTCGGCGGTGAACCGAAACCGACCGAAGAGGAGGCTGGTGGAAGGCTTGGACACCTCGGCATAAAAACCCTCTTCCGTTCCAGATATCTGCTTTTTATCGGGATATTAATCTTAAGCACGCAGTTGGTGTCCACTGTGCTGGATCTCCGTTTCAATGGTTTGGCGGAAATAGAGCTCTCTGATACAGATGCGCGGACAGCGTTTTTTGGTGGGGTCTATGGGAGTCTTGGAGCGATCGCTGGTGTTTTGCAATTGGTGGTTGTACCGTTGGCACTCAGATTTGTCGGCTTACGCATTATTCATGTCTGTATTCCGATGGTTCACCTCGTTAGCAGTCTTGTGCTGACGATTTCTCCATCGCTTCGGAGTGGGACAGCTGCGTACGTGATTTTTAAAGCCTTAGATTATTCAATCTTCCGAGCAGCGAAAGAATTGTTCTATATGCCGCTCTCTTACGATTCTCGCTATCGTGCGAAACAACTGATTGACTCATTTGTGTATCGGTCCTCAAAGAGCGGCGGAGCATTTGTGATTGGATTGGTAAAATTGGTTGTCCAGACGATTCCGGGGATCGCGTTCTCAATTACAGCGATGGTAGCAGCGATAGTGTGGACCCCGATCGTTTTCAGTTTGACGCGGGCATATCAGAAGTTGGTAAACACAGAATAGGTTTATGAATTCTGTTAATAGATACTGCTACGGTGGCCAATTCGGTGAACAACAATTTCTCGAATATGCCTATCAAAAGTATAGAGAATTCGATAATCTTTAGCAACTGATAGACTAAATTTCCCTCTATGTCTACCTTTCAATGCCTTATGCGGGTAGTCGTCGCAAATTTCGCACAACCTTTCCAGTTTGTTGAAGATTCGCATGTAAATGGGTTGACTTAAACGTCTCAAATCCGATTCAGCACGCGGTTTAATGGTCAATGTGTACATTTGAGATTGACACCAAACGTTTTAGCCACCTCCTGGAGCGGTGTACCTTTAACTCTCCCTGATTTATGATCTGTGATGCTTTGTTCCAGTTCTTCAACAACTTCTAATTGTATCTCTAATCCTTCGTCCGGATCGTATTCATAATCCTCAAGAAATTGTTCAAATTCCAAATGACACACGAAAAATTCGTAAATCGCTTCCCGAAGGCGGTCCTCCTGAGCAGCTGTTGCTTCATATAGGGATGTTTCTGCAGCATCACCCTCCCTTTGGTTTAGCAACTTAACCACCCGTGCTTGTGCCGCAAAAAATTCGGACCTCACCAGTGTGTTCAGAAATTCTCGGAAAGCATGATTTGATAATGCAGATACTTTTATTTCTGGTACGGAATCAGTCGGGAGGAACGCACCCATTCGTCGGACTTCCCGCCCTGTAGGTGAAGCCCTTCGTTTACGCTGCACAATAGCGACTCGATGTTTTAAAGCGGCGTAAGTATCAGAAGAATCCAAAATCGAAAGGAGGCGCGTTTCATAAGAATCTAATTCAAATGCTACATCATAGTAGTAGCCTTCAAAACACTTACGGAAGCCTTCTGTTAGCGTATCCCTATCAGCAGCTGTCGCAAGCAATGCAAGCAGACGCTCACGGTCAACAAACAATGAGTGTTCTACAATCGGAAGGAACCCGTTAAGAAATTGCGCATCTGTTATACCTTTAAAAGGCAATTTTGCCATGTTTCGTTCCATGAGTACCTCCTTTGAAACCTGTGCTATATTTCATAACGGACGAGCTTCCGTGCAGCGTCAGCGATCTGATCCGCGTTCGGAATAACGAAATTCTCCATCACCGGCGCGAAGGGGACAGGCACTGGCATCGCTGCGACCCGCTCAATCGGCGCATCAAGATAGTCGAACGCCTCACGCACCACAAGTGCTGCAATCTCCGCACCGAACCCTGCCCTACCGACGGCTTCATGTGCAATGAGCAGCCGATTCGTTTTCCGGACAGAGTCAAGGATGCTGTCTTTATCAAGCGGCATCAGTGTCCTGGGATCGATGACTTCAGCAGAGATGCCTTCAGCAGCGAGTGTATCCGCAGCAATAAGCGCGTTCAGAACCATCCGTGATGTCGCAAGAATCGTGATATCTTCGCCTTCACGTTTAACATCCGCCACACCCAACGGAATTGTATATTCTTCCTCAGGAATCTCGCCTTCCTCTGTGTAGAGAAGTTTATGCTCAATAAACATGATCGGATTGTCGTCTCGGATGGCTGTTTTCAGTAACCCTTTCGCGTCGTAGGGTGTAGAGGGCATCACGACGAGTAGACCGGGGATATGCACGAACCATGCTTCAAGACTCTGTGCGTGCTGCGCGGCAGAGGATCGACCCGCACCGCCTTGCGTCCGAATCACGAGCGGCACATCCAGCTGCCCGCCGACCATATAACGAATTTTGGCGACTTGGTTCACAATCTGATCCATACCGACTGCTGTGAAGTCGATGTACATCAACTCTGCAACAGGACGCATGCCTGTGACTGCTGCGCCGAGTGCGGTTCCGATGATCGCGGCTTCCGAGATCGGTGTATTTCGGATACGATCCTTCCCGAAGTCTTTGAAGAGTCCATCGGTCACTTTATAGGCACCGCCGTACTCGGCGATGTCCTCACCCATCAGAAAGACCGCCTCATCGCGTTCCATCTCCTCTGCTAACGCTTCCTTGAGCGCGTCGCGATACGTAATTGTTTTCATCCAATCTCCTTTGTCTCTTTTGGTGACGTGCTATACACACGTCCCTAAAATGCGTTCTCTGCCTTCAGCCACTCAAGCGTCTGCACAAACGCTGCAACCGTTTCCGTGATGTCTTCATCTGTGTGTGCTGCTGTCGTCATCCCGCCATTACTGGCAAGGTCAATACCGTTCAGCAACAGACCGCATCGGAGACGCTCCTGCATATCAGGATCGCTATTGCCTTTCAGTTTCCGATAATCCCATGTGTATGGATCGAAATCGGAGGCACGGACATCTTTTTCACCGTGTCCTATGAGCAGCCGAATCCCCGAAAATTCGCCGTAAACCACCCAATCGAGTCCGTAATCATCAATCACGGCGTTGAGTTCTGTGCGAAGCCGTGCTGCACTCCGATTCGCCTGCTTGTGCGGTTCACCTGTCTTGACAATGTTGAGCATCGCAATACCCGCAGCGGCAGAGAGCGGATTCGCGTTAAAAGTGCCAGGGTGTGGCATTTTCAAGCCGTCGCGTTCCGATTTCATTGAGATGAGTTCGAGAATCTCCGTTTTACCGACAAGTGCGCCGCCGGGGAGTCCGCCCGCCAAAATCTTTGCCAACGTCGTCATATCTGGTGTGACGTTGTAATGCGCTTGCGCGCCGCCGGGTGCGACTCGGAACCCCGTAATAACTTCATCAAAAATCAGTAGTACCCCGTGCGCTTCTGTCAGTTCGCGCAGCTGCTTTAAAAACGTGCCATCCGTAGGCACAATGCCGAAAGAGGCACCCGTCGGTTCGAGGATAACACAGGCGATGTCTTTGTCCGTTTTTAGCAGTGTTTCAACCGCATCAATATCGTTGGGTGGAGATAACAGCGTCGTATCTCGCACCTCTTGCGGGATACCCGGAACGTTCATATCGAAAGGCGGGTATGCACCTAAGATGAGACTGTCGTGCCAACCGTGAAAATGTCCAGTGAATTTTAGCACCTTATTTTTTCCGGTATAGGTGCGAGCGAGGCGGATCGCCATCAATGTCGCCTCCGTACCGGAACTAACGAACCGAACGCGTTCCGCTGACGGTATCAGCTGCGTCACGAGCGAACCCCATTCCAGTTCCAACGGATGACAGGCACCGTAATGCGTCCCGCGGTGCATCTGCGTCGTTACGGCTTCTACGACTTCCGGTGGGTTATGTCCGAGAAGCAGCGCACCGTGTCCTGCCCAATAATCTATGAATTCCTTGTCCTCAAGTCCCCATTTTTTGGATCCGTCGGCACGGGTAATGTAGACTGGAAAGGGGGACATATATCGACCATCATGCGTTACACCATCTGGAAAAAGATGATTCGCAGCCTCCGACATCTCTCTATCTTTTGCGAAAGTTTTTTGATAACGCTCTAAAATAGTGTGCATCTTTTCGCCTCGTTTTTTCAGGTATTTGTGAATCATTATAGCATATTTCTGTTTTATTTGCTTTTTAATTTTACCTTGCGGATAAGTTCCGGTCTCTTAGACTTAATGTTCTCTGTGTTCGAGTCGTCCAAAACGTTGTTTTGGACTTGGGTTACGCTTATTAATCTTACCTTTTGACATTTCCCTCAAGACATAGTATAATTTTCACCACACTTTCCCTCTAAGGAGCATTTCATGAAACAGATAGATGGCGGAATTACCGCTGTCCCCGGTGTCCGTGCTGCGGGTGTTCACGCAGGTATTAAAGCCGCGGATACTAAAGACATAGCACTCATTGTGACTGATACCCCCGCGCCCACTGCTGGAGTCTTTACACAGAACAACGTTACTGCCGCGCCCGTCATCGTATGCCGCGAGCATCTCGGCGATGGTCGTGCACAAGCCGTTATCGTCAATAGTGGAAACGCCAACGCTTGCACGGGTGAAATCGGTATGGCAAATGCACAACAGATGGCCGCTTTAACCGCCGAACAACTCGGTATAGATGCTGATCTCGTGCTGGTATCCTCTACGGGTGTTATTGGACAGCAGTTACCGATGGATAAAATTGAAAACGGCATTCAAGCCGCCGCAAGCGTGCTTAGTTCCGAAGCCGGTGCGGATGCCGCTGAAGCGATTATGACGACCGATACACATCCGAAATCTGTCGCCGTAGAGATTGAGATCAGTGGTACACCGGTGAGGATCGGCGGGATTGCCAAGGGTTCTGGCATGATCGCGCCGAATATGGCGACGATGCTCTCCTATCTGACGACAGATGCTAAAATCAACGCTGAAGTGCTTCAGGCTGCGCTAAACAGCGTTGTAGATGATACCTACAATCTCTTAACAGTTGATACCGACCGCAGTACAAACGACACGGTACTGATTCTGGCGACTGGACACGCGGACCATACCGAAATTGTTGCAGTAGACGGAGAAGATTACGAGGCTTTTTGTGAGGGACTCCTGTTCGTCTGCACCGAATTGGTGAAGATGCTTGCCCGCGACGGTGAAGGCGCGACGAAACTCGTGGAGGTGGTTGTCAAACGTGCGAAAAACCGAGACGACGCAGAGAAAGCGGCACGTGCAGTTGCAGAGTCACCGCTCGTTAAAACTGCTGTCTTCGCCAATGATGCGAACTGGGGACGCATCATGATGGCGATCGGAAAATCGGGGGCGGCATTCGATCCGTATCAGGTGGATGTCTATCTCGCTGATTATCAACTCGTTAAGGATGGAATGGACGCTGGCTACGATGAAGACAAAGCGACCGCCTTATTCGCGCAAGATCCAGTGCGCATTACAATTGATCTCGCTGCGGGGGACGCAAAGATTACGATGTGGACATGTGATTATTCTTACGATTATATTCGGATTAATGCGGATTACCGGACATAACCTTCAAGTAGGAGTCAAAAAATAAGACGCACAACTGAAATCAAACTCGCAAATCTCAGCGACCTATTTTCCGTGCAAGTGGGTGCTATGGACCCGGAAGATGTAAGGAGGCTCACGGTTGATGATGCCCTTGTAGATACCGGTGCAACGGGACTTTGTCTGCCGACATCACTTATTGAACGCCTTGGACTCACACCTGTCGGTAAGCGGACAGCGCGAACCGCTGCCGGTATCGTGGAGCGTACCGTCTATTCCGAAGTTGAATATACTATATTAGAACGAAGCAGCACTATTCGCGTGACCGACCTGCCAGAAGGCTCACCTATCCTCGTCGGGCATATCATTATGGAAACGCTTGACCTCTGGGTTGACATGACGAAAGGGCTTATCTATAATCCTGCACACGGTGATGATTGGATCGAAGAGCAACTCTAAATAGATTAAACAGTACAAAACTGAACAGAAAATTTGGTATGTCTCAGCGTTGTCAAAAATTTTTA
>CAZQIP010000172.1:0-6302 GCA_964593655.1 uncultured bacterium | reverse complement strand
TTTTGTTCATTTTTTCAAGTTTTTTAAGTCTCAACGGAATGCACTATACAGCAAATTTTACAAACCTGCACCTCCGATCATCGTATGCCTGTTTAGATTACGAGCAGCTATCTCCCACTCCGCTATAATCAACTGTCGAGTCAATTTTCCATCTTCTGAATGATACTCCAACACATCGTGCCGATGATACTCTTGAAGCAAGGAAACAAGCGACCGCGAAAAACCTACGGGGGAAATTAAAAACGAGTATAAAGGTCGCGCAATACGGCTGTACATCAGAAGTTGGGAAAGGTGCGCCAACGTGAGTTTTGTGCTTTTGCACTCGACCAAAACCAGATCGGTCGGTTTATCAGTGTGATGTACAAATCCAACAACATCAACTTTAATATTCCACGTGACCCACTCTCCGGGAAAACTACCACCGTCATAAGTACTGAGAAAACGGGAAATTGGGGTATGCGGAAGGATATGAACATCAACTTCAGACTGTCGAAAGCGGGTCTTTAGAAAATTCTCCAACCATTGAGACACATCAGGGTACAGCTCCATAACGCTCTTCGGACCGACCTTTTCAGGAGTTTTCATAGAAACCTCTCCATTAAGCCTGACTTAACGCTTCGAGTGCTTGTTTCGCTTCCGGAGTTCCAATTTTTTCTAATGCAAAAGCCGCATGATTTTGGACCTCTTCGGATTCATCAGCAAGTGCCTTGATAAGCGCAGGCACCGCATCCGTTGCTGCACCCTCCAGTTTAGCAAACGTGTACGCAGCATAAGACCGAACATCATCCGACGGATCGCTCAAAGCCTGAATAAGCGCAGGGATCGCACTAATTGCCGCGCTCCCCATCAGATTGAGTGCACGAGCTGCATATTCGCGGAACTCTTCATTGAGTTTATCAGATAACGCTTCAACCAAAACCGGTACCGCGGGTTCACCTATACGGCTCAGCGTATTACCGACAGCGAGTGCGTGGTACCTCTCAGCGATCGCCATCTCATCAATAAGCGCAGGTATTGCCGGTTCACCAATCGCAGCCAAGACATCAGTGGCTTGTTCAACCACATCCCCCAGATTATCAGCAAGTGCCTCAACGAGTTGCGGAATCGCAGGTTCACCTATAGCAACTAACTCTTCTCTCGCAGCCTCACGGATATCGTCATCCAATTCTGACAAATCATAGATTAGGTCGGCTACGATGCTTTCGTTGTCCATTCACTCGCCTTTCTTAACATACGCCAACATAGTGATAAGACGGTCGGTCTGTTCGGGTCGTAAGTATTTATAAAACCATTCCGAAAACTCGCGTTCGGCTCTGGTGAGCTCCGCCGTCAGCGCAGGGACCGTGGACTCTCCGATTTCTGCCAAGACCTCCGAAGCGTTATTTGCCATCTGTTCCATATAAACAGGGATAGCAGATTCTTCGATATGGGTGTAAAATTCGGCACCATACCCAGATATATGCCAGCACTCTTGGGTAAGAACATCGATGAGCTGCGGAATAGCCGGTTTACCTATGGCAATCAATTCTGCCTTCGCGGTGTCCCGAACGTTTTCGTCTACATGACCCAACATGACTATCAAATCAGCGATGTGGTGTTTGCTATGCATTGTTTCCCCTTTTTTGTTCTAAGAGTGTGGTGAGGCGGTCCGTTTGCTCTCGGCGCAATCGTTTGTAAACGCGCTCCGAGATTTCTTGCCTCTCGTACTTATCATCAAGATGCGTTATAAATTCAAGCCTTGCGACGCGCACATGTTCGCGATCGTCAGGGTTCAGTTTAAGAAGCCAACCTGCATCCGGAGGTGCTGACGCATCATCCGTATCAGATTTTGTAGTATTGCTGGCTGCGCGGAGTTTGAAAAGTGCCGCTACAAAGAATCCGCCTGCCAACGCCGCTGCGACAGCGATAAAAATTAACTGTCCCAAATTGGATGTCTGCCCCGGTAAAGCACCGCGAGGCGCACCCATATTTATATTAAGTGCCAAGTCAACCTTTTTACCCGCAGCAAACGACTCGCCCTTATCGCTTTCATATATTAGATATATGTTATTATGGATTTGTTCGCGTCTCGGGGCACCGAAAAACTTGCCACGCGGCACTATACCAATGCCTTCAGGAACAAAAACAAAGAATTGGCCCGTGTTAAAATTCAAACGACGAGATAAATCTAACCTACCGTTTTCAATGTGAAAGATGTACTCGTAACCTAAGTGCGATTCCCCTGGGGGTAATGGCGTTTTGAGGAGGATTTGATTGGTGTTAGCGTCCATCGCGAGGTTTGGCGAATGCGGTTGAAGTCCTTCAACACCTCTTGGCAGCGTCAAATTTACCCCGACTTTTTGTGTACCGTGCGTTGTTCTAAAAGGAAGTGTACTCAGATTTTCAATCCCAATCGCCTCAGCGACTGTGACAGCACCATCTGGCGGGTGATCTGCAGGCGGAGGGCCAATGATGAAACTATACGTTTTGATCCGAATTTGCCCTTTGTCATCTGTAAACGCCCCAATGTCAAAGTCAATCTTGAGATTCGGAACCCAAGTTGACAGAACCAGATCCTTTTCAGTGTAGTCGGTATCTTCGTGGATAGTTGAAACGGTATAGTAGACGCTCGGATCAAGCGGCAATTCCGCAAAGCGGTAGTTCCCATTTTCATCTGTGGTTGTTTCTTGCGTCTCAACGGTCTCGGTCTTATGAATCGTGAGCGTTACAGGATGCGAAGCAAGCGGCTTTTGGAGTTTTCTGTCAATAACTGCGCCTTGAATGTCGCCCAATTCTGCTGTTTGGGCATGTAGCGCAGAAAGCGCGGTGAAAAAAATGAGGGCAATCGCTAACAGATTGCTCAGACACCGGATAGTGATAGAACCAAATTGCGAGTTGCCTCTCTTAATAAGTACGGTTTCCAACCGCATATCAGTTGCCCCGCTTGGTAGGTGCGGTTTTGCGGCGTACTCGCCCAAATGCGACCTGCATTTCAACCGCATATCAGATGCGTTCGTGTACATGTTATGTTCCGCGTTGTTGTTCTTTAAATCGTTCAATCTCTGCTTCTACATCCGACAAAGACTCATTTTCGAGTTGCATGATGACGCGGGCAGTCTCTTGTAAAAGCTCCTCGCGCAGTTCCTGGTAATCGGCTTCTGAGAGTTTTCCCGTTTCATAATCTTCATCGAGATCCGCCAACGCTGCGTAGCTACTTTCACGTTCCTGAAAGAGGGTCCGTCGCCGTTCTTCAATGACTTCTTCGGATGTTACAGCATGTTGCCCACCCGTTTTTGAGAAAATCGGAAACCCCAGATAAACAAGTAGCAGGATTCCAAAGATTACCATCCATAAAAGGAGAAGAAAAGACATAAAAGCCCCTTTTTGAAGTACACGCGTGAAAACCAATTCCGTTACGAAAAAATTGCCGAGTCTAACCTTCCCGCTTATATCTTTCCAGTTCAGCTTCAACCTGCTGGACAGTCTCATTAGAAACCTGTGATACCGCCTGCTCATGCGTATCCGCAACCACCTCTGTGCGTTGCGTTAACCTTCGGAGTACAACGAAAGCAAAACCACCAATGACAAGAAGTATAATAACCGGCATAGCGTAGGCGAGTATGTTAATACCTTCTACAGGCATGACCGCATAATATTGCGGTCCGTAAGTGTCAAGGTAATCCGTGCGAATCTGCTCAACCGTTTCGCCAGCGAGTAGGCGATCGCGAAAATTGTTCTCAATCTTCATTGCTTCCTGGCACGTACACACTTCAATTGTTTCTCGTGTACACCCGCAGAAACAGTAGACCGTAGTGAGCAGCTCATCTAAATCAGACGCAAATGTGGTATCCGTCACGCCCTCCGGTTCTGCGACCTGAGACGCTCCGGTCTGCGCGTACCCGGTGACAATAAAACTACATACGATGAGAAGCACAACAATCGAAACAAAATTAAGAATTAAAAATTCATTGGACGTTGTTATACGCTTAAATCTTCCAGTTTTCATCGTCTTACGCCTCGTTTATCAGGAATCTCTACTGCGTTCAGATTTCTCGGCTATCGCAACAATTCCACCCAACACCATCACAGCAACACCAATCCAGACAACACCAATCAGAGGGTTGTAATACACCTGAACGTTCACAACACCTCCTGTCTTGATATTTTGTGGAACGTTGGCAAGGGCAACATAGAGGTCATTCATACCCACGTGATGGATAGCTGATTCCTTAGTAGGTTCCTCATCTGGCTTAGCCCTATAGTAGGCGTGAAGCGCGGGTTCCATTGTTCCTATTCGTTTTCCGTTCTTTGCAACATCAAAAATAACACCGCTCCGAAGATAGTTCGCGTATTCTTTCTCAAACGCGTCTATCATTGTCAGTTTGTACTTGCCTACTTCCATTGATTCACCGAGTGTCATACTTTGGGATTCAAGCAAAAAATAACCTTTCGATCCCATAATACCGATATAGAGGATAACGATGCCGATATGGATGATGTAACCACCGTATCGTCTCTTGTTACGCTGAATAAGAAGGTTCAAACCATTGACGAAGGAGGTTTCTTGCCGTTTCGCACGAAGTTTCGCACCGCGATAAAATTCTGCAAAGATTGCGGCAAGCACAAAAACGGCTGCAAAGCTACAGAGCACTGAGTACAGCGGAAACGTATATCCTATTAATGCAAGGAAGCCCCATGTCAAAGCCCCCCCAATTAAACCGATAACAAGCGGCAATAAAAACATGCGTCGAAAGTTGTTCGCCGTAATTTTCTTCCATGAGATAATTGGACCGGCACCCGTCAAGAACAGAAGTAGCAACCCCGGAATAATCACAACTTTATTGAAAAACGCTTCAGGAACAGAGGATTTTTCGCCGTTAAGTGCTTCGGAGATAACCGGCCACAACGTCCCCCAGAGAATAATTAAAGTTAAACCCACAAGAAGCCAGTTATTCAGAATAAACGCACTCTCACGCGAGAGAAGGGATTCGAGCTGATTCGCACTCTTAAGCCGTTTCCAACGATAGATAACCAGTCCAAGGACACCAGCTGTTGAAGTAAGGATGAAACCGAGAAAATACGGACCAATATCAGATTGCGCAAACGCATGCACCGATGTGATAATACCGCTCCGCGTAATAAAAGTCCCTAACAATGTGAATTGGAACGCAAGCGTAATCAGAAGGATGTTCCACAATTTAAGCATGTTCCGCTTCTCTTGGATCATCACGGAGTGTAGATACGCAGTCCCCAAGAGCCATGGCATAAACGATGCATTCTCAACGGGGTCCCATGCCCAATAACCACCCCAGCCAAGTTCACGATATGCCCAATTACCACCAAGTGCGATACCGAGCGTCAAGATAATCCAAGAGAAAAGCGTCCACCGTCGGGTACGCAGTATCCACTCGCTGCCAACCCTACCGGATGTAAGAGCACCAACTGCAAACGCAAACGGTACCGTCAGACTTATCCATCCAACATATAACGTTGGCGGGTGAATCGCCATAAGCGGGGTCTGGAGAAGCGGATTCATTCCTTGTCCGTCTGCTGCTACCTGTCCATTCGGAAACCGAGCAAGCGGGTTATAAATACCTTCGATCAAACCGGTGACAAGAATCGTGAAGAAGAGTTGGACAACAACGATTGGAATCAGCGCATGGTCCGCTAAGGTATCCTGTGTCTCTTCGTTGCGCTGACGACTCTGCCAGACAACAATAACACCCACAACCGTAAGAATCCAGAGCCAGAAGAGCAGGGAGCCGGACATCCGACCCCAGAGGGCAGTGATTTTATAAAATAGCGGCTGCGCTGCGCTGGATACCTCAACAACATAGCGCATCGAGAAATCATCCGTCAAAAAACCGTAGATTAACGCCCCAGTCGAAATACTGATAAGAATGAAGGTGGCAATGACAGCGTTCCTACCGCTCTGGATCGCATTCGGGTTTCGCATCCGTAACCCGACGCTGAGAAACGCTATCGCCCACAGGCACGAAAGCACAGAGAGAAATATCGAGGCTTGTCCGATTTCCGCAGTCATGCGTTGCTGTGCCTCCTTAAAAAGGTGTCGTTGAACATAATGCTAAGTGTTCGGTCTCTTATTCCGAAGAATTATACGAAGTCTCATCTGTCGGCACGGCGCTCTCTGCCCCATCGTATTTTGAGGCACACTTCGTCATGAGTTTCGTCGCTACAACAAGGTTCTGCGAGGCATCGTACTCGCCTTCAACGAAAACGCTACCGCCATCCGTGAAGTTATCCGGTTTAAGCTGATCCTTATAGATCACATTGACCGTCGCAGCCGTCTCGCGGTCCTGGAT
>CAZQIP010000171.1:0-33968 GCA_964593655.1 uncultured bacterium | reverse complement strand
CATGAATCAACGGTATGAATGCCTTATGGGCATTCCCCGGGGTGAGTACACCGCGATGCACTTCGCATCTGGGCGAGTACGCCGCAAAAACCGAACCTACCGTGGGTTGAAAGTGTGTATTTATTTTTGGATTTTACTATAAACCCCAACGTTTTATGGAGGAGCATTCATGAAAGCGCACACATACACTTTAGATATCAACAACATGAGGAAATTCCTATTTTCACGGTTTGGAACACAACTATTTTTAGTCTGCCTCGTGGGATGTCTCTTTTTCAACATTACGATGGAGCAACCAGCAGCACCACCCAGGGAACCCGCGCCTGAAGCGAGTGAAGCGGACATGGCGAAAGCCAAAGAAATTCTTGCCGCAGCAGTAGAAGCGCACGGTGGACTTGAGAAGTTGCAAGCGGTGAAGAATATTGTCATAGAAACTCGCGCGACAGTCAATACGCCGACAATGGGACAGATGCAAATCGAGACCACGTTATACTACCTGTACCCAGACAAATTTAGGCAGGATTTCAAAATCCCGCCAGATATCCAAATGGGCTTAGTCTTTGATGGTGTCTCAGCATTTGAATATGACTTTGATGATGTCTCAGGGATGACGATTCATCCTCTTCCACTTGAAAGGGTTAACGCCTTGAAGGATACAGCTTTCCGCGAGCCGTTATGGATGCTGACAAATCTCTCTGAAAACGAAATTCCGATTCAATATGGTGGGACAGGAGAGGTAGAGGGCAAACCCGCTGACATTCTCCTGGTGCCGCAGCCAACGACCCGGATCTTGCAGCTTTTCGTGAGCCAAGAAACACACTATATTGTAAAATTCATCCATCGTGAAACGACCTCGGAAGGCGTTGCGGACAGGGAAACATTCATGGATGATTATCGCGATATTGATGGTATCAAAGTCGCGCATCACATTGTGCAAAAGATAGAAGATCAAGTCCTTAGCGACAGTCGTGTGACACAGGTCATCTTGAATGCTGAAGAAATTGACGCATCTGTGTTTCAGAAGCCGGAGGGAAAACAATAAGGAAATTTTCACAATGAAGAATACGTTAGTTTCTATACTCTCAACACTACTTCTAATTTCTATATTTTATTCATCCGACACCTTTGCCCAATATCAAGCGTCCATGCAATGGCGTTTACCCAAAGGGGCAAAAGCGCGCCTCGGCAAAGGGAGAATATCGGAGGTCGTGTATTCGCCAGATGGCACACGTCTGGCGGTGGCAAGTGGTATTGGGATTTGGCTCTACGATGCACAAACTGGTGAAGAGCTTGATTTGCTCACAGGGGATTATACGCATATCCTCTTGAGCGTAGCGTTTAGTCCCGATGGTTCAACACTTGCCAGTGGGAGTTGGGACAATACCATCCATTTGTGGGATGCTGCCACAGGAAAGCATCTACGGACACTTATAGGACATACGAATGATGTCATCAGCGTAGCGTTTAGTCCCGATGGAAACATACTTGCCAGCGCAAGTACTGACGATACCATCCATTTATGGAGTGTTGCGACAGGAAAGTATCTACGGACACTTACAGGACATACGAAGGATGTTACCAGCGTAGCGTTTAGTCCCGATGGAAACATACTTGTCAGCGGGAGTGAGGACTATACCATTCGCTTATGGAATGCTGCGACAGGAATGCATCTATCAACGCTTACAGGACACAGATGGGGGGTCTTGAGCGTAGCGTTCAGTCCCGATGGAAACACGCTCGCAAGCGCAGGTAGGGACGACACCATCCGTTTATGGAGTGTTATGACAGGAATGCATCTATTAACGCTCACAGGGCACACGGAGGATGTTTATAGTGTAGCGTTCAGTCCCGATGGAAACACGCTCGCAAGCGCAAGCATCGACGACACCATTCGTTTATGGAGTGTTGCGACAGGAAAGTATCTACGGACACTTACAGGACATACGGACGATGTCACCAGCATAGCATTCAGTCCCGATAGTTCAAGGATTGCCAGCCTAAGTGATGACGACCAAACCATCCGTTTATGGGATGTTGCGACGGGAAAGCATCTATCGACGCTTACGGGGCACGCGGCTCCAACCACCAGTGTAGCTTTTAGTCCCGATGGGAACACGCTCGCCAGTGGAATTTGGGATTCGGAGCGAGCCGTTCATCTATGGGATGTTGCGACAGGAAAGCGTCTACGGACACTTACAGGACATACGAATGACGTCACCAGTGTAGCCTTTAGTCCCAATGGAAGCATGCTTGCCAGCGCAAGTAGTGACGAAACCATCCGTTTATGGGATGCTGCGACAGGAAAGCATCTACGGACGCTCAGGCATATGAATACCGTCAATAGTGTAGCCTTTAGTCCCAACGGTTTAAGAATTGCCAGTGGGTGTTTAGACAATTTCGTCCATTTATGGGATGTTGCGACAGGAAAGCAGCTACAGATACTCATAAGGCACACACATAGCGTCGATAGTGTAGCGTTTAGTCCCAATGGAAACACACTCGCCAGCGCAGATCGAACCATCCATTTATGGGATGCTGGAAAGCTTCCTTTGACACTCACAGGACATCAGGCAAGGGTCACCAGTGTAGCGTTCAGTCCTGATGGTTCAACACTCGCAAGCGCAAGCACCGACGAAACCATCCGTTTATGGGATGCTGTGACAGGAAAGCATCTATCGACGCTCACAGGGCATAGTATGGAGGTCACCAGTGTAGCGTTTAGTCCCGATGGAAACACACTCGCCAGTGGCAGTGCCGATGGTACGATCCGTTTATGGGATGCTGCGACAGGAAAACATCTATCAACACTTACAGGGGATGGAAGACGGCTCTCGGGCATAGCATTTAGTCCAGATGGTTCAATGCTCGCCAGCGCAAGCACCGACGGTACGCTACTTCTATGGGAACTCACGCTTACACCGGTGAGCCAGAAATAATCGTAGAGAATATCAATACTGATAGCATATAAACATCCAAGATTTGTTAGTTATTTCCAACTTTGGGGAGACAGAAGAAAATCGCTCGGGTGTTAATAGTGATTGAAGCAAAATTCTATAAGGACAGGTGTTCGTACCTGCCCTCTTCCCCTTTTTTAGGTATATTTTCCTCTTGAATCTTCTTTGCAAATGCCGTATTATTTTAATGATGGTAGGACTTACGCAAAACGCAGTAATTTCGGTGTTTTTAACCCCCTAAATCCCCCTTATCAGGGGGACTTTAAGAGGAAGATGCGTAAGTCCTAAATGGTTGTGGTGACATTTGTCGGTTTCGGAAATGAACCCGTATCTTAGTGAGATTTGGCTATATGAGAAGATTTGGCACACAGGGGCCTGTGAACCCTGAACAGCATTACGTTGTCTCCCGTACGGAAGAACTCACCGAGTTTATTAAACGCGTCAAAGAAGGACGTTATATCGTCATCTTCGCACCCCGGCAAACAGGAAAGACAACCTTCTTCTATGCTGCTATGGATATCCTTGCCTCGGAGGCACCGACCTATCTTCCTATTCATTTAGATTTTGAGGCATATAAAAACCTTGCCCTTCCGATTTTTATAGGAACCTCACTGAAGATATCCGCGAGGAAATCGAGAATATTTACGACAAACGCGGAGAAGCACCCTCCGAGACGTTAAGAGATTTTTTAGAAAACACAACCCTAACCGACAATGTGTCAATGCTCAGAGGTTTTAGGGCATTGGCGAGAGTGTTAGAAAATCAACAGGTTGTCCTCCTCATTGATGAGTTCGATGGCATTCCTCCGGCGATCGTGAGCGATTTCTTGTATGCACTCCGCCGCATCTATATCTCCAGGACTCCTCCCCGATGCCCCCACAGCCTTGGCATTGTCGGGGTCAAGAGCATCGCGCAACTCAACTATGATCGTTCTGTCTCTCCCTTCAATATCCATGACGATTTTGCGTTGTCCAACTTCACGCTTGAACAGGTGCAAGCACTGTTTGGGCAATATACCGCTGAGGTCGGACAGGCACAACCAAAGAAAATATGTCGTTGAAACAAAGATTTGGAGAGGTGAAAGAGGTTATGCCGCCCAGAAGCAACAACTCGCGGCGTATCTGGCGACAGAAGGCGTAACAGAGGGTTATTACGTGGTGTTCGATCACCGAGAGGCACCGGAACCGCGTACAGAGACAGAGACAATAAATGGACGGACGATTCGGAGTTACATTATTCCTGTGGTGCAAGAACGGCCTTCAACAAGATTATAGTAAAGCCCATAAATAAGCAGACATCTTTTGTAGCATAAACTTCCAGTTTGTGCCAGTCTGAATGCCTGTTATAGGTATTCAGACTGTTTGAGAGTGCCCAATTAATTATAGGTTTTACTATAAAATCAATCGGAAGTTAGAGGAACGGAAAATCGCTTACATCTTATTTCTTGATTCTCCTTCCTACGATGTTGTCCGATTTTTAAGGACTGATAGCGGAGACGTTTATCAGTTTTTCCAATACCAGTGAATAAAACAACACGGACAACCCGAGGTGTGAGGGTGAGTAGGCTTTCTGCCGAATGCCACCACACCTCTTTTTTTTGAAGAGCAAAAAAATATATGCAATTCGGCAGTCTATAGGGTATAATTATTAAACTTGAGTTTGATAATATCTCACTATACGCCACTGCAGTTGTAAAGTCCACACGTAGAATGTAAAACGTTCCGTGCACATAGAAGGTCGGAGAAAGTGATGCTGAATCAGTCGAAGACAGAAGACAACCCATTTACAAATCTGTCTTTAATGGAAAAAATTAAAAGAAAATACGATTTAACACCGTCAATCTCGCTTGTCCTCGGATTGACGACGCTGTTCTTTGGGGTCTTCCTGATATACCCCCTCCTCTATGTTTTCAAAGAAGCGTTCTGGATAGAAAATAAATTCACGTTTGCCTATTTTAAATTAATGGTGACCGATCCGAATATCCGAGAACTGGTTATCAACAGTTTCAATATCGGTGTGATGGTCACAATAGTGACGAGCATCATCAGTCTTCCACTCGCATATTTCTTGACGCGCTACCGGTATCCGGGACGCAATATGTTACGCTCCGTTATCTTGATCCCGATGATTATGCCACCCTTTGTAGGCGCAATTGGGATGAAGCAGTTTTTCGGTAATTTTGGAAGCATCAACATGCTCCTCGTCAAACTCAATCTGATGGATATCGCTGAAACCATTGATTGGTTCGCTGGCGGTTTCTGGGGTGTGGTGATGTTATCAACATTGCACTTGTATCCGATCATGTATCTTAACATCGTCGCTGCACTCGCAAACGTTGATCCGAGTTTAGAGGAAGCCGCCGAGAATATGGGGGCATCGCGGTTCCAAGTTTTCCGTCAAATAACATTGCCGTTGATGATGCCGGGGTATTTTGCGGGTGCGATTCTCGTCTTTATTTGGGCATTCACGGATCTCGGCACACCGCTGATTTTTGAATACCGCAACGTGATTTCGGTGCGAATCTTCAACCAAGTCACCGAGGCGAACACAAACCCGATGGGGTACGCCCTTGTTGTCCTAATTATTGTGCTAACAGCATTGGCTTTTTATGTCTCGAAGCGGTGGACAGGCAGTAAGCACTATGAGATGCTCGGTAGGGGGCACGTGACTTCACGCGAAACGGATGCCAAATGGGGGATGCGGACCATCATCTACCTCTTTATCGGAGGGTTGACGTTTGTGGCACTCTTACCACATATCAGTGTCATCCTTGTCTCCTTAACGCCAGATGCAAGTCAGTGGCGATTGAGCGTACTGCCGCAATCCTGGACCTTCGCACATTATGTTGAGACGTTCACACATGACGATACACTGCCGAGTATCCTTAACAGTCTGAAATATAGCGTTTTCAGCACATTGCTGGCACTCCTTGTCGGCATTGTGGTATCATACCTGTTAACCCGGAAACGGCTCCCGTTCCAAAATTTGTTGGATGCCATCGCGATGTTGCCGTTGGCGTTACCGGGCGTTGCAATAGCGTTCGGATATATGGGCAGCTTCGCCGATACGACGCTCTTGCTCCGATATTTCCCTGAAGGGTTTGTTTCCGTCATAGACCCGCGGAAGAACCCGACTTTCCTTTTAATTATCAGTTATGCAGTCCGTCGGTTGCCGTATATGCTGCGCTCTATCTACGCCGGCCTCCAACAGACGAGCGTGAGTTACGAAGAAGCATCACAAAACATGGGAGCGACACCCATCCGAACCTTGTATAAAATAACGTTACCCTTGGTTGTCGCGAATATCCTCGCCGGTGCGATTCTCGTCTTCTCTTTTTCCATGTTAGAGGTGAGTGATAGCTTAATCTTGGCAATGCAGGATAAGTATTATCCGATAACAAAAGCGATTTGGTCGCTTTCCCAACGTCCCGACCACGGTGCCTATACCGCGAGCGCATTGGGTGTGGTAGGGATGTTAATCCTAATCGCGTGTCTGCTCGGTGCCGGACGTGTCCTCGGCGGAAAGTTAGGCGAAATTTTCCGAATTTAGCGATATTAACAATAACTACATCGTTGGAAAGAGAAAAATATAATGGACATTTTGCATAGCATTCGCGATGCGTTGTTAGAGGCACAGGATGTACTCAGTCGGTTTATCCGAAATCCTGAAAATATCGCAACCCTCGCGGAAACAGCAGAGATGATGCGAGACGTGTTTGAACGGCAAGGCAGGATCTTCACGTGTGGGAACGGCGGCAGTTTGTGCGATGCTGTCCATTTTGCCGAAGAATGCACCGGAAAATTCCGGGAGGATCGGAGACCGCTGCCAGCCATTGCGCTCAGCGATGCTGGACATATTACTTGCACTGCGAACGATTTCGGATTTGCAGAGGTTTTCGCGCGTCCACTATCGGCACTCGGACACCCGGGGGATCTGCTCGTAGCGATCTCAACCAGCGGAAATTCTGAAAATGTTGTACGTGCAGCAGCAGTGGCGAAATCGCGTGGCATGCAGGTCTTCGGGCTGCTCGGTGGTGATGGCGGGAACCTTAAGCAATACTGCGATGTTTGTCTGATTGTCCCCGGCAACACGGCTGACCGCATACAAGAAATCCATATTAAAGTGTTGCACATTTTGATTGAACATGTCGAGCGGTTGATGTTCCCAGAGAACTATGGATAGTGGCCTTAGGCTGAATTCAAAAAATAGCGGTGGATTTTCAGGAAGCGATGTGATAAAATAGATAATCGAGGAGGCGATGACAATGAGAAGTTTTGGAACTGAGGGGCGCGTCCGTCCTGAGCATCACTATATTGTTCCACGCACCGAGGAGATTGCCGATTTCATCAGCCGCGTCAAAAATGGCAAGTACATCGTCCTCTTCGCGCCACGCCAGACAGGGAAGACGACCTTCTTCCGATTGGCACTTGAAGCACTTGTCGCGGAAGACCCAACCTATTTTCCGATTCAATTGGATTTCCAAACGATGCGTAACGCCGCACCTGTCACTTTTTATGATCGGCTCTATTACCAGATTAACATGCAAATTGAGAGCGTGCTCCAAAAACGGGGTGAAGTGTTGTCTGATACGTTAGCCCAATTTTTGGCGAACACACAGTTAACCGATGATTTTTCCATGATGGTGTTTTTCCGGCGGCTTGTAGGTATGTTAAACACGGATTTTCAGAATCAAGGGCTTGCTGCCACGAAGGTTGTGCTCCTCATTGATGAGTTTGATGGCATCCCACAAACCGTCGTGAGCGATTTTTTGTATTCACTCCGTCAAATTTACCTCTCTGATGTGATGCACTGTCCGCACAGCGTAGGCATCGTTGGGGTCAGGAGCATTGCGCAGCTCGACTATGACCGGTCTGTCTCTCCCTTTAATATCCAAGACGAATTTCGTCTGCCGAACTTCACGCTTGAACAAGTACAGGAGTTGCTTTCGCAGTACACCGATGAAGTTGGACAAGCCTTCGCGCCTGAGGTTGTTGAATCTATTCATAAGGAGACTGCCGGACAACCTGTCCTCGTCAATCGCCTCGCGCAGATCCTGACAACGGAGTTCGACATCCCAAAAACCGAGCCGATTACGATGCCGCACTTTTTAAAAGCGCAGACACAACTTGTGCGCGGCCGGAACATCAACATTCAACACCTCACAACCAATATCCGAAAGGATAGGCGTTTTGAAAGACTTTTGATGAACATTATGTCTCACGAGGAAGGCTTGGATTTCAATCTGCGTGATCCACACATTGATGAACTTGCGACTTATGGTGTCATTACGGAAGACGCGGATGGCATGTGTCAAATTGCGAATCCGATTTATCTCTATTGCATCATGCAGGCGTTCAAACCGACGATCAACGGACTGGAACAGCAATACTTCCACGAAGACAATATAGACGGCTTTCAAGCTTACCTGACTGCCACGGGACAGATAGACATGGAACGGCTGCTTGATAACTTCCGAGACTTCATCGCACGCGCAGGCTTCAAAATCCTACAGGTGCCGGATACACCGCAAGAATCCGTGGGACGACATCTCCTCCTTACCTATCTGGCCCTTTTTGCTCGGAGCGTGGGCGGGGTCTTGTCCTTCGAGACCGAAACAGGGCGTGGCAGAATGGACCTCCTCATCACGCACAAGGGACAAAAATACATCGTTGAAACAAAAATTTGGCGCGGCGATAGCCGTTATCAGGCTGGCAAAAGGCAACTTGCGGCATATCTCAAATTGGAAGGAGCTGGGCAAGGATACTATGTTGTTTTTGATCATCGGCGAAATCCAGAACCGAGAGTAGAGACAGAAGAATTAGATGGGGTAGCACTTCGGAGTTACGTGATTCCTGTCATACAAGCACAACCCTCATCAAAATAAAAACCTGAATCGGATCATCTTCACTTGCTCAAAACAAAGCAATTTGTGAAAGCAAACTGTGATTGTGGCTACCCAAGGAGGACAATTTATGGAGACATCTGCGAAAAATAAGGCGTATTGGCGAAAGAACCTGCAATACCTCGCTATTTTATTAGCGATTTGGTTTATCACCTCGTATCTCTGCTCAATTGTGTTTGTGGAACAACTCGACAAGATTCAATTCTGGGGATACCGGCTCGGTTTCTACTTCGCGCAACAGGCATCTATCTGGATTTTTGTTGAACTTATCTTTGTCTATGCGTGGTTGATGAACCGTTTAGAGAAAAAATATGCGCAACAAGAAGATGTGGAGGAGACAGAACAATCATGAGCGTACAAGCATGGACATTTGTGATGGTGGCACTCTCCTTCGCGTTATATATAGGCGTTGCGCTCTGGTCGAAAGCACGTTCTACCGGTGATTTCTATGTTGCAGGCAGCAACGTGCATCCGGTTGTCAACGGTATGGCGACAGCGGCAGATTGGATGAGTGCCGCCTCTTTCATCTCAATGGCAGGGCTTATCTCGTTTATGGGGCGCGACGGTTCCGTTTATCTACTCGGATGGACAGGGGGCTACGTGCTGCTGGCACTGTTATTGGCACCCTATCTCCGCAAATTCGGTAAGTATACTGTTCCCGATTTCGTAGGCGATCGGTATTACTCACAATTGGCGCGGATTGTCGCAGTGGTCTGCGCGATTTTTGTGTCCTTTACCTACGTAGCAGGACAGATGCGTGGTGTCGGTATTGTGTTTTCTCGGTTTCTGAGTGTTAATGTTGAAACCGGGGTGCTCATCGGTATGGGAATTGTGTTCTTTTATGCCGTGCTGGGTGGTATGAAAGGCATTACCTACACACAGGTTGCGCAATACTGTGTACTGATCTTTGCGTTTCTTGTGCCTGCTATTTTCATTTCTATCCTCATTACAGGCAACGCTATCCCTCAACTTGGATTGATGGGAAAAGTGGCGGATGGCTCAGGACTATATCTGCTGGATCGACTTAACGGCTTGAGCGAGGAACTCGGATTTAACTTATATACGGACGGAAGTAAAAGCACTATTGATGTCTTTTTCATCACGGCAGCATTGATGTTAGGAACAGCCGGACTTCCGCACGTGATTATCCGATTCTATACCGTCCGAAAAGTTTCCGAGGCACGGATTTCAGCGGGATGGGCATTGCTTTTCATCGCTATTCTTTATACCACTGCACCGGCAGTCGCTGTGTTTGCCCGAACGAACCTCCTCAAAACTGTCAGCTATCAACAGAATGGTGAGTTAACAGATGTCAGATATGAGGATGTACCGGAGTGGTTTAAGAATTGGGAGGCAACAGGGCTGATTGAATTCGACGATTTGAATAGCGATGGGAGAATACAGTACCGAGGCCCGAAATCAGGTATACAAAATGAACTCGAAATCGATCCGGACATCATGGTATTGGCGAATCCTGAGATTGCGAAACTCCCGAATTGGGTGGTCGGGTTAGTTGCAGCTGGCGGATTGGCTGCTGCATTGTCAACAGCTGCCGGTTTGCTATTAGTGATTTCCACGGCAGTCGCACATGATTTACTCAAGGGTAGCATCGCACCCGGATTGTCAGAGAAACAGGAGTTAACCGCTGCGCGCATCGCAGCAGGTGTCGCTGTCTGTATCGCTGGGTATTTTGGGATCAATCCACCCGGATTTGTAGGCCAAGTTGTTGCATTCGCCTTCGGGCTCGCGGCGAGTTCGTTTTTCCCAGCGATCGTCATGGGGATCTTCTCTAAACGGATGAACAAAGCCGGGGCAGTCAGCGGTATGATTGTTGGTATCACTTTTACTGCCGCATATATTATCTATTTCAAATTTATCAATCCCGAGTTGAACACATCAGAACACTGGTTATGGGGTATTTCGCCTGAAGGGATCGGAACTGTCGGCATGGTGCTAAATTTCATTGTTTCTATTAGTGTGGCAGCTTTGACACCGCCGCCACCTGATGATGTACAAGCACTTGTTGAGGATATTCGGGTTCCGTAGCCAAATACATTAAACATGTTTTAGAAACGCACATTGAGGTATCTCATGCAAAGCAAATTGAAGGTAACAATCTTATTTTTTCTTTTCGTTGGCAGCGTTTTTTCCGCGAATGCAGCGAAGGTGGCGGATTTCATGCCGAAGGAGACTGTTTTCTATCTCCAGCTCCAAGATATTGATGAAGTCTACGGCGAAATTGAGGTCTCGGAAAATTGGGAGAAAGCTCTTGCCCTATTACCGGATGCTGTCGCAGATTGGCAGGAGATGCAACAAGGATTCTTGATGGCACAAGGAATCCTGAGTACAGACCTGATGAGCGTAATTGAAACTGTGGGTTACCGAACCGCTTTGGCGATATGGTTAGATGAAACCGACACTCAGCAGATCGGACTCGTCATCCATTCGGGTGGGAACCTCGGTGAACTCCAACGTTTGACAAAAATAGTTGAAGGGTTGGTGGGCATGTCTGGTGGAGGCACCTTACGCTTGGATGCCGGTGTGTACCAGCGAGTTCAGTATAACGCCATGGAAATGCCACAGAATATTGTTAAATATGGGTTTGTAGATGAGTTTCTTGTGCTTGGTGTAGGTGAAGAGGCTTTTGAAACATTGATGGATACCTATCGCAAAGACGCGCCATCTATCCGAGAGAACCCAGAATTTACTCAGGCATCAAAGAAATTGGGTTCAGGAGTCGCCAGTGTGTTCGCTGATGTCCCGGCCATATTGCCTATGATAGGGGATCTTGATGAGGCAAACCGGCAGCGTTTCGCTATTTTTCAGTCATTCTTTGCACGGCTTAATCTGCTTGAAACCGAGCCACTCTTTCAAGCAGCTGTCCAATTTAATCCAGATCTTCCAGAAAATGAAATTGGCCTGTTTTTGAAAAAGGGCGTAGCACTCAAAACGCCGAAAGCATTATCTGCTCAGGACGATCTATTTATTGCTATCGCACCCAACATTTTGGAAAGTGTATGGGAACTTGTTCGCACCGAGATGGAGCAGAACGCAACGGGTGAAATGTACGCGGCAATCTCTTTTTTGGAGGGGCTGCTGAACCTTAATCTCGAAGAGGATGTTATGACGGGATTAACAGGCGAACTTGCTTTGTCGGTTCCTGATTTCACAAACTTTGATCCTGAAGCCGTAGATAATATTAATCTTGAATTTGATGGCACATTTCAACTTGACGCAGAGGGTGTGGAGACGGATGGAGCTATCATTTTTAGCCCAAGTAATCAGATGAAATGGAACCAAATCGGTAATAGCCTGTCTAACCTACAAAATGCTTCTATGTCTCAAATCGATTACAACGGGACTACGGTATCAGGATTTGCATCAAGTATCTATTATAGCAAACTCAGTGACCTGTTTCTTATCGGATTCTCGGAAGAGCAGGTGTGTGTGCTTGTTGACGTAATTAAGGAAAACAAGAAACTGTCTTATTTAAAACAGGTGCCAAAGACCCCTGTCGCGTTTGCACAACTGAATTTAGCCCGAGTTTTAGAGGCTGCCGGGGGCGGCGCACCGCCTCCGGGCACGGTGTTTGCCAGTGCTGAAGAAATCGCGCCATTGCTCACGTGGATTTCAGTGGAAGGGAATGAAGTATTGTTTGAAATAGTACTATCAACGGAAGAGATACCGCTTGAGGTACTTGCAAAATTCGTTCCATTCTATGTGTGGACGATGGAGAATTAGTAGATTTTATCTTATTCGGACGGAACCAATCAAGGAGACAGCCATGATTCAGAAACAACTTATACAGAGCGTGAATACTAAGCGTTGGCTTTGCGTTGTAATAATTGTTTTCGGGCTATTGCTCGGTTTCGGAGTTAACCAGAAGATGCAGTTTCGTGAGGCGACCGCGGAACCACAAGAGGAAGTCCTTCCGAAACTCACCGCGGAGCTGGATGCACTCAAAGCAGAGCATAAAGCACAGCAAGCGAAGTGGCAATCCCAACTACTCGCACAAATCGTACCAACTTTAACAGACGAATCTAACGCTGTAAGACGGCAATTTGTAGAATTTCTTGAGGAAATCGGACATCCCGGGACCGCTGCACTCGTTGGAATGCTTGGTGATCCGTCTAAAAGTGTTCGCAGAAAAGCGGCTGAAGCGTTGGGTGAAATCGGTGAAGATGAGCGGAAAGCAGGACGGAATTATGATGCCGCTGCGATCGGTTTAGCAATGGCACTCAAAGACGATTCTGATGATGTGTTCCGTGAAGCAGTTCAGGAATTGGGGGACGTGCGTCCGACATCTCCGGAATCGCTTGCTGTCGTCGTGCCAGCACTCATCGCTGTACAAACAAAAGGCCCATCGAATACACGCGACGATGTCCTTGATATTTTAGGACAAATCGGCGAAGATCTCGCAGAAAATGGACAGTCTACCGACACTATTCAAGATGCTTTAATTGCCGGTCTAAATGATGATTCGACAAAAGTCCGAACCAATGCGATAGCTGAGCTGTCTGACATACAAGCAACTTCAACGAAGACGTTTGCCGCGTTGATACGTGCCTTGTCAGACGATGCTAAGTCCGTGAGGGCACGTGCTGAGGATGTGTTGATTAAACTCGGTAGAAGTCATGCTGTGAGCATCACGCCTATGTTAGCCGGTGCACTGACGAACAATCAATCAGCCACTACGCGTGGACATGTTGTTGATGTACTCGGGGAGATCGGTGAAGCACTCGTAAAGAAGGGCGAATCCGATGAGATGGTTGTAAAATCGCTCCTCGTTGCATTACAAGATTCCGCCGCTGATGTCCGACGCAACGCCGCTGATGAATTGGGTGAGATGCGGGCAAAATCGCCCGACGTGAAAACCGCGTTGACACGGGCACTTGAAGACAGTTCTAAAAAAGTTCGCAGCGCGGCGCAAAAGGCAATTCGACGGATTAAGGCAGCGAAATAGTGTTTCACCTAAAATGTTCAGGACTTACCCAAATTTCTCATATTTGTTGGCGAGGTTTGCCACCTCGCCAGCGGCGCATCAGTGTACACTGCAATTTTACCTAAATCCCGATGTTGATGAAAATGAGAATCAATTTTCTATTTATCGAACAAATAGATAGGTCATACGTCTAATACTATTAACAAGTATTTTAAAATAGTATATTTCTAAGATATTTGTGAAAGCCTAATTGTGGGTAATTTGTTAAACTTATTTGTGGTTGGTGCGTCTTAATTACCAACTGACGAAAATCACTAATGTAAATTTATAAACAAAAAAACACTAAGACTACCGCTTGCGCGGGACACAACCCCCGCCGACATAGAGCGTTTATGCTATGCAAAATACACAAAATACAGCTTCGATTGTTGAGGTGATGCGACAAGCCTCTCTTCTCTCCGATCAAGACTATACGGACATCGTCACAGAAATAAAAGAGACTGGCGCCTCTGAAGCCGCTGTGCTTTCCAAGCATGGCGTGTCACCTGACATTCTCGCACTTGCTACAAGGAGTGTCGAATTCCGGACACCTCTCGTCCAATTGGAAGGCGTTGACCCGGAACCTGACACGCTTGAGAAGGTGTCTCCAGGGTTCGCATACCGCAATAAAGTCGTTCCTGTTAATCTAAACACCGATGAACTTACCGTGGCAATGGCGGATGTATTGGATGTCGTTCTCATAGATGAAATTGAACTCATCACAAATTGCCGGGTGATTCCTGTACTTGCTGATGAGGCAGACATCGATGAGGCAATTATTCGTCTCTATGGGCGTACCGCTGAGAGCCTTCTCAGTGCTGGTATCAAGGGACCCGTCGGTGCTACTGAGACCCTTGAACGTGAGACCATTGAAGACTTCGGTATCGATGAGAAAGATCTCAGCCAAGATCCGACAGTCATCCACGCCGTTGACCAGATGATTATTGATGCTGTCCGGATGGGAGCAAGTGATATCCATATTGAACCCTATCCAACACAACTCAAAATCCGATTTCGCGTTGACGGTGTGCTTGAGGATCAACCCCAACCGCCTGCATATTTACAATCCGCTATCACCTCCCGTATCAAAATCATGGCAGGAATGGATGTCGCTGAACGCAGACGGCCCCAAGACGGAAAAATCAGTAGGCGGATCGGTAGCGTCGGGAACCGACAAATAGACCTGCGGGTGTCCACTGTCCCTACTGTCGCAATGCTTCATGGCGAAAGTGTTGTCCTCCGTATCCTTGACCGGCAGTCCATCGACTTCGGGCTGGCTGAACTCGGATTAACCGAAGATAATCTCCAACTCTTTCAACGCATGATACGCAAACCCCACGGCATCATTCTTGCCACCGGGCCCACAGGTAGTGGAAAGACAACATCCCTTTATGCATGTCTGAAAGAGATCAACTCACCCGATGTAAAAATCATCACCCTTGAAGACCCGGTTGAGTATGAATTAGAGGGTATCAACCAAATCCAGGTGAACCCTGATATTGAATTTACTTTCGCCGTTGGGCTCCGTCATATCTTGCGTCAGGACCCAGATAAAGTCTTAATCGGTGAGATACGCGACTACGAAACCGCAGAGATGGCGGTTCACACTTCACTGACGGGGCACCTTGTCTTTAGCACACTCCATACAAACGATGCCCCGGGTGCTATCACGCGGCTTATTGATATGGACGTTGAACCCTATCTTGTCGCCTCCACAGTGGAAGGTATCATAGCCCAGCGGCTTGCGCGTCGAGTCTGCAAGGCGTGTTGTGAAATGTATTCCCCTGATAGGCATGAATTAGTGGGGCTTATCGGGAACGGTCATAACGGTAATGGTAATAATGTCGCTATTCCTCAGAACCTTGAGATTCCGCGGGCGGTGGTCGGCGGGAGATGTAAAGAGTGTCGCGGAAGAGGGTACAAAGGTAGAATTGGTCTTTTTGAAGTTTTACTGATGACTGATGAACTTCGCTCAATGGCTCTTAAACAAGCATCGACAAATGAAATTCGGCGCCTCGCAGTCCAATTGGGCATGAGAGGTTTACGTGAAGATGGGTGGCGCAAAGTCACCGCTGGTTTCACAACTGTTGACGAAGTCATCCGGTTAACGCAGGAAGATGAATTTGATTTTGGAGAAGTTGTATAGGTGACTTTAAACGCTTCTCTAAGGAGTGTTAGGATGAAGTTGATCGCAATTGGGAGTGCGATTTTACTCTTTACGCTCCCAGCATGGGCTGGAACATTTATCGAGGATTTTGATAATAACTTCGGTGTGTGGAAAGAACTTGTTTTTAATGATGTGATGAATGATGCACCGCCCGGTTCTTGGGAAATTATTGACCGTGAACTTCATGCGGTAAGCGATGGCCAACTGCGTTTGCTCACGGTTGGCGATGAGACATGGCGTGATTACACCATTGAATTTGATGTCAAACCACTCAAAAAACCGGGACCTGCTGGTATCGCTATTGCCGCTCGGATTACCGGAGACTGGGTCGCATGGTGTGTCATCGGCGAATGGCCATTCGTAGACAATGTCTCTCGGATTGAGTGCGCAGCTGGCAATTTTCGAGACCCTACTCCGCTTTTCTTCTTCGGTAGCAAACGCCACCGATCTTTGGAATTGAAAGAATGGTCTAAACTGAAGTTGGGAGTTGAGGGAGATATCCTGAATCTGTGGATTAATGAAAAGCATGTTTTAGGACCTATACAACTTCCGAATCGCCAAAGTTTTCAAAACCTTGATGCCGTTAGAAAGCGGCGTCACGAAGAGCATCATGCCGATGAGAAGGGTCGGGGATTTCAACCGATGCGATTAGGTCAGTTTCAAGACTTCTTGACAGGAGGCGCGGGTTTCGGGATCACGAATCAGACAGCCAGATTCGACAATGTTGTAATTACCGGCGACAGTATCCCGGACAGGCAGGCATTCTCAGTAACACCCAAAGCGAAACTCGCAACAGTGTGGGGAAGTCTAAAGCGTTTATAGACGCGGTTCTATATTGTGACGGAGGGTTTGATCGTGCCGTTATTCCGATACGAAGCACTGACACATGGTGGCGGTAGCGTAAAGAATACGTTGGAGGCTGACTCCAAAGCCGAACTTATCTCTCGGTTGCGGCAGATGGGGTATTGGCCAACCGATATTGTTGAAGAGACAGAGCAAGACGCACCTACAGATGTCCGCAGATGGCTTAAATTCGGGCGCGGTCGTGTTAAAGCGGCTGACGTTGAATTTTTCACGTATCAGTTAGCGACACTCATAAACGCACATGTTCCACTACGACGTGCTTTGGAAGTTACCCTCGGACAGATCCAGAACCCCACACTTAACCGCATCGTCTCCCAAGTTGCTTATGATGTTGAACACGGCGCAACTTTTCACGACGCACTCACGCAACACCCGAAGGCGTTTTCAGACCTCTATGTTAACATGGTGAAAGCCGGTGTGAGCGGCGGTGTACTCGGTTTGGTCCTCGAACGCCTCGCAGAATTTGCAGAGCGCCAGAGACTCCTCAAAAACGATGTTATCTCAGCACTCTTTTATCCTATTATCCTGTTAACACTTAGCATTTCCGCTGTTGTCGTACTGATGATTCTCGTCATACCGAAATTCACGGCAATGTTCAACGACCTCGGTGTCGTCCTGCCGCTGCCAACACGAATTCTTATTAGTACGACTGATGCTTTCCAGACCTATTGGTGGGTGGCACTTGCCATTTTCATTGTAGGCGCGGTCGGCTTAAGACAGTACCTTCGGCTTGAAACCGGCCAAGTTTGGTTTGACCGGTTGAAACTCAAATTACCACTCGTCGGACCCATAATCAGCACTTTCGCTGTTGTCCGCTTTACGCGAACGATGGCAACACTTTTGGAAAATGGTGTACGGATGCTGCCCGCCCTTGAGGTCGTCAAGGACACGATCGGAAACAAGGTGTACAGCAACGTCATCGCCGAAGCAGAAATAGAGGTTGAGCAGGGCTCTACGCTCTCTCGTGAACTCGGTAAAAGCAAGGATTTCCCTGAATTCGTTACTCACATGGTAGCTGTCGGTGAGGAGTCCGGCGAACCGGTTCACATGCTCGGTAAACTTTCTGACTACTACGATTTAGAAATAAAAAAGAGTCTCGAACGCCTAACAAGTTCTATCGGGCCTCTCGTCATTCTAATGATGGGGATAGTTATCGGGTTCATCGCTGTTGCGATGATCCTCCCGATCTTCGAGGCAAACCAATTACTTAGCGGCTAATATGTTCTTTAGGTGTCAAGAGATACCTACGAAAATAATAATAGAAATTAACAGTTGTCAGTATTCAGTTTTCAGTTAAAAGGGAAAATTAGTAATCCCAACGTCTCTTTCTGATAACTGAAAGATTTTTCGGAGAAAAATCGTACTGTTAACTGACAACTATTTAGGAGAAAAATTACAATGTTCACGCGACTAAAATCCGATGAATCCGGATTAACGCTGATTGAACTGACAATCGTTATCGTTATTTTAGGGATCTTAGCAGCCTTTATCGCGCCGCGGGTCATAAATGCACCCCAGCAAGCGAAAGTCTCAAAGGCACAGACAGAAATCAGCGGTCTCAAAACGGCGTTGGAGCAGTATGCCATCGCAATTGGTGAATATCCTACAACTGAACAAGGGTTAAATGCCTTGTGGCGCGCACCGAGCCCAGCACCACCGAACTGGGATGGTCCGTATATTGGGAGCCCGAGTTTCGAGGATCCGTGGGGGAACCAGTACGTCTATCGGCAACCCAGCACCCATTACGGCTACGACTATGACCTCTATTCAATGGGGAAAGATGGCAAAGTGGGAGGAACTGAGCTGGATACTGACATCACCAATTGGGTTGAAGAGACATCCGCAACCTATTAAAACGATGAAACAGACGACGGGTAGGCGAGTCCTTCGTACCTCGCCTATTTCTCAACCCCAAAGTGGTTTCACCATCACAGAGTTACTGCTTGTCTTAACCCTTATCGGCATATTGTCAGCAATTTCTATGCCGACGTTAAAAGGGTTCGCTGCAACGCGCCGACTCAAAGCATCCGCTTATACGATCCGCAGCCTCCTCATGTTTGCACGGGATATGGCAATCACTGATCGAACGGCACACTTGGTTGTCTTTGATCTTGACAACGGGCGGTGCTGGCTTGCCTCCAGTGAGACGTTTAACCCGAGCACACCACTTGCATCAGCACTCACTGCCCAAAATTCTACGGTTGGGACTGCATCCCCGACTAACACAAGCGGGAACCCACTGACAACGACAAATGCTGCTCAACAGGGGACGCTGGCACGTGCTGGTGGCATCTTGGGGGTGCCTTATCCGATGGAGCATGGTGTCACGTTAGTCGCTATGATGACCAACCACAACGGTCGGACTGTCCAAGTTGATTCAGGCGTGGCGTACATCTACTTCTCACCGAATGCAACATCCGAGGAGGCACTCATCTACCTTCAAAACACGCGGAATCAGGTTATGTCTATCGCTATTGAACCCGCGAGTGGACGCGTTAGCGTCCGACAACTCGCTGCTGAAGATATTGAAACGTTAGGGGTTGAAACACCACAAAATTAATTTGCCTATAGTAAAAGTATGAAACTGCCAATGAAACACTTGAGGTCAGCCGAAGAAAACGGTTTTACGCTCGTTGAGATACTCGTAACATTAGCAATTTTGGGGGCTGTGCTACCCGCACTTTTGCACGCCTTTGCTGCTGCTGCACGTACCCAAGGACTTTCAGACAATAGTACCACGGCACTCTATCTCCTCAAATTCCGAATGGCAGAAATTGAAATGAGCGGGTACCCAGATGTCGGTGAGGAAACAGGCGAATTCGGGAATAATACACGCTACCGCTGGAGTTCTGTTGTTGAGGACATAGATGCTGAAGAAGTTGAAAACGTCCGACGGGTCCAAGTAACCGTCACATGGCAGCATAGAAACCGAGAACGTTCTATGTCTATGAACACCTATATTGCTGACCGACAAAAGACACAAACGCAGCAAGGACAACAGCCCGGTGGCGGTCGATAACCGCTACTGTGGCGTTTCAACGGGGCATAGCGAACATGAAGATCCAAAAAATATCCACTCATGGCACCAGTGAGAGTGGGTTGACACTCATTGAAATGCTCATGGCAGTTAGCATCCTTGTGATCATCGGTGGGGCAGCCTATTTCGCTTTCAAGACAGCCGTGGATGCCTACCATCAGACTGAAGAACGAATACTAGCTGCGCAGAGATGCCGCTTCGCTATGGATCGGATTGTGACGGATCTCGGGAATATGCAAGTCTCACTTCAAGACCCCGAACTCGCATTGTACACGCAAGATGGACCCAGTCAATCGGGCGATCAGGACATGCTGAGTTTTGTCACACTGCTGAAGACAGACCCCGATCCGTTTTTGGAGCAGCTTTCAAGTTTCCAAGCGCAAAACACCGCACAAGCTCCCTTGCCACTTCTAAGCGATGTCCAACGTGTCGCATATTTTGTCGCTCCGGAGCCTCAACCCGGGGAATCTGTTCTGAACTCTGAAAGTTTCCAAGGTGGTTTTACAGAAGGTACAAATAACGAACAGAGCGGCAGTTACGCGCTCTTTCGCGTCGCTACTACAGTGCTTGACCCAGAGGGTGTGATTGGTCCCTTTTTACAGACAGGCACAGTCCCGGAAACAGACGAAAACGGTGAACCGATTTACGTTGACATCGCAACACTCATTACCGGACTTGCTAATTTCAATCTACAATATTTCGACGGAGAGGCGGAGATGTGGAACGCCTCATGGGATGACCCCGAAAGTATGCCGAGTGCTGTACAAATCCTAATAACGGTCCAAGGAGAAGCACAGAGAACCGTAAGCACAGATACGACACAGTTTGCGACCCAAAGTCAACAACCTGTAATGCCCTCAAACAGTATGACTCAATCAACGATGGTATACCTTCCAGCAAGTGCAACTGCTGGTGGTGGCGCAGAAGGCGCACCTCAGGGAGGACCATAGGCAATGTGCTTCACAAAGCGATTTTCCTATACATTTTACAAAGAACAGAGGGGCTTATCTCTCGTTTCAACGCTCTGGATACTGACTATTCTCTCTATTTTGGCGGCACAACTGCTCTATTCGATCCATATTGAACAGCGCACCCAACGAAATTTCTTGGATAGAGCAAAATTTCACTACGCCGCAAGGGCCGGTTTTGAATGGACGCTTGCTGTCATGCGAACAGACCAAACCCCTTTTGATTCACTCGGTGAAACTTGGGCTGAACCTATTGAAGGACAGGTTGATGATGGCGTGCAGGTCGGTAATTTCTTAAACTATCAAGTAACCATCACCGATGAAGCATCAAAGGTTAATATTAATACGGCTGATGTTGGACTCATCAGTAATTTGCTGGCACAAGTAGGGTCTTCGCCGGACGAGCCGCTCACCCAGGAACTTGCCAACAGTATTGTAGAAGGACAGCCCTACCGAACCGTTCGGGACCTCGCACGAGTGGAAGGGATGACATCCGAAATGCTCTACGGTACGCAACAAACGGCGGCGTTTACACAAGGCGTTACAAATACACAAAGCACACCTACAGGTACGGTTGACGGACTTTCAACAACCGCAGGTGGAAGCCTTCAAGCAACCGAAACAGACGCGCAGCCCGGATTGGTGGATTTAGCAACCATCTATTCACTTGACGCAAGCACCGATCCAAATGGGGAGGCACTTGTTAACATCAATACAGCCGACGCAGAGCAGCTGACGCAAATTGAGACGCAATCCGGTCAAGGTGGGGGACAATCTGTTTTTTCACAGGCGGAGGCGGAATCGCTGATTCAGCAACGTGAGTTTGACAGATTCGCTGCGCTCATAGAGGTCAAAGCAGTCTCCGATGAACTTTTTAACAATATCCAAAACCAAATCACCACTGAGAATTCCGGTGGCAATGGAGACGATGGAGAAACGAACAATTCACAAGAAAACGGACCCCCGCGCCAAGGGGGCGGACAGGGATCACAACAAGGCGAAGATGGACAAGTCAATATTAATACCGCTGATGTCGATACCTTGCAATCCTTGCAGGGTATTGACGAAGGTATTGCCCAACGTATCGTCGACCATCGGGACTCACAAGGAGTTTTTCAGAACATAGATGCTATTAAAGATGTCACAATGTTAACGCAGCAGGAATTCATCGGTATTGTTGATAAAATAACCCTTAAAGATGGAGATACCCGCAGCGGACTTATTAACATAAACACTGCGTCAGCTGAAATCTTAGCACTGCTACCGGGGATGGATCCCCAAAAAGCACAAGCGATCGTTGAACGCCGTGAACAAGATCCACCCAACGATTCACCGATCCAGAATTATACTGATGAAGAGATAAAGGGAAATCCGTTCACTAACATTTCACAACTCTCAGACCTTGAGGAGATTGACTTTGAAACGTTCGGTGAAGTTGTCGATTGGGTAACCTACCGTTCACACGGGTATCGTATTGAGGCAAACGGTGTTGATGCTGCAGGTAAAGTTATCTCGACCTGTATTGGCATCATTGACAGGGCGGGTGACCAAGTTGTCGTCCAACACTGGAGACAGGATTAGAGGAGTGGCTTTCAGCGATCAGTAAAGAAGGCGGTTTTGCTTGGATGTTTCCCCAGGCGTATCAACAACCTCTTGTGACTGATTGCTAACGGCTGAGGCAAAAATGGCGAAAAAACAAGTCGTGGCGATAGATATCGGCACACACACAGCGAAAATGGTTCAGCTTGAACAGTCATCTGCAGGGACGCGTCTTATCAACGCGGATATTGTGACGTACGCAGATACGGGGGACCAACAGCAGGCGGCGAAATCGATGGAAAACCTTTGGGCATCCTTAGGAAAACCGCCGAAGCAAGGGAACTTAAGTTCGCTCTTCAACCGAAATAAAAGGGAAGTCGTTCTCGCGCTGCCGCGATCCTTGGTGAGCACAAAACGTTTAGCCAACTTACCTGCAGCAAGTGATGATCAACTCACGAATATCGTCGAAATTGCCGCAGAAGCAGAACTGCCTTTTCGAGTTGAGGAAGCAATCTTTACTTACCACGATGTGCGCCGCACATCAGACGCGACCTCGGTAGAGTTGATATCTACTCGGCGCGCGTCGGTCACCAATTATATGGATATCCTTGAGCAAATTGGTGTTTCTGTGTCGAGCGTTACGCCTTCAATGATAGCCATTGCTGAAACCGCAACGCGCAGCGGATGTACCAAACCGACATTTATTGTTGACATCGGTGCTACGCAAACAGATTTCTGTTTCGTTGAGGACGGTGTACTTCAGTTTTCGAGAAGTTTTCGTCTGGGCGGCGACAACCTATCTGAGCAGGTCAGTCGCGCATTGGATGTTGATAGTGAAGCAGCTGCAGAAGAAAAGCGGCACATCTCCGCGGATGAGCCCCCCACCACTACGTGGACAGCCGAGTTGGTGAGCGAACTTCAGCGGTCTATTGCTGCTGCGACTATACATCGAGATTCGGATAACTTTGACACAGTGGAAGAAACCGGTATACCTCACGAAGGCACACGCGCCGAAGTGGAGACTGAACTTTGGTTATGTGGTGGTGGGGCGCGTGTCCCTAACCTCGCAGCGGCTTTGGAAGCGGAACTTGACCTGCCAACGTATTTATGGAATCCACTTCAGGCTATTGAACAACAGGCAGCTATTAAAATTGAGCCTGGACGAGCGGAAGCCAAAGCGGTACTTGACCAATGGGGCGATACCCTTGCTGTGCCATTAGGCGTTGGGCTTACGGCTTTGAATCCGACACCCCAGATCTCCTTGTTACCAAAAGAAGCAGCCGAGACGCTAACGCAAACAACACGGCAGCACCAGATTTTTGCTGCTACCGGGTTGGGGGTTTTGATCGTTGGCGGGATTCTTTTTGGCGGTTATACCCTTCAACGTTCACAAAAGCATAGAGCCGAAATGGTAGAGGCACAACTCGCCGGATACGCCCAACCCGTCGCAGCCGCAAAAGCGCAGCTTGGGCGAGAATTGGCTCTCACGGAGATGTTGGCACATAATATCTCACCGCTTGATATTTTACACGCACTCAGCGAGATGTTTCGCGATAGAACGCAGGTCGCTTGGACGAATTTCAATATTACCAATCTCCATACGCCTCAGACAGCGCGCATTACGTTCAATTTGGAGGGTGCCTCCCATAACGCTATAAATAGTCTTTTAGGGGCACTGGATCGTTCTGGCGTTTTTACTAATGTTCGACCGGGTGAAGTTACAACCATTTCTCAAAATAGAAAACAGATTTTCCAGGTGCAAGTACGGTGTAACTTAAAGACTTCTGCTGTGCAGGCATTCGCTCAGAAACGCTATCCGATGCCTGATCCTCAGATTGATGAACCAGAAAAGGAAGCAGAATTCTCCGTTCCACCCCCCGCGTCAAAAAACCTTGAAAATGAAGAAAATGAAAAAATCGAAAAAGAAGAATAAGATATACGTTTCCGAGAAATAAAGATCGCGCTTTTACAGAGGATAAATTTATGGAATTGGATTTCCAATTAACACCACGTACCAAAATCCTGCTCGGTATTTTGGGCGCAGTGCTACTGATTTTGATCGGCATACAAGGCGTTCCTGCCTTTTATCGTCTCTTTGTGAATCAGAGTGCCAAAGTTAAACAAGAACAGTTGTTGAATGCTGAAAATTTAGTACATGCTGCCGAGGTGCTTAAACCCATTGAGTCCGAAATTTATAAAGCGACTGGGTTGGCAAGCACAGAGGAACAGCAAGCACAGAGCGGTCATCAAGGTGCTGCAACGTTCTTTGACACACAACTTCCAGAGACCGTCATTCGCGCGCGCGTTGATGCCCTGGTTAAGCGCGCCGGTATCCAGCAAAATTATCAACTCCTGACAAAACCTGGCACTGGTAAACAGACCCAAAAATTAACAATACAAAATCGTGAACGTCTTGTCCTCTATCTCTATCTCAAACATATAGAGGCAGAGGAAAGAGAACTTACAGAGATCGCGGAGCAGGCGGCGGAAGAGGACACATTTGATATGTTGATGGACGCATGGTTGTCTGGAACAGAATCTGAGGCAGATGCAGGTGAAAAAGTGGAAGAAACAGACGAAGAAGCATCGTCTGGCGCAGAACTATCCACGGAAACACCAGAGTTGATTGATGAAGCACAGCCAGAAAATCCAAGAGCCGCTGCGGCACAATGGAAATTCGTCTCGATGCCTGAGATGATACCGCTCACTGTTCGTGCGAAACTCGCAGGATATATCAAAAGCATGGTGACCCAGCAACTGCGCGGCGCAACTGATTTTAGGCAAGGTTTCTTTGACGCACAAGTACTCAAAGTTACAACCCCCGCTACACCCGGTATCTTCGGCATTGGCGCAAAGCCTGCTACTGTTCAGGTCCAGCTCCGAAAAGATAGTGTACTATTGGATATTCTCATGCAAACATCAGACGCATACGCTGAGGAACCAACAGACACCGGTGAACTTCAATCAGCACTCGTCAAGTATATTGAAAGGATTCAGGGACAGGGGGCCGACCTTTTAGAGAAGCTCGCTTTGTCACCACCAACTTACGAAACGCAACTTTACACCGTTGAAATGAAATTCAAAACAGATCTCGAAAAACTCGTTAACTTGAACCGTCTTATTGAAACAGATGCTAAATGGTTAATAGTCCGCGATTTGCGAATCTCTCCTGATAAGCAGGGATCAGGTGCCGGCGCGGCGCGCGGTCGGAATCGTGGTGGGGATGACGCAACAAACTTGAATGTTGACATACTTCTTATCGCTCGAATATTCTAACTTTACTGAGTTTGATAGTTCGGTTTAGGTCTTAAAAAAACTGTCTAAATCTTAATGGGGTCTCTTTAGAGTATTCTTGTATCAGAAGACTCCGACGAGGTCGGCAGGAAATGTAATAAAACAAAAAAGGATCGGATGTTATGCAAGGGCAAAAATTATTAATTATTTCACTACTCTGTTTCGGATTGCTGATCGCGGGAGTTGTTGAACTGCAGGCACAGCAACAGCAGCCGATGCGTGTCGCACAAACCGATGAAGAAGGTCGGGCAATCCGTTTTGACTTTAACTTTACAAGCCAGGAAATCAAAGGGGTGCTGGAATGGCTTTCACGAGAAACAGACCTCACGATTATCGCGAGTGAAAACGACATTCGCGAGAAACAGTTTTCCCTGATTAATCTCAGAAATGTGACAATTGAAGAAGTTGTCGAACAAATTAAAACTGTCCTGACACAATACGATCTCACCCTCATCCAAACCGATAGCACGCTCTTAGTCACAACCTTCACGCGCGCCATGCGAACGAAAGGGATCGTCAAAAGCATTACACCGGACCCTGATCTCGTTGATATGACCGATGAGATTCAAACTTATATCATTCGATTGACGAACGTCGTTGCCTCAGAACAGGTGGACCGTCTCAAACCGCTCCTTAATAGTCAAGCACATATTTTCGCCGATACCGCAACAAACTCGCTTATTATAACAGATGTCTCCTCCAATATACAACGCATCGTTAGAATTCTACAAGTCGCTGACGAAGGTGAAAGATTTCCATTAAAGATTCTCATTTACCCGCTCGCTTTTGCGGATGCAAGTAGTTTGGCGCAGGCACTCACAAACATTTTTCGGGAAGAGGAGGGGCGCGGCGAGAGACAATCTAATAACGGTGAGGCACGTATGACTGCGGAAGAAGCGCAAGCCGCAGCAGAACAGATGAAGGCCGACGGCACCGGCTACGAAGTCCTCGATGGCACTATTAGGATTATCCCGGAAACCAACTCCAATTCTCTCGTCATCAAAGCCTCTGAAGCAAACTTGGTTATCCTACAGGAGATCATCAAGGAACTTGATGTGCCATCCACCGCACAAACGCAGATACGGACCTTCCAACTTAACTATGCATCTGCAGAGGATGTCGCACAAACCTTACAGGAAGTACTCACCGGTGAGCGTGGCGGCGACAACCGGAGGATGGATGCTTGGGATCGAGCAAAATTAAGAAACTGGCAACGCGAACAAGGACTTGACCAAGAAGGTATTGTCGGAACCGTCAACGTCGCCCACAATGACCGACTCAATGTCGTTGTCGTTTCCTCAGATCCACGAAACTTCTCTATCATTGAGAAGGTGATCCAAGAACTTGACAAGGAACAGACACAGGAAGAAATTAGACTTTATTTCCTCAAACATGCGGACGCTGAAACCCTCGTGCCGAGCCTGCAAGACCTCTTTGAAGGCGGCAGTACTGGCCGAGACAGGGAGCGTCCTTGGTGGGAACGGAGATACCGCGAACCGACTGAAGGGGGCGGCGGATTTGGCGTACAAGGCGAGGTGCACCTTGTCGCTGATATACGCCTCAACGCTATCCTTATCTCAACAAGTTCACAGAATTTTGAAACGATTGATAGCCTCATAGAGAAACTTGATGTTAACATGCCGGACCAAGAATGGGGCACCCGCATGTATAAACTCCAATATGCCGATGCTGAAAATATATCCGCTATCATCAATAACGTCTATCAAGGTAGCTCCGGAAGTAGTAGCAGAAGTTTCTTTTACTATCTCCCGCAAAATCAGCGGAATCAGACACAAGGTTCGTTGGCAGGCAATGTCACCGCTGAACCCTATCCTACGTTGAATGCTATCATTATCTCAACGGCTACACAGCGGAACTTTGAGCTCATTGAAGATTTCATCACATCGATGGATACGCCTACACCTGAAGGCCAAAAAGAGGTAACAAAAACAATTCGGCTTGAGTACGCAGATGCAACGCAACTTGAGCAGATACTTCAACAGGTTTGGGAAGGTGAAGATGACGGAGGCTTTAGTAGTTTTAGATTCTTCGTTATGAATGCCGGCAGACAACAACAGCAAGATATTAACTCCTTGCGTGGAAAAGTCACTGTCTTCGCTGATCCAGATACCAACACTCTAATTGTAACGACTCGGCAGCGTTACCTGCCTGATGTCATGGCTCTTATTAAAGAATTGGATTTTGTGCGAGGGCAGGTCTGGATAGATATCCAAATTCTTGAAGTGACGCTCGATGAGACGACCAAACTCGGTATTGAACTTACAGCACAAGAAAACAAAATCTTCGGCGTATCCCCAGTTCCCGGCAATCCGCTGATTGGTGAACTTGATAGCCAGCTCGGGCTTGATCAGGAAATTTCTGGGTTTAACCTCGGTTTGGCGACCAAAGAATATATGGCACTCCTCCACACCCTCATGCGTGAAAATAAGGTGCAAACCCTCTCAACCCCGTCGTTTTTGACACGAGATTCAAGCCCCGCTACATGGAGCAGTGGGCGCCGTATCCCGTTTCTCCAAAGCGTTGATACCACCAGTATTTTGGGCGAGGCCGTCTCGCAACCGCTCTTTAACTACGATTTTATCGATCCACCCGTCGGTATTAACATTTCGCTCACGCCTTACATCGCTAAATCGCAAGCAGGCGAGGACGGCAAACGCACCATCGGTTTGGATATTACAAACATCAGTGCCAGCAACTTCATTGAATTCACTGACTTCAATGCACCTATCACCGATGACAACTCCATCAGTGCCTATATTGATGTCAAAGACGGACAACAGATTGTTGTCGGAGGTATCATCCGTAAGAAGCAGAAACAGGTGGAGAGCAAACTCCCAATCTTAGGTGATATTCCGTTGCTCGGTAGACTTTTCAAAAGTACTGAAACACTTATTGAAGACACTGAGGTTGTTATCATTCTTACCCCCTACATCGTTGACATCAAGAATCCTGAGGACCTTGAGAAACTCAAGCAAAAAGCCGATAATTGGCAAAGTAACGGAACCACCGAGATGGAGAAGACGAAGAAAGAGACAGACAAGTAGCACATGCTTGCCCGTACAAAGCCTGTGACTGGATCTTATGGGCTTTGTACGCCGGCAATGCTTCTCTAATCTTTCGGGATCCTATTGCTCGGGTTTACCCGATTATCTGTTTGGCTGCTAACCCCTTAATTTTTCCCATCCTGCTATAAACATTCCCTTTTTTTTCTAAAAAATCTTGACAAATTTTATAGTAGAGCCCGTAATTATTTGCACACATCAGGAACCGTAGGGGTTGGGTTACCCAACCCCTACGAGCGACAAGTGTAAACTTATTTTCGGATTTTACTATAATCCACTATCGGATATACCGATAGAGTTTGGCAAGCTGTTCCGGTGAGAATCTAAGAAAATAGAGGAGCGTTATCAGCCAGTTGTTGACTGTCGTGCGGACGATCCCGTTTGTTTCCCATCGCCGCGCAGAGATATGGATGTGAGGGATAACGAGCGTTGTGTTGCCGAGTTTGCGCAGGCTTTTTGAAAATTCCATCTCTTCCAGAATTGGAATTTCAGGAAAACCTCCGATCTTCTCGAAATCAGTACGCGTTAGGAAGATACCGCTATCTCCATAAAACACCTTCAGGTATTTTCCTCTTATGTTCCCCGCTATCTCAATCGCACGATAGAGAATGTTTTTACCATCAATTTTCTGACGAAATCCGCCCCCGACGTAGCCGGAAGAGAGCGCTGTTTCTACTGCTGCCAATGCCCCGGACTCGAGCCAAATATCAGCGTGTAGAAAGGTGAGAATGTCACCTGATGCAGCTGCTGCACCTGCATTTAACTGCTTTGCACGACCGCGCACGGATGTCACCACCTTCCCATACTTTTCCGCGATATGAACCGAGCCATCAGTACTCCCGCCGTCTACAATGATGAGTTCGTGGCTTCCCAATTCAGACTGAAGTTGAGAGAGCGTCTGCTCCAAAATCTTCGCTTCGTTCAGTACTGGAATGATGATTGATATTTTCTGCGACATTGCCGGGCGCGACCTAAGCGGAGGTTTGCGCGAACTGATTCAGGGCAAGTATCGGAAAAACAGATGCATAAATCGGGTCCGCGTATCCGCCAATAATCTCCCAATAGATACCGACACACTGCTCTCGCCATGAGCCATCTTCGCGCTGATGTTTGAGTAGAAACTTTATGCCATTTTGCGCTGCACGATTTTCCGGATCCACTTGTAAGAGGGCATAACTGCTCCAAGCCGTCTGTTCTACTGTGCTTTCTGTCGGGTTACCGAACATATCTTCCCCCCAACCGCCATCTGCATTTTGGCCGCGTTCTAACCATTCAACACCACGCTGAATTTCTGATACGTTTTTCAGACCAGCTTTCACAAGCGCGGTGATAGCACACGCGGTGCCGTATGTGTCTTTTGCCAGCCAGAGGTCCCGCCAATAGCCATCTCGATGGATTTGGCGGCGAAGCCAGTTGATACCCCGCTGCATTTCATTTTCCATATCCGGTTTATCAGCACCATCAATTTTGCTAAAAGCAAGCAGTGCCTCAATCGCATGTGCTGTGATGCTGACGCACCCAACATCTCCTTGTCCGGGTTGATATGTACTCCAACTACCATCGCGTACTTGTTGCGTCTTTAACCAGGCAATCCCGCGATGAATTGCGTCGTCTAAGGTTCGATGATCCGTGGAACCATCTGCACTGCGCGAGCGGATGAGCGCGAGCGTTCCGAGTGCTGTATCGTCCGCGTCACTGGGGAGGGTGCTATCACCTAATCCAGAAAACGCCCATCCGCCATCTGCATTTTGATAGTTGACAAGCCACTGTGCTGCAGCTTTTACTTTATCCGTAAGTTCAGCATTCTCAGGGACAGCCGCTTGCACTTCTGTGAGGGCGATGATGCTCAGCGCGGTGTCCCAGACATTGAGGTTTAATGCCTCTCGACAGCCACCATCAGAATTTCGAGTCTTGTGCAGCCAAGCGATACCGCGTTCAATGAATTCGGCGATATCTTCATCCACTTCCCATTTCTCTTGTAGTTCAATGAGGGCTAAGACCGAGAGTGCCGTGATATAGTTCACCCGAAACCAGCTGCCATCGCTGAGCACATGTGTTTTCAGCCAAGCGACCAGTGCCGCGATCATTTCAGGACGTTTCGCGGTATTCAGTTCAATTAAGATGAAAACAGGAACAAGTGTATGTTGTTCAGCAATGAACAGCGCCTCAAACATTGCCGTGTTGAACAGCGCGACCGGTGGCAGCCGATGTCTCGGCGGTTTCAATCGACTGCCAAGGAATGGTATCTTTGTTAATTGCCGGGCTAATTTCATTAAAGGGAGGGCGTTTTCTGATAGCGTAAGTTCGTTCCAGTCGAATTGGTCGAAAGCCGCGTCCGCCAATTTGACTAAGGCGAGACGCGGCGCGAATTTCGGGATAGATACCAGCAGTTTTTCGAGAGACGGATCTGGCGCGCGTTGGTGAATTTGATCCAAAATCAAGTGCACAAATCGGGTCGCTTCTGCGTTTGATAGGTTCGCAGTATCCAATCCCCATCTGCCATCTTCGTTCCGGTTTTCGATAAACCATTCGATCAGAGCAGGTTCCGGGGTCTCGCCTCGCGCAAGTTGAATCCAAGCGTACGCACAACTCGGGAAGGTACTCGAAGAGAGTTCTCCCTCAAAATTTCCGTCTTCACAGTGTTGTGCAAGCAGAAAAGCAGTGCCGCGCGCTAACGCAGATATGACTTCTTCTTTCATAGTTTTCACATTCTATATCACTCAATTTTTATCTATAGTTTAGCACACAAGAACTCCTGAAGTCAATGTTTTTAGTCGGGGAGTCGTAAAACGGGTGCCCCTTTCTGTATATTGGTAACTACACCTTTCACGAACTAAATGTTTCTGAAATTGTCCTATCCTACATAGTTGACGACAGCTGCGAAAATGTGCTATAATAGTCGTATAAAAGCAGATGTACTATACGCTGAGGTACAATTAGATGTTTAGTTCTAATTTTCGGAAGCCAGTATACCTAATCTTTTTCACGCTCCTTTTGGGATTAACAAGCCTGTTTATGACTTACGCTGAAGAGGATGCCGCGCCTGTAGAGTTGGAAAAAATTGTTGTAACCCCCGGTCGCTTTACGATTTATGATGGCACCTCAGCAAGAATCTCCCTATCTCAGAAGGAAATTGAACGTTTTCCGTTGATTGACAACGATGTGATGCGAGCAGGTCATATTTTTCCGGGAGTTGTTTCGAGCGATTATAGCGCGCGATTCAGTGTACGCGGTGGAGAAAAAGATGATATTTCTGTCAGATTAGACGGAATGGAACTCTATAACCCTTATCATCTTCAAGACTTCGGTGGCGCGGTGTCGCTCATTGGCCTCGAACTCGTTCAGAACACGCAGCTGCTCATCGGTGGGTTCCCCGCGGAGTATGGTGAAAAGATGTCTGGCGTCTTTGACCTCAAGACAAGATCCCCAAACACCGAGCAATTCTCCGCTAATTTTGGAATAGACCTGATTAACGCGACCGCTACTTTGGAGGGACCACTCTCTGAAAAAGGCAGTTGGCTCCTATCAGCTCGCCGGGGGTATATTGATCTCATCCTCGCGCTCATGGATGTTGACGAGGACTATAAACCGCAGTATGCTGATGTCTACGGTAAATTTACATATCAGGTGACACAGGCAGATACGGTCACGCTTAATGGATTATACGGTTGGGATAAAAATCGGATTCGCTTAGATGATATAGACAATAACTTGGATTCCCAGTACGATAACTCAACCGCTTGGGCAAAGTGGCGGCATACCTTTGGTGATTCACACTGGACAGATCTTTTTGTTTTCGCTGGCATCTCTAATCAGGATAGAATGACGGGGAAAGCTGATGTTGATAACCGGGATTTTCGATTCTTTGGAACAAAAGCGGAGTTTACGACAAACCTTTTTGACAAGCACACATTCCGTACTGGCGTAAAGTGGCAGTGGCTAACCGCCCAATATCAATATGATGTTCAAGAACGGCAAGCAGGGGTAAACGTCTACAAACCGATTCTCGTTGATATTGATGACAATGGCGGCGAATTCAGTGCTTTCCTGCAGGATGAGTGGCAACTCCATTCCAAACTCGCACTCAATATAGGCGGGCATTTTGTCTACCAGCAGTATCGGAAAGAAGGCATCCAGCGTTATGAGATTGGACCGAGAGTTGCGCTCGCAGTAAAACCGATGAATCATCTCCTGCTGCGGGCGGCTTGGGGCATTTACCACCAACCCATCAGCCTAATGGGTGTGCCTGTAGAGGATGGTATTGAGACGGTTGGACGCGCGGAACAAGCCGCGCATTATATTATTGGCGCAGAGTATACGCCGACCAATAACTTTTTAGTGCGTGTAGAGGGCTATTACAATACATTTGATAATCTTGTCGGGCGGCTGCGTGAGTTCGGTCGGCAAAATCAAATTTTCGTCCCACCAGAGTCCGGAAACGCAAAAGGGTTTGATGTGTTCATGATGCATGCCGTTTCAAATCGCTTGTCGTGGACACTCGGTTACGCTTACGGCATTGCTGAAGAAATTGCGGGCGGCACAACGATTTTTCGCCAATATGATCGGCGGCACGCTTTTGCTGTCAGCAGTAACTATCAGTTTGCCCCAACTTGGCACCTCTATCTGAGTTGGCGTTTCCATACCGGTGAACCGAGAACGCCTCTTATTCACACGGAAGTCCGGGCACCAAATGGCACCATCATCGCCTGCGACCGACAATTTGGGGAAACACATTCAGCGCGGATGCCTGCATATCATAGCCTTGATTTTCGTGTTACAAAGCAGAATTCTTATCGGCGGTGGGAGCTGTCTTGGTACTTTCAAATTTTGAACTTGTATAATCATAGAAATTTGGATCAATATGCATTTAGTGAAGTACTTAATGAAGAAACCGGTGCTATTGAGTGTGCTATTGAGGAAGAACCTCTTTTTCCAATCGTTCCGACTTTGGGCGTTACGATGCGTTTCTAACAATAGGCAATTCATTTTCATCCCCCGGTAGGTTCGGTTTTTGCGGCGTACTCGCCCAGATGCGAAGTGCATCGCGGTGTACTCACATGCCCCCCTGATAAGGGGGGATAAAGGGGGGTTGCGATCTGCATTCCTAACCGCACCGGATCCTCCGCGGAAACCTTGAAGACTTCAAAACCCTCTTGAATCCCGTCTCAGTCCCCAGGTC
>CAZQIP010000170.1:0-2249 GCA_964593655.1 uncultured bacterium | reverse complement strand
CACGCGGGCCCGTCACGCAAATCGTCGGCGAATTCCACAAGAGTATTACCCGATTGACAGGCAGATTTCCCGAACATCTGATGGATAACATGTTTCTCGAGACACCGATCCATGCACTTGATGCGATCCGTGCCATCGCTGAAGCTGATGTCCAAGAAGTGCATAGCGTCGTCCAACGGGCGATTTCAGATTATAAGGACGTTCACGCCGCGCTTATTCTGTTTGATAACGGCTGTGTCGCGCAACATATCGCCAACTATACGACAGATGCACGCCTCGAACGCTACGAGATTCACGGCAGAGACATCTCGGCATACCTTGAAGGTGTCTCCCACGGTACCGTTTTCCGCGATGGAACACAGCACAAACTGACAGAAGCTGGCACCGGGGGCACCGTTGAACAGAACAGGTACTTCTTAGATTGCGTCAAATCCGATACACCTGTTTCGTTGCCCGCCGCGAATCTTGATGAGGCTGTCAAAACGATGCAACTCGCTGAAGATATTCTAAACGGACTACGCTGATCTCACCGAATCGCAAGGAAAATTAAAAATATGCCGACACTTGATGAACGCTTTGAAGCCTATAAAACCGATGGCTTTACAATCTTTGAGAAGGTCTTTGACGAACCGCAAATGCAAAGTTGGCGCGAGAAACACACAGAACTCTCCGCCGCCAACGACGAGCAAACGTGGTTCGGAAATACCCTCGAATTGGCACCCGAACTCATGTGGCCTGCCGTCTCACATCCGACACTCCTTGGGTTTATAGAAAAAGTGATGGGGCCCTTCGTGCAATTAGACAACCTTACGCTCGCCGCGTTCCCACCCATGGAAAAAGAAAAAGCAGAAGGTCGGGTTTCTGGATGGCACCGCGACCGATGGGCACATGTTCCCTTCACCGACGCATATCACCGTCCGAATGCTATCAATGCTATCTCCTATCTGCAAGACTTGACAGATGAATTCGGACCGCTCCGTGTCATTGTCGGTTCGCACCGGAAACCGATTGTTATGGAAGACTCCCAACGTGGGGTCCCACATCCCGATGAAACACTGATCCACATGGGCGCGGGTGATGTCGTCATCACACATAACGGACTCATTCACTCCGGCACGCCGAATACTTCTGACAAGTTACGCTATTTCTTCAGCATCTATTATAACTTAACATGGCTGAAACATACCGACCATCATACGGGACCGCATACCCAAAAGCTGTTGGAAACCGCAAGAGCCGCGAATAACCATCAACACATGCGACTCCTCGGTGTAGATGAGCAACTTCAACCGCGATGCAACTCGGGCTTCCTCCATTCCGATGAAGAACGCTGGGAAGAATGGGCAACCGCCGACCATGACGCAATCAAGGAGGCGTAACCGATGGCAAATCCTGTAGTACCATCAACACTCAACGTTGAACTGGATCACCAATTGCAACAAGAGGTCAACTTCTTCCTCAACTGGGGTTATCTCATCATTGACGATGCCGCGACACCCGAACAGATTGAATCGCTACGAGCAGCACTCGATGAAAGCTACGAACGCAGAGACAAAAGCCAGTTCATCGGTGAGCTACTTGAAGAAGATGATCGATTTGCATTCCTGTTAGACAATCCACCCGTTCTCAAACGGATGGAGGCGATATTAGGCACCTGTGTTCAACTTCACAGCGCGACAGCACGTATCACCGAACCCGGAACCCCAGACCAACATTGGCACCGTGATGGGCCCTGGCCCGTTGCACCGAACGGAACGCCTTATGGAAGTCTACCGGCACAGATCAACTGCGGCTATTATCTCGATGAAGTGACTGACGACAACGGTCCCACGGTTATTCAACCCGGCAGCCACAGAGCCCCCTTCCGTCCACCGCCAACGCCTGTAGAACTACCCGACGAAAAAAGGGTACTCGTCTCGCCTGGACAAGCGGTTATGTTCGACGGATGGACATGGCACCGCGGTGCCGCTAACAATTCCGCACAACGTCGCCGCGTCTGTCTGATGTGCTACCAAAACGCATGGATGAAATCCAGAGAACCCTTTGATGGTCCGCGTGTCACTAAACTTCGAGAAGAAGGCACACCGCAGCAGCAACTCTTGCTCGGCGCAATCCCGAAATGGTGAAGTCGCACACCATCAAGTTTCAAATTGAGCATAACCCTGTTCGTAGTAGGGCAATTCATTGCCCGTTCTTCTTTTTGCCCATTGGCTTTGAGGTTGTTCTTTGTTCGTAGTAGGGCAATTCAT
>CAZQIP010000169.1:0-16353 GCA_964593655.1 uncultured bacterium | reverse complement strand
CCAGACAACAAGTTCAAAAATGACGCACAGCCACCTGCGTTGTCCCATTTTGATGAACCCGGTGGCACCCAGCAATTTTCAGATGCATCGGGCAACGCGCATCATCTGGAGGGTAAAAATGGCGCAAAGATTGGAAACGCGCTTGCTGTCAAGCCACAAGGAAAACTCACCACAACATGGGGACGACTTAAGCAATGAAATCTGAAAAAAAGTTATCGTTATTGGCGTTGCTGTTCTCATTGCCTTACTTACGCAAAGAGAATCCTTTGCCGGCGAGGATTGGGAAGTGATAACGCAGCTCCCCACGAAGAGTTGGGAATTCTCTACCGCAGTCGTAGATGACAAGGTTTATATCATCGGTGACAGCCTCTTTGAAAACAACGCGGGTCCCTTTGGGATTTCAACCGTTGAGGTCTATGACCCGCACACCAACACGTGGCAGAGAGACGCAGATATGCCAACGCCACGAAGGAAGGAAATTTCAATGAGAACGTTTTATCGGTCCGTGTTCGTTATAGGGATTATGTTCGCGATGTTTGTGAACGTCTCCCATCTTGCATTCACACAAGCGGAGGTTAACATAAAGGGCGGTCCTTTAAAAGAGGCGGATTGGTTCAAAAGCCCAGCCGAAGACGCTTTGAACGAAGACCATTCAAAAAATAAAAACTGGATCAGGAAATATTACGGACCTAATGGGAACTACGAGAATAGTGGATTCCCTGGCTCCGCCCGGAAAGACTTTATTGAAGAAGGCACCAAGGGTAAACTGACGCAGCCCAAACTTTCGACTATTGAAGGTTTAAAATTGACGCAAAATGTTCTGGTCCGATGGGATAGGGAGCATGGTGGAACCCGACGTTGGGAAGTCTTTGAAATTAATCCTGCGGACCCTCACCACATGAACAGGGATGGTCCCATAAATCACATTGATACCTACGGTATTATTGTTATTAAGGCTCCGGAGGACATGAAAGCCGTGATGTCTCCTGCCCATGACGACCACGCACAGATTTGGATTAACGGCGAAAAGTGGTACAATAATTCTCACTGGACGGGGGCCGCGCGGGAAGTTGACTATAATATTGAAATTGAATTGCAAAAAGGTGCGAATGTCCTCCTTTACCGATGTAGTGAAAAATCTGGTACTGCATATATGAACCTGCATTTCGACGATAAAACGCATGCCACTGTTGACATCTATCCCGACAAAGCAATAGATCAGAGAAGTTTCTTTGAGGAAATTGCTGGTGCCCTTGCTATTGATCCTATTGGAAAATTAGCAACAACTTGGGGCGATATTAAACGCAAATAGAACATGAAAAAATAGCAGACTTTCTTGATGATGTGCTATACGATCCTTATTAAAAAATCAGAACTCATCCATAGTACGGAGTATCCAATGAAACACAAATCTGTTATACCTTTTTTTGAAGTTGAAGACTACACCAATTTCCTAATATTCGGTGGTGTCATCGCACTGCTCTTGTTCAGTAGTAGTACTACCGTGTGGACGGAGGCCCCGACGACAACAAAAGTCGTGTTTATGTCAAAACGGGACGGCAATGCCGAAATCTATGTTATGAACTCCGATGGAAGTGAGGAGATTAATTTGACTCAGCATCCTGCTGCTGATTACACGCCTACTTGGTCGCCAAATGGGAAGCAGATCCTGTTCAGCTCAGATCGAGACGGAATCTTTGATTTGTATCTCATGGACGCAGATGGTACAAACGTCCGGAAGGTATTTGGAAGCAGTAAATATAGAATAGATCCGACCTGGTCCCCCGATGGCAAACAGATCGCCTATACACAAGGAGATGCAAAAAAGGCAATACTACAGTTTGGATTGCGATTTGTCCCCTACGCGGATCTCACGATTTACACGTCAACAGTAAGTGGGGACTCCGTTGAGAAATTGACAGATGGATTTCAACCGGCTTGGTCCCCTGACGGGCGAGAGATAGCCTTTGTGGTCGGTGGACACAAACACACACCATTGGGCATTTTCGATCTGCAGAGACGCTCCCGAAAAATGCTTCTTTTAAAAGAGATGCCGTGGATATCTGATCCGAGCTGGTCTGCCCAGGGAGACAGAATAGCTTTCACAAAACTTGACGGTGCAGAGTTTGATGCACAAGGTTTTCTTATCTATAAGAAGGGGACGATTTTCACTATAGATCGTACCGGTAGGGGACTTCATCAGGTGACCGACGAAAACGCCACTGACCCCACCTGGTCTCCAGATGGCAACGAACTCATTTACAACGCCCGGGTGGGCTTTTCGCAACTCTTTAAAATGGATATGAACGGTGGCGACCCAACACAACTGACACATGATGGAAGTAATTCAAGTCCAGATTGGTTTGATCCTTTTTATAGTGTTGCGCCATCGGCGCAATTATCAATGACGATGTGGGGAAAGATCAAAGCAGATTAAGATAACCTGACATTTCTCACAATTGTTCGGAAATTCATGTAAAAAATAAATGCAAATGAACTTTCTAACCCCTATGACCATTGACTTTGTGAAAATAAACGCATACACATTTTACAGGAGTGGATCTTTTCTAATTTTTCTAAACCTAATAATATCAATACGAAATATCTATTAAAAAACCATTTAATGGACGATTTCATTCTATTTTGTGTTGAAAATAAGGTATCTTTTTCACCTAATGGGAATCTATCAATGAGCATTTTTTGCCATTTTCATAACCGCGTATTGAGAGAACATTGATAGATAGTGGCTTCTAAGTGCTTTTGAGAAACCCCAGATTATTTAATATTGCTGAGAAAGGACAATCAAATGAAAGTGATTTTGACGTTAGGAATCGTGTTGGGGCTGCTGGTTAACTTCGCTCATGGAGAGGTAACTATGGCATCAAGATTGAGTTTATAGGTAAATTAGGTTCGTAGTAGGGCAATGCATTGCCCGTTGCTGGTTTCCTTCGGACGTGCGATAAATCGCACTACTACGAACCTACCCTTACCTTCAACATTGAAAGACTATAACTGTGTGCTACTTTTATTTTTTTGTAGGTCTCGCTCTTATTCAGTTTATAAAATAAATTATCATGGCAATGTAGATACAACGAAATCTGTTCGCGCACCATGGGAGATTGTAACAGTGGAAAACGATGCTCAACTGATTCGCAGAATTCTGTCAGGCGACGATGATGCCTTCAATACTTTAGTTCAAAGGCACCAAAAGGGTGTTCACGCCCTCGCGTGGCGGAAGGTTAGCGATTTTCACTATGCTGAAGAAATTACACAAGATACCTTTCTTCAAGCATACAAGAAACTTTCAACACTCAAAAATCCGAATCAATTTGCGGGGTGGCTCTACGTCATCGCAAATCGACTTTGTATTAATTGGCTCCAAAGACACAAACCCGCGATGCAATCGCTGGAGGACACGCCTGTGGAAGAAATAGAGGAATCTTCTTATATTCATCATGCTGCGAAACAGCGCGAAGCAGAAGACACCGAACACCGTTATGAAATCGCCCAAAAACTTCTGGCGAAACTGCCGGAGAGTGAACGGACAGTCATGACGCTCCACTATCTCGGTGAAATGACAGCAAAGGAGATAAGCAAATTCTTAGGGGTCTCCGTAAACACAATTACGAATCGACTCTGGCGGGCGCGAAAGCGTTTGCGGGAGGACCAAGAACTCTTGGTTCAGGAAGTCCTCGGTGGCGCGCAGTTCCCCACCAACCTAACAGAGAACATCATGCGACAAGTCGCTGATCTGAAACCGACACCGCCTCCGGTTGCAAAGCCACTGCTCCCGTGGGGTGCTTTGGGTGTGGCGACCCTTCTGGTTACCATGCTATTAGGCGCGACCAACCAATACCTCGTCCGCTTCCAGAAACCGTACAGTTTCGAGGCAGTAGCCGAACCTACGGTTGAAATTGTTGATACCGCGATCCTTCTTGATATTGATTCAAAACCCGATGTACGAAACCAGGTCGGACGAACAACTTCCGCTGATAAAAACATCGGGGCAGGACTGCAGGCCGCTGAAACGCCTCTTGTGTCCGATACCCAGCGAAATTCTCCCGGCCCTGCTACGTTGCAGTGGACACGAAAAGCAGACATGCCAACAGCTCGAATAGGTTTTGCTACATCTGTCGTGAATGGAAAAGTGTTCGTGATAGGGGGTAACATCCAACTCAAAATGGGCGAATTTGGGGATCTATCGGCTTCAACAGTAGAAATGTACGATCCAAAAACTGACACATGGGAACGAAAATCGGATATGCCGACGGCGCGGGCTGGTGTCTCTGTCTCAGTTGTGGATGGAAAAATCTACGCCATTGGCGGGTCAAAAACAGAGACAATTCAGGTGCCTCGCGGTTCCAGTTTCGAGAATGAAGAACTCACAACCGTAGAAATGTATGATCCGGTTACGGACACATGGACGCAGAAAGCAGATATGCCGACACCAAAGAAAACCATGACGTGTGTTGTGAACGGAAAAATTTATGCCATTGGTGGGTGGTTAACTACTAATGAAAAACCGCACTTAGGAACCGTGGAAGTATATGATCCAAGGACGGACACTTGGGCAAAAGCCCAAAGTATAAACTGTGCGCGTTGCTCCGCAGCAATTGGTGTTGTGAACGGAGAAATCTATGCTATAGGTGGGTTAGGTTCGTCTCCCATTCAGGACGAGGCAGATCTGTATCTTTCCAGCGTTGAAGTGTTCAATCCAGAAACGAATCAATGGGAAGAAAAAACAGAAATGCCTGCGCCGAAAGCGTTGCACACAGCCAGCGTAATTGATGGAAAAATCTATGTCATAGGGGGTTACTTTAAGAAAGATAGGGAATTTAAAAAACTTTCAACGATTGAAATCTACGATCCCGCAACCGACCGTTGGACCCAAGCGTCGGAGATGCCCATTGGTAAATGGGGACATAAAACTGAGGTGATAGATGGGCAAATCTATATTTTTGGGGGCGGCCCCGTGACGAGTGTCCAAGTTTACGACCCAAGATAAGTGGAAATGGGCAAACGATTAAAAAAAGCCGGTAATTGAATTTCCAATATTGTTTTTCCAGATGCATCTCCAACCCTATTGGCGAGGTTTTTAACCTTGCCTTTTTCTTTTTCACCCAAGGTTGCACTCACTCATTTCTTCTGTAGGAGCGAGCTGTGCTCGCGATCATACCGACATTTCTTCTGTAGGAGCGAGTGCCATTGCTTCTGTGTCCCTTGTCGCTCGCGATGCTCCACTTTTAACTCCATTTTTCCTGCAAAAAATGTGTGGATTGTGATAGAATAAAGACAGACTGTAAATTCCAATACAAAGAAGTGTGCGATTTTAAATCGCACCTACAAATGCTAAAGTTATGAAAATTACCGACGTTAAAACCTATAACTTACGCTACCCACTTGTTGAACCCTTTGCGAATTCACGTGGTTGGACGAACACACGGACCGCCGTTGTCTTTGAAATCTCCACAGACGCTGGGATCACGGGTTGGGGTGAAGGCATAAGTATCCCATCCACCTCGGCAATTGAAACACACCTGATTGGACACTCGCCTTTTGAAACAGAGCGGATATGGGAAGCAATGCGCGGGAACATCGGGGCACTGAGTGGAATCGACATCGCCTTGTGGGACATCATAGGTAAAGCACTGGATATGCCGATCTATCAACTCCTCGGCGGCGCGTTCCGATTGAAGATTCCGGCTTACGCAAGCGGACTTTTCAAGAAAGACAAATCCGACATCACCCAAGCGTTGATGGATGAAGCCAAAGGCTATGTGGATACTGGATTCCCTGCCGTCAAGATGAAGATCGGTTTCGGTGAGGCATACGATGTGAAAAACGTCGCTGCAGTTCGACGCGCCATCGGTGATGATACCCTCTTCGCTGTCGATGCCAATTGCGGCTATGATGTCGGCACGGCAATTGACGTTGGGCAAAAGATATTAGACGACAACCTCTTTTGGTATGAGGAACCGATTACCAGTGACGATGTGACAGGTTATCGGGAAATCCGAAAGGCACTCAATGTGAGAATTGCTGGCGGTGAGATGCTACAAGGACGGTGGGCATTCCGTGATCTAATACAAAAACGCGGATTGGATATTGTGCAACCGGACATAAGCATCGCAGGTGGCTTCACGGAATGCCGAAAAATCGCTGCCATGGCGAGCGCAAACTATGTACGCGTGCTACCACACATGTGGGGCAGTAGCATCCGCCTCGCAGCGACGTTGCACTGGCAAGCCACACTGCCTGATGCACCGCAGGCACTCAATCCGATTCCTTCGCTCTTGGAATTTGATATGACCGAAAATCGTCTCCGAACCGCGTTAGCACAGCAACCGATAAATGCCGTTGACGGGTATGTGGAGGTTCCAGAAGCACCCGGACTCGGAATTGAGATTAACCGTGAGGTATTGGAACAGTACGCATGAGGGCATCACGCAATGAAGAATCGAATCCTAATTATATGTCTCTTGCTTTTATCTGTATTGAGTATCCTTTTTCTCTACCACTTCCGCGTCGAAGCGGATTCTCGGACACAGCAGTTTGTAGATGGCGCGTCTTTTTCACATGATCTATTTAATCAGGTCTTGCAAGAACATGTTGATAAAGCGGGACGGGTTAACTATACAAAACTGAAGGCGAACCCCGAAAAACTGGAGAAGTACTTGGATCTGTTAGCGGTTGCAAAACCCACGGAATTGTCCTATAATGCACAGTTAGCCTTCTGGGTCAACGCCTACAACGCGCTTGTTATTAAAGGCGTTATCGACCACTATCCGACAACGAGCGTCCGAAAAGTCAAATGGTTCGGCGGATTTTTCTATCGGCTTAAGTTCCAAGTTGCCGGTAAAACTTACACACTCAATGAGATTGAACACGGCATTATCCGCACGGAATTTGTGGATCCGCGTATTCATTTCGTCCTTGTGTGCGCCTCAACCAGCTGCCCACCCATCGAAAACAGCGCGTTTTCTGCCGAAGATATTGAGGAACGTCTTGAGACCGCAACCTTCAACTTTGTTCAGAACCCTGAACAGGTTAGGATTGACCGAACGAAACGTCGCGTCTATCTCTCAAAGATTTTCAAGTGGTACGATGATGATTTTAGGGAGGGCTACGACGGTGTAGCGGACTTTCTCACCGACTACCTGCCCCCTGAAGACACAGAATTTGTATTAGCAGAAAATGTCAAATTCCACTACTTAGACTACGATTGGACCCTGAACGATCAACGTTAAACTGAAAACCACTATCAAAGGAGGAATCGGTTGAGGTTGTCAATTGATTCGGAGGTTACCAAATACCAAACTGACAACCGACAACCGATAACCGAAAACTAATCATGGTAAATACTGCCGTTATTGGTTATGGATATGCTGGACGTGCTTTTCATTCATACCTCGTCGGCTTGGCAGATGGATTGAACCTTTATGCTATTGCCACGCGGAATGCTGAACGCCGCGAGGCTGCACGTGAAGCATATCCAAACGCGCAAAGTTATCAAACAATTGACGAAGTCATCGCAGATGATGCCGTTGATCTCGTCGTATTAGCCACACCACACGATACACACGCCGAACTCGCCATCAAAGCGATGGATGCAGGTAAACACGTTGTCACAGACAAAATTATGGCGATGAATACCGAAGAAGCGGACGCAATGATCGCAGCGAGTCAACGGAACGATGTGCTGCTCAGCGTCTTTCATAACCGCAGATGGGATTGGGACTATAACACCGTCAGAAAAATTATTGACGACGGTTTGCTCGGAACCCCTTATCTCTATCAGGTTGCGATTATGCGTTACGGCGCACCGGGCGGTTGGCGTGGGGTCAAAAGTCAGAGTGGTGGTATCCTTTACGACTGGCCCGCACACTTTGTCGATCAGGCACTGCAGCTCGTAACGGCACCCGTTGAATCTGTCTTCTGCGATATTCACTACAACACAAGATGGGACACAGATATCGGCAACTATGGAAACCTCATTATTAAGTTTGAGAACGATGTCCGGTATCAGATTGAGATCGGCAACCTTTCCAAGGCAGAGAAGCCGCGCTGGTATATCGTCGGGGATTTAGGTGGATTAATCAAATACGGACTCGACCCACAGGAGGGACCGATGCGCGACGGGAACATTGATGCCGCGCAGCAAGACCCCGAAAACTATGCAAAAGTCTGGACCGAGGCAGGTGGCGAGAACCGTGAGATCGTTGTCGAAAGCCTCCAGACGACATGGAAATCCTACTATCAGAACATCGCAGACGTACTGAACAAAGGCGAGGCATTGGTTGTCAAACCTGAGGAAATTCGCAAAGTCATGCAGGTCTATGACGCAGCGATGCAGTCTTCAGAAACAGGCGAAACCGTGCGAATCTCGTAGGAACGACACATTGTCATAACAAACCGCGCCCGTAATGCCGCCTGTTTTCCCCTCATGCAGAAAATTTTGGGTACAGAGGACAAGCAATGAGAATTACGCCATTTCCAATCTTTCTGGTACTCATCATCGTGTCAACGCTGTCCCCACCAGATACCTTCGCCCAAGATGCTTCCCAATGGCATCTACCGGAAGGTGCGATAGTTCGGCTTGGTAAAGGAAGGATGAATGAGTTTGCGTACTCTCCAGATAGTAATTTTCTCGCGATTGCAAGTGGCATAGGGGTCTGGGTCTACGATGCCCAGAGCGGTAAAGAACTCTTTCTACTGACAGGACATACTGCAGAAGTTCATGCGGTTGCGTTCAGTCCTGATGGGCGCACCTTGGTGAGTGGTGGTGCAGATAACACGGTGTGTCTGTGGAATTTTAAGAAAATTTGGGAGGCTGCTACGGACTCACATCCAGAGGGGCCTTCACATCTTTGGGACGGTGTCCATGAACATCCAACCAATAGACTTAAAGGGTATACCAGTTATATCACGTGCCTTGCCTTCAGCCCGAACGGACGGACGCTCGCGAGTGGTAGTTTAGACGGTAGCATACGGTTATGGGATGTCCGTAGACAGAAGCACAAAGCCACTCTTGACGATCAAAACGCCATTTCGGATATCGCTTTCGGTGCTAACGGAAAAATCCTTGTAAGTTGTAACGGTTTCGAGGGCGCGCCAGTCCAACTGTGGGATGTTGCCAAGAAACGCCCGAAAAAGACTCTCGTCCAACAAGATGACAAGTTTTTTTCCGCAGTCGCGTTTAGTCCTGATGGACAAACCCTCGCTGTCATGGGTACACTGGATGTGTCGCTATGGGACGTTACTACCGGACAAAATAGAGGTAAACTCAGGGGACATTTTTCAAATATTACGAGCATTGCCTTCAGTCCTGACGGTGATACCCTTGCAACTGGCGGATTAGACGGTAAGGTCCTGCTTTGGAATTATAAACAAGAACGTTCGCGGTTTAATCCGAAAGCCACGCTCATAGGATACACCAACCAGCGGATAGGCATCAGGCATTTAGTCTTCAGTTCCGATGGACAAAAACTTGCCACTGGATATCTGAATGGCGAAGTACTCTTATGGGATATTGCCACAACACTGTCCAAAACAATTCTGACAGGACATACCTCGTCAGTGTACAGTCTTGCCTTCAGTCCTAATGGAGATACCCTCGCCATTGGAAATCGGAATGAGATGCGGTTGTGGGATGTCGGTAGTTGGCATCCAACAGCAGTGATACCCGATACGCGCTGGTGCTCGGATACGGTATTTAGTCCGGATGGACACACGCTTGCCATTGGGAGCGGTGAGGACCTCGTACTTCTGTGGGATATTGCCAATGCTAAGGAAAAAGCGACACTTAAAATACAGCATCCGGACGGTGGAGCTGATGTTGAGAGTGTTGCATTCAGTCCAGATGGCAGAACCCTCGCAAGTGGCGGCGCGGATGGCACAGGATTGCTGTGGGATATTGGTACAGGCGAAAGAATAGGAACACCGAAAAATCATACGACTTCTAAAAATCATAAGGATGCTATTAATAGTGTTGCGTTCAGCCCTAATGGGCAGAAACTCGTCACCGGAAGTATGGATGGCATAGTGATTTTTTGGGATATTGCTACCGGTGAAAAAACAGACACATTCACTGTAAGCACAGCAGACAATACCTATGTCTATGATATTGCGTTTAGCCCCGATTGGAGCATGTTCGCGAGTGGAGATGGAAATGACACGGTGATGCTTTGGGACACTGCTACTGGAAAGAAAAAAGTGACACGCAAAGAGCATACAGGTTTTGTTCTTAGCATTGCCTTCAGTCCAGATGGAAAAACATTTGCGAGTGGGAGTACAGATAACACTGTGATCCTCTGGGATGCTGTTACAGCAAAGAAGATGACAACGCTTGACGGGCATTTATCAAACGTCCGTGATGTGGCATTTAGTCTTGATGGCAGCACACTGGCAAGTGGCAGCATCGACGGTACCGTTCTCGTATGGGACCTCAGATTTTTCTTACAGTGAAACAAGGGGACAAAAATACCCTACTGGACGACAGACATTGGCGAGATTTGTTCAAATTATGGACAGCAATGTTCAGTTATTGACGGAATTATCCTTTGAATTCCGAGAATTAGTGCAGTAATCGTCTTTCTAAATTGGCATCGTACTTGCTACACAGTATGACACAAACAATTGGTCATAAGGGAGAGACACCATGAAAACGAAAACACAGTATGGATTCATACTGATATTGCTCCTCGTATTTGCCGTTTTACAGAACGGTATAGCCGATCATCACGCAGCAGACACGTCAACATATACAGAATTAAACAAGCAGGTTGTCGAAAGCATTGACAAAGGGTTGGAATGGCTCAAGGGACAACAAGCTGAGGATGGGCTCTTCGCCAATCATCCCGGAATAACGGCTCTTGCACTCACCGCCTTTTTACGGCATCCAGAAAAGAAATACACAGAGGCAGACCATCCTTTTATTCAGAAAGGTCTTCAGCGGCTGGTCGAGATGCAACAGCCGAACGGTGCGATCTATGATGCTGAGATGCAACCTGCACTGCCGAATTACAACACCTCTATTTCCATCATGGCTCTTTCCTCAACTGGCAACCCGAAATATGACGAAATTATTAAAAAAGCGCAAGGCTTCTTGAAGAGACTACAGGTCACAGATGAGGAGAGCGTTTATTTTGGTGGGATCGGTTACGGTAGCCGTCAGGATGTGAAAGACTTGTCCAACCTGAACATTGCTATCCAAGCACTCAAAGAGAGCGGTTCCGATGACCAAGAAGTCTGGGACAAGGCGATTAAGTTTCTCGAAAACACCCAGAATCGGAGCGAAAGTAACGACCAGTCATGGGCAGGCAACGATGGCGGTTTCATCTATTCGCCTGACGGTGAAAGCAAAGCCGGAACAGATGCCGCAGGAAGTCCGCGCTCTTATGCCAGCATGACTTACGCCGGATTGCTGAGCTTCATCTACGCAAATGTTGATAAAAATGATGAACGCGTCAAAGCCGCTTTCGAGTGGATAAAAGAGCACTTCACGCTCGAAGAGAACTATGGTATGGGTTCACAAGGTTTATACTATCACTATCACACGATGGCGAAGGCGTTGCGGCTTTATGGTCAATCAACCTTCGTAGACGCGAAAGGCATCTCACATGATTGGTACCGAGAGTTCGCAGAAAAAATGATCGAATTGCAGAAGCCGGATGGATTCTGGGTGAATGAGCAAAGCCGCTGGATGGAAGCAGATCCGAGACTCGTAACGGCTTATGTGGTGCTCGCCCTTGACACAGCCTATCCAAAATAGGTGTAACCTCTTTTAGACTTTTCAGAACCTATGTATCAGTCAATCAAAGTATCCGCAATTTCGTTGAAACCTACCAAATGGGATAAAGCCTCCAACGCTGATAAATTGGAGGCTTTCTTCGTTGAAGCGGCTAAAGATAGTCCACAGCTGATTTTGGCGACCGAAGGCGTATTAGAAGGCTATGTCGTCATGGATGTCATTGAAGGCAAAACCACACCGGAGGCGATGCTTGACATTGCCGAGCCGATTGATGGTACTTATATCCACCGATTCCAACGACTTGCTCGTCAACTTAAAACCTGTCTCTGTTTCGGCTTCGCTGAACGGTGTGGTAACTCTGTTTATAATTCTGCTGTATTTATTAACAGCAGTGGCGAGATATGCGGCACCTATCATAAAACACAGTTCGCCGAAGGCACACATCCATCGTGGAATTTCAATTGTATCGGCGAGACGATTCGTGCGTTCGATACCCCATTCGGACGTGCAGGTATCCTAATCTGTAACGATCGGTGGAATCCATTGATTGCTCGAACGCTGGTTTTAGATGGCGCGCAATTCCTCCTGATCCCTTCCTACGGTTCAAAAGGTAAATCACAAAATCAGACCGTTCTCGCCAGAGCGCGCGAAAACGGCGTGCCGATTGTAGAGGCAAACGTCGGCATGAACCTTATTATCAGCAAAGGCGAAATCGTCGCATATAAATGGGGCAACGACCAGATTAGCACGGCAGACATTGACATTCCACATCCGCCTTCCACCGAGGCTGCACGCCATTCGGAGCAGGAATACTTACAAGCGCAGGGGCCTGAGATGGAAACCCGTTATCAGAAAACTATCGCCCGCTTGTAATGATACCGTGTAATCTTCGAGATGCACACTTCACAAATATCTCCTCGACATATAACTCGAAAGCCAAGAGATAGAAACGCTACCCATCAGGTGTTACCTGCCATAAATAGATAACGCCGTCAGAACCGCCGCTTGCGAGCAGACGACTATTAGGGGAAAAAGCAAGAGATTGAATACCGCGCTTGTGTCCGATGAATGTTGCAATAGGCTTCCTTGTCGTTATATCCCATATTTGAACTGTCGGTTGCCGTCCACTCATACCGACAGCAATGCGGGTGCCATCAGGCGAAAAGGCAAGGCATGTTGCGTTTACTGTACTCAGCGTCGCAATATCTTGCCAAGTCTTTGTAGATCGGATATCAGTTCTACCAGCACTCATAGCGAGAAGGGTTCCATCGGGTGAGAACGCAATCGCTCGAACCGCATCCAAATGTTCAAAGGTGGCAATATTTTCTCCCGTTGCAACATCCCAGACTTTAGCAGTTTTGTCCACAACACTCTCACCTGAAGAAAAGACATAAGTAATGCCATCATCGCCTGCTTGCTCTTCCCAATCACGCATCCCACTACTCACCAGAAGCGTCCGATCAGGTGAAAAGGCAAGTGCCTGAATGGGACCTATATGACCGGATAATGTCTGATGCAGTTTCTCAGTTTCCACATCCCAGAGTCTGACCTTGTTGTCTCTTCCACCCGTTGCTAATAACACTCCATCGCCGGATAGTTCAGCAGTCATCACACGCATCTCATGCGGAAAGCGAGCGATAGTCTCCTCACTCCAAAGTTCGACGGCATCTTCATACCTAATATGAATCCCAAGGTATTCCCCTTCAGGCGATAGTCCGATAGCCTTAGTGTATCCATTAGTACCTACCAGAGTCTTGACCTCTACCCCTGTTTCAATATCCCGCACCCTGATTGTATTATTCGCACCAAGACTGATGAGGTGTTTTCCATCCGGTGAAAAACTGACACGGATGCCTTCCGATGTATGCTCAGCAGGCGGTTTTCTTGCGTTCCCCTTAACCCAGGCTTCTGTCCCCAAGTCAAGCGCAATAGTTGTGCCATCTTCAACTCGTAATACATTGGCAAGGTCAGAGGCGACCCGTGTTGCCACAAGCATTCCATCTGGAGAAAACGTGATAGATTTAGCCGATTCTTCATGCGTAATCGACCAAAGCTCTTTTCCTAACCCAACATCCCATAGTTTAACGCTCTTATCCTTATTCATACCACCTGTTGCTAAAAATTTGCCGTCGGGTGAAAACGCGATGCAACGAATGCCACCTTCATTGTAGATTTCGGTATGACCGGACGGAAAAGCGAGCGGTCTCTGATAATCTGGATGCGCAAAGGACCGGAACTGTTTTCCTGTTTCAACGTCCCACAGTTTCGTCGTCGCATCCAGACTACCTGTCGCCAAGTATCTACCATCCGGCGAGAACAAGATTGCTCTCACAGCATCCTCATGTTTGAAGGTGAAGCGAACCGTCCGCGTATCAACATCCCACAATATAGCAATATTGTTCCAGCCACTTGTCGCTAAAAGTTCACCATCCGGTGAAAATGTGACCCTCGTCGCAGGACCGCCATGAAGAAAAACGGGAAGCTCTGCCTCAGTGCTTTCAGAAAAAATGCTCCACAATCTTGCTGGACCGTTCCTATACCCGATAGCAATTTGGGTGCCATCCGGTGAAAAGGCGGCTGTTGACGGAATATTCTCACCCTTAGAGGCGAGCAGCGACAAAAATTCATCGGTGTAGGCAGAATAGAGCCACACACCAATGTTAGATACGACAGCAACCAGGTTGCCATCCGGCGATACTGCCACATCCGACCTACCGCCTCTCCCAAACCGGACAACCGCATCGGTCGGTAGCGCGATAAATGCAGTTTTCTCTTGGTGGACATCTGCTAAAACTTTGGGGTCTATATCTACAGGTTCGGTGTGACTTGTCTGCTCGTTCTCGTCAGCTAAAACTGTTGTGAAAGTAGAAAAAGATATTAAATTGGCAAGGAACAATGCAAGGATTGATAGCATACATTTAAACATTGGCGCGTTTCCTTTGTGTAGTTAACGGATATTGATGAACTCCATAGGTAAGCAAATTCGCTATTAGATTTTGATCGCTAATTGTAAAGAGGTAGATTTCCAACAAAAGGGTTTAAAAAAATGAAAAATTCAAAGACGTTCCGATTAGATATTCCATGATGAACCGAATAGATTGACTGAGAAACCAGCTCCCGGATACCCAGCATTTCAGGAGCCTCCGTTCAGGTCAATCACGGGTACTATCTTAACAAATTTGTAAAAAACGAGAAAGACCTTTTCGCTTTACGTGAAACTTGTATAAACCTATTTCCGTTAATCCAGTCAAACATTCCCGATGTTCTCAATGATATATCAAAAAATACACCAATAGATCCGTTAAAACACTTAGGAGAAAACATGCGTTTAATTGAAGGAATATCTATTGGGGTCGCTGCGATTCGAGCGCACAAAATGCGTTCGCTATTAACGATGTTAGGAATTATCATCGGTATCGCAGCGGTCCTGGCAATGATCGCCATTGGTGATGGCGCTAAGGAAATTGTAATACAGGATGTACAAAAGTTAGGTGGTGCGACACGCATCACACTTTATCATACATCCTATAAACGGGAAAATAACAGATGGATCCGCATCCGTAGCAATGAATACATGGATTATAACGATGTATTGGCAATCGAGGCAGAATGTCCATCCGTGAGCGCAGTTACGCCTCGACTTTCCGACTGGAGAGGCGTTCTGTTTCAAGCCTCGGATGGTACTGAAGCCTATGCCGGTTATAACGGCGTAGATGCCACCTATACAACCGCAATGGATTGGGACGTTAAAGTGGGACGCTTCATTACAGATGAAGATGTCGAAAACGCAGCAAGAATCTGCGTCCTGGGTGATGAACTCGCCGCCGAACTGTTCGGTAATCAATCTCCCATAGGACAAGAAATCAAAATTGTAAAAAGGATTCGCTACCGCGATCAATGGGGACGGAGAGCGAGCAGACGATCCACCGAACGCCTCACGGTTGTTGGTACAATGATACAGAGAGGCACCAGTCTCCAGTTCGGTTGGTGTTACGATAATCTCGCTTTTATCCCCATATCAACCGTACAAGAACGCTTCACGGGTAACGATAGGATTGACGATATTATGGTTTTCGCCAACACTGTTGACGTTATCCCGAAAGCCATTGAAGAAGTGAGAACAGTCATCAGAAAACGACACAGGGATCAAGATGACTTCGTTAGAATTCGGGCGATGCGTTCAGGCATGGCACAATTAGAGAAAATCAGCAAGGTAATCAAAATTGCTTTAGGGAGTATCGCCGGGTTTTCGCTCCTCGTCGGCGGTATCGGTATTATGAATATGATGCTCGTCGCCGTGAGTGAACGCACCCGCGAGATCGGCTTACGAAAAGCACTCGGTGCTAAACCCTTTGATATTTTGACACAGTTCCTAATGGAAGCAGTGATAATGTGTGGTGTCGGAGGTGCAATCGGTGTTGGTCTGGGCATCTGTGCTGGCGAAGGCATGGCGATGCTTGCTGTCAAAATCGCTAAAATTGTTCCGGAATGGCCCGCCGTTGTCTCTATGGAGTGGGTACTCATCTCGGTATCTTTCTCCGCGGCGATTGGTATCTCGTTTGGGTTGTATCCCGCCATAAAAGCCTCTATGCTCCAACCTAAGG
>CAZQIP010000168.1:0-6650 GCA_964593655.1 uncultured bacterium | reverse complement strand
GCGTAAAGCGTTGGTCCTGCGAAGGCGATAGCCTTGAATTGCGTAACGGAAAACGGGAGGTTTGTAGTGACATTGTTCCAAGTGTCGCCTTCATCAAATGATTGAAGGAGATGTCCGTCCCGTTTGCCGACGTAAACGGTTTCGCCTGAGACTGCGATTTTGAAATCAATAGACCCCTGATCTTCAAGGTCGGCAACAGAATCAATAGACTCACCTGCATCTGCTAAGCCAGTATCAAACCATTCCGTCATACCGGGTTTCCACCTGAAGAGTTGCTGGTTATATTCCATATAGTAAGTGCTACCGCTGACAGCAAAACTCCCGAAATATGCCTGAATGAGTTTAACCACACCTTTCTCTAAGGTCTGACTACCAACCGTGCTGAGCTTATAGAGATCGAGATCGAGATCTTCAAGTGTTAATTCCGTACGTTCCTCTGTTAAGTCCGTACGTTCCTCATCGTTTTTCTCAAGTTCATCTTGAACGAGTTCCGAAAGGATATTTTCAAATTTTTCACGGATGAGTGTTTCAACATCTGATCCAACTAAATTTGGCATTCCGGGGACAGGTGCTAACCCGTTATCCTCGGCAGATACGCGGAAAAGTTGCGGCGATGCCCCTTTGACACCTTTGACATAGAGCATATCGTTAAATTTCATCAGACTCGTAAGCGTTTCAAGACGACGTAGCACAGGTGCCCACGATTCACCCCCATCAAATGAGACAACAAGTTCTCTCCATATTGTTGCGTAGAGCGCATGATTGGCATGTACCAAATTGCCCACACTCGTCCTCACCAATCCTGTGTTAAACGGATGCCATGTTTCGCCTGCATCGGTCGTGCGCTGAATCCCGAATCGACCCCCTGTGTAGAAAGTATTCGCACCCGACATGACAACGGCGAAAGTATCTGCCATATTTAGGGTGCCTGTATCTAAAGATATCCATGTCTCCCCGGCATCACTGGAGTAATAACTATTCCCGCCATCTAAGACTAAAAGTCTCTCTTGCACTGCTACCATTTTAAGGCGGGAAGTCTTTTCTACTTCTGAATTGTCTGCCGTTTGTGCTGACACTTGAGGTTTGTTAACTTCATGGGAAAAACTAAACCAACCGTTGTCCTCGGAATCAGAATCCATTTCTACGAAATCTATTGCCTGCCACGAATCTCCGAGGTCTGTTGATCGGTAAAGCGACAAAGTGGTCTTAGATGTCGATGAAATTGATATGGTCATCGAAAACGTTCTATGCTGAACGTCATTTCCGACAGCAACGTAGAGTCGGTGTTCAGCACTCGCCAATGCGCGAATATTTCCGGTTTCACCCACGGATAATTGCGTCCAGCCTTCCGAACTGTGGCGGTAGAGACCCTTATCTGTACCTACAAAGACAGTGTTTTCAATAGCCGTGATTGCCCGAATTTCCCTGTCCGCCAGGGTTCCGTCGTCAAGAGATGTCCACGATTTACCGGCATCCACAGAGTGGAACACACCATCAACAAGTCCTAAGTACAGTGCTTCATCTGTTATGACAGTGCCAATCAACTCACCTTCTGGACGCGCGCCTTGCACGCTCCATGTCTCACCTCTATCTACCGAAGCAAGCGTTTCCGTGTCAGAAACGATGTAGAGAGTCTCTTCATGTTCTGCCATTTGCCAGTGCCCGTTAATAGACACGTCAGTGTTGGCGGGTATCCACGTGCTTCTATCGTCTGTTAACCTATAGAGGTCCGCACCTGCTCTGGCATAAACGTCGCCGTTAGATGCCACGAAGAGGCTGTTGACGACCCCGCCTTCGGGACCCTTCGTCTGGTTCCACTGCGGCTTCGGCGTTGAGACTTCTGCTGTATCGACTGGCAGTGTGGCAAAAAGCGATTCGTCGGATTTCTGACCTGCGCCAGGGCTCTTACCCGGGGTATGTGAACTCCCCGGCTGATATCGGACCGCAGGCTTCGCCGGGGTATCAACAACAAAAACCGCATCAATCAGCTCAACCGTCGGTTCCGAAGTGGCGTTTAGACTGTACGGTTTCTGGAAACGGGAAAGATACGGTGTGCCAACCCCGATCATTAGGAAAATCAAGACAGCGCAGGCAGCAGAAATTGCTAAGGGTGCTACCGGTTTACTCACCGCAGGCGGAACGGGTGCTATACGTGAAACCTCTTGCATAATGTTCTCCGCCAAGTTATCCGGGAGCTGGAAACTGCCGAGGTTCTGTTGAATTACATCTTCCTCTTTCCGTAAGCGGTTGCGTGCGCGGCTGAGACGGCTTTTAACGGTATTCTGGGAGACACCGAGAAACTCAGAAATGGCTTTGATTGTCATCTCACCGAGGTAATGAAGCGTCATCACTGTCCGCTCGCTTTCCGGTAATTTTTTGAGAAGTTCCTTGACGACCTCGCGGCGCGTTTCGTCGGCTTCCTCTTCCTGTTTGTCGGCTACATATTGAGAATATGACACTTTGTCCACCTCGTTTGAATCGGCAGTATCAAGGGATTCCATGGGTATGCGGTTCCTTCGAAGATAATCAAGACACTCGCGTGCCACGATAACATAAAGCCATCCGCCGAACGCGTTATGATCTTTTAAGGTCCGTAGTTGCCGGTATGCCTTGAGAAACGCATCCTGCGTAATTTCCTGTGCGGTATGAAAATCACCGATTTTCCGCCACGCCAAGGCGTGAACCCCTTTTTGATATTTTTTGACTAAGGGACTGAACGCTTCCTGGTTCCCTTGTAATACCTGCTGAATGAGTTGCGCATCGCTGTGTTGCATTGCACGCTTCCTTCCCAAATTAATGATTACGTCTGTTGATTGAAGTGACGTAACTTACGTTTCAAAAGGTTGCATTATTTCTGAATAAATAAAAAATTAATCTTCGGTTGGCCTAAATATCCGTCAAAATTATCTTATGCCTTTCGCCGTTCAAGTGCCTGCGTCCTTAATTTTTCAGGAATTTAGCCGAAAGCAAGGTAACCAATCCCGAAGAACAATAAAAAGACAAGAATCAGATTAATCATGAAAAAGCGCACGGTTTTCTCCTCCCAAAGCGAAAATGCTGTCCAGTTTCTGAGTGTCAACTCGCCCGAAATTTAACATCCATTGATTGTAGTGACGTAACTTACATTTCAAAAGGTTGCATTATTTAAAAAAACTTTTGTAAGAGGGGTTTCCAACCCCGATAAACCGTTTCCTCTCGTAGGAGGGGTTTGTAACCTCGATTTTGGAACTTCAACGGTTTGCTTTTGACAAAATAGTTACACACCCCAGGGCCATTCAATTTTAAGAAATTATTGGATTGGCTGTCTTTTTTTGCAGGATCCGGTGCGAAATCTAGCGAAATCTAGCGAAAATTTCAGCGTTTTTTCATAATACATAATCTAAATTAAGTATTATCACCTGCGAAAAGGACACCCAAAACGGACAATTGAATGCCTCTGTTACACACCCACAACAAGATTGCAATTTTCTTTTATACATCTTAAAATATATGCTATACTTTGTATACAAACTTTTGGCACGGCTTGCAAGTTGCCAAAACTTGCAATACAAAAGTTAGCACCACGATACGTTTAATTCGGAGGCATGAAATGGCACACCAGATAACAGACGAACAGTGGGAACATTTTGCGGAAAACGGCTATGTGCGCATCGGACAAGTCGCAACGGATGCCGAACTCGCACAAATCCAGCAGCGGATGGATGACATCATGCTCGGCACAGCACCCCTGGATTACGACCAAATCATGATGCAACTCGACCGAGAACCCGGCAAAAACGGACCGGGACCGCAGTCGAAAGGACATAAAGGCGCAACGTTATTGTATCGGAAAATCCAGAACCTTGAACTCGACCCGCTCTTTTTGGCGTATCTCCAGAAACCGATTTTCCAAGAGGTTTGCGCGTAAATCTACGGAGATGATACGCCTGTCGCCTGTTTCCGGGCAATGTTTATGAATAAACCTGCACACGAAGGCACGCAGCTCACGTGGCATCAAGACAGGTGGAGGGACCTTGACCGTGATCCGCAGATTACGATTTATACTGCTTTAGATCCAGCCATGATTGAGAACGGCTGTGTGCATATCATTCCGAAGTCACATAGCAGGCTCATCAACCCTGAAAACGGCTCTGGTTTTCTCACACAGGAACACATCGACGACATCGTTGCGAAGGCGACACCGCTACCGATGGAGTTGAAGGCGGGAGAAGTGGTTTTACTCCATAATTGGATGCTGCACAGCTCCGGTACGAACGATACGGATATTCCGCGGCGCGCGTTTAGTGTCTGCTATATGCACGGCGATACGAAGTCGCATCACGGACATACCTTTACGCGGGTGTTCGGCGATGGCGCGGTCAGTGTCGCCGATTTAGCGAAGTTTCAGCATGAAAGCCCAGTCGTTTATTAGGTTCCGGAACAGTACATCCTTGGTAGACGCGATTTGATGGAGTTTCATTATTTAAATTCGCTTCATCAGGAACCTCTTTAACTGAAAACCGAAAACTGATAACTGACAACTTAAAAAAACAAGGAGAAAAATATGGCGAAAATTCGACTTGCCATGATTGGGTGTGGTGGAAACTCCTCCGGCCACGCCAGACGCATGAATGCGAACCCGGACGTGCAAATCGTCGGAGCCTGTGATGTGAACACAGACATCGCTAACGGTTATATTGATCGGAACGTACCCGATCTCAGTCCACGGCCGAGTGCCTTTGACAACATCGGTAAAATGCTCAAAGAGACCACGCCGGACGCAGTGCTGATTTCTACACCGCATACATTACATTTTGAGCACGGCATGCAGGCACTTGAAGCCGGGTGCCATGTGTTGATGGAAAAACCGATGGTCACGTCTTCTAAAGATGCGTATACGCTCGCTGATAAAGTAGAAGAGACAGGATTAGTCCTCACGATCGGTTACAATACGCCGTGTTCGCCGAATTTCTACTACACCCGAGAGGTCGTCCGCAATGGTGACCTCGGCAAGTTGGAATTGGTGATCGGGTATATCACGCAAGGTTGGAAAGGCGGCACCACCGGCACGTGGCGGCAGGATCCGAAACTCTCTGGCGGTGGACAGGCGTATGACAGTGGCGCGCACCTCTTGAATAGTCTCTGTTGGACAGTCGAATCGAAAGTTGCTGAAGTCTACGCATACACCGATAACCATGACCGCGAGGTGGACATCAACTCTTCGATGAACGTCAAGTTTGAAAATGGTGTGCTCGCTGCGATGGCGGTGAGTGGCAATTGCCCAAGCCCCGGTGGCACGCACATGGCGTTAGTCTTTGAGAACGGTCGGATTGAGATTGATGGTTGGGGTGGCGGTTGGATTCGGGTCTGGAAAGGTGGCGAAGCGTTGGATCCGCCCCCGATCACAGATGACATGTCCGCTGGCACACCTGATGACAACTTCATTGATACCATCTTAGGAAGAGCTGAACCGCGGACAAGCCCCATGAACGGGATTATTCAGTCTGAATTGATGGATCTCATCTACGAATCCGCTGAAACGGGTGTCCCCGCGCGTCCACAACGCTAAAACAATAGGCGCGGTTTTGCTGGAGTGTTTCTTGCGCTCTGCATTTTCAGCCGCGCTTTTACATTAACGTCGCACCTTCAGGGCGCGGTGCTACCGGCCGAATAGGCAGCTTCTCATAAGAACGATACGCGAGTGCCGCTAAATGCGGGGTCTCAATTCGGATGTGTCCCTCCGCTCGCGAGTGCATCAGCGCATCAAGGATACCCGTCACAAGCAGCGTCCGTTCCACCGGATATTGTGGCATCCCTGTCACAAACATCTCTTCAATATTAAGGCTCAGATAACTGAAATGTGCATGCGGGGGACCATTTTGTAAGTAAACCTCTGTGGCATAATGCGTGTCACCCGCTTTTGCCGCATACGCGAAATCTGAAACGTAACCGTTTAGCATTAGCACAGCCGAACGAAATCCACCACTATGCTCAATCAGAAACGCTATGGGATTCGGACATCCTTCTGTTAGCGTGCTATCTGGACGATTTTCGATCTGCGCGCACGCTGCCTCCGCTAATGCCAATGACCATTTTCCGGTCTCACCGGCTTCCCAAACCGAGTCTCCCTCCAAGCACTGTATCGCCACAACGCCTGACTCGCCGCCTTCTCGGCGTTCAATCATACATTGTAACGTCTCAAGCGCATGGAAACCGTAGGACTCCACACCGCCATAGCCGATACCAACAGCCGATTCGAGTGCTGTGTCGAGTGGGTGTTCTAAAAACGGTTTCCGCCAACCGAGCGGTAGCGAAGAACCCGCCATGAATGGCACGTCAAGCATTTTTGATCTCTCATACATCCAGATCGCGTCGCCCCAATTGTAAGCGAGGTGTTTATCGCAAAAGACAGGCACCGACTTCCCACTCGACGCAAAGACCCCACAAATCTGTTCAAACATATACCGGCGCGGATACATGTGCTGTTCAAACTCGTTATATGGATAATCGCCGTGTTCACCAATCAATATCACGCCATCAACCGCCAGTGCGTTGCCGCCGAGCGTTAATGCCTGCCGGATACTCGGATAGATAGGAACGTTATGCTCAGCTGCTAAGCCGACACCAATATCTCGTTCATCAACCTGATCGAGATAGATAGATACCAATTC
>CAZQIP010000167.1:0-15556 GCA_964593655.1 uncultured bacterium | reverse complement strand
GACGCACATTTCATCAGATACAGCTTCAACTCACCGGAGAAAGACAGATACTTACGGACTTCATAACGCATTTTCATACAATAATACCAAAAGAACCTTGATAATCACTGCTTTACAATAACTTTTGAGAAATATCAGATAGATTTGATTTTTCAGCCTTGTTGTGGTAAATTGTGCAGAAGTGGCAACATGAATTGGTAATCTTTTCAATGGCAATACAAAATACCGGTCAACCGCGTGCGTAAAGACGCAATGAGAAAAAAGGAATAATACTGTGGAAACCAAGTTTCAAGAACTCAAAACTCGTCTGCTTGAGGTGAATGATATATCGTCCGCTGCTGGATTGCTCTATTGGGATCAGTCCACTTACATGCCACCCGGGGGTGCTGCGGCGCGGGCACGCCAAACTGCGACACTCGGACGGTTATCGCACGAGAAATTTACGGATCCAGCTATCGGAAAATTGCTTGATGCGCTTGAACCTTATGAAAAAAGCCTCGCTTATGACTCTGATGAAGCAAGCCTCCTCCGTGTTGCACGGCGAAAATATGAACGCGCTATCAAAATACCGGCAGCATTCACAGCAGAAGTTGCGAATCACACCTCTGAATCTTACCAAGTCTGGACTGAGGCACGTCCAGCAAACGACTTTGAACAGGTCCGTCCGTATCTGGAAAAAACACTGGAATATAGCAGACAGGCAGCCAACTTTTTTCCGGGTTATGATCACATCGCGGATCCGCTTATTGAGTCCAGCGATTACGGGATGAAAGCGGCGGATGTGAGTCGCGTCTTTGCTGAATTGCGCGAAGAACTCGTTCCGATGGTTTCTGCTATCACCTCACAAGCGCCTGCTGACGATGCGTGTTTACACCAACACTTCCCCGAAGAGAAACAACTCGCGTTTGGCTTGGAAGTCGCCCAACAATTCGGCTACGACATGAATCGAGGACGGCAGGATAAGACACACCACCCGTTTATGACGAAGTTCTCACTCGGTGATGTGAGGATTACAACTCGGACGAAAGAAAATTTTCTCGGCGATGCGTTGTTCAGCACGTTGCACGAAACTGGACACGCCCTTTATGAGCAAGGCATCCGCATGGATTATGAAGGCACACCCCTCGCTCGTGGGACATCCTCCGGTGTCCACGAAAGTCAGTCGAGACTCTGGGAAAATTTAGTTGGACGCAGCCGTGGCTTTTGGTATCACTACTATCCGAAACTTCAAAGCGTCTTTCCTGAGCAACTCGGTTCTGTGCCCAAGGATACATTCAACCGAGCAATCAATAAGGTAGAACGTTCTCTCATTCGTACAAACGCAGACGAGGTGACATACAACCTGCACGTCATGTTGCGTTTCGATCTGGAGTTGGCTATGCTCGAAGGGAATCTGGAAATTCGAGACCTACCGGATGTATGGCGTGAACGGTTTGAAGCGGATTTCGGGATCGTGCCACCGGATGATAAAGACGGTGTTTTACAAGATGTCCATTGGTATTTTGGGTTGATTGGTGGTTCATTTCAAGGGTATACGCTCGGCAACATTCTGGGTGCACAATTTTATGCATCCGCTTTCAAGGCGCATCCTGAAATTCCGACTGAAATTAAGAGGCAAGGCAAGTTTAGTACGTTGCACAATTGGTTGAAAGAGAATCTTTACCAACACGGGTCAAAATATACGGCACCAGAAATCATTGCGCGCGCAACGGGAAGTCCACTTTCTATTAAACCCTATATGGCGTATCTGCGCTCAAAATATGGTGAGTTATACGATTTGGACGGTTGTGGGCCAGAGCAGTGGGTGGAGATGATGGAAACGTGGCCCGGTGCGAGTGCTTCATAAACCTGCTCTCGTCTGAATGGAGAATAATTATGGGAAACGGACGGTTACTCCTTCTTTTACCCCTCTGTGCCCTTTTGCAAGCATGTGGAGGGCTTAAGCTGATTGATGTTCCCAAAAGTTCCGCTGCATTGCAACTGACAACAGCACAACAGCAGAAAGTTCAACCGAAGCTGAAACTCATCCGTGACATTGTCGAAGATTACGACTTTGAGAAGAAACAGTTAGAGTCGGATTATCAGGTGTTTCGGGCAGGTATAACACAACGGAGTTACAGTCGATACGAAGACCGATTCACAGACACACGGACGAGGCGGGACCTATATGAATTTCGGGAGGAGGCACGAAAATTTCTAAGGCAGCGCGCCATTTACCTCAACGAAATTAAGGATCTAATTGAGGAAGTCGCGGCAGCACTGACCCCCGATCAACGGGTTAAATTGGCTGAATTGAAACTCCCTAAACTGGAAGTACCGCTGATGCTGCAGCGCGATCCTTACAATGAACTCCGTTATATTCCGAACCACCCGCTTGGCGGAGCGAATGTGTTTTAAGCATTGTCGATGGATTATTATGTGAATTTACTCGGGAACGATTCAAATACTGGTTTGTCCGAAACGCAACCGTGGCGAAGTATTGACAGAGTGAACGCTGCGCAGTTGTTACCCGGTGATTCAGTCTGGTTTCGAGCCGATCAGACCTTCAGTGGCAACCTGTGCTTTGCTGGCGTTAGGCAAAGTAGTAGGCATACACCGTCTGTTGTAACAATAGGCTCATACGGGTCGGGCAGGGCAACAATTGATGCGGGTTCCAGTGCTGGTTTCATAGGAAAAAATAGAGGCGGTGTGCACCTCATCAATCTCAATTTTGTTGGGGCGGGGGCATCAAAGAATAACAATTCTGGTATTTTGTTCATTAATACGCTGCCCGGTAGTGTCAAATTTTCAGATATTCGGATTCATCGGGTAGATGTCAGTGGTTTCAAGTATTCCGGGATTAATTTCGTCGCGCAACCGACCGATAGGAGTTGGAGCGGGTTTCGTGATGTCAAAATTACAAATACCACGAGCCATAACAACGGCGATGCGGGTATTAGTTGCACCGGTGTTTGGAATCCAGAGCAAAAGGGCTGCGCGCACGCTGATTTTTATATCGGCAATTGTAACGCCTATAGGAATGCGGGGATCCCCGGCAAAGGCAGCCATTCTGGGAGCGGTATCGTCCTTGCACAGGTGGACGGTGCGATTATTGAGCATTGTCGCGCTTACGAAAATGGCAGCCTAAACGATTACGAAGGCGGTGGTCCCGTCGGGATATGGGCTTGGGATGCCAATCGTGTTGTAATTCAGTTTAACGAATCCCATCATAACCGAACGGGCAGCAGTAAAGATGGCGCGGGCTTTGATCTGGATGGTGGTGTGACGAATTCAGTCGTTCAGTATAACCATTCTCACGACAACGATGGTGCCGGGTATCTACTGGCACAGTTTGAAGGCGCGCCTCCATTTTACGGTAACGTCCTCCGGTATAACCTGAGTGTAAACGACGGCAGACGGAATCGGTATGGAGGTATCCATCTCTGGTCTACCGGGGCAAACGGCGGTATCACGGACACAACTTTTTATGCGAATAGCATCTACACGGCACAATCTGCCCATGGAAATCCGGCTGCGGTTGATTGTTCAAGCAAAGGGATTCGTAACATCCGCCTCTACAACAACTGTTTCCAAACGGATGGAAAGGCAGTGTTAGTCCGCGGTGAGACGAATCGAAACGCAATATTTGAAGGGAACAATTTTGGGACAAATTATAGGTTTCCAAGAACTCCAGTCGAGATATGATTTCACTGAAGCCGTTGAAAAAAATCGTCCAAAAACGCCTCGGCAGCGACTTTAACACACACTTGCGCGTTTGGATGAGGGTGTTGGCGTTCTTGTCGTAGATCGGCAACTGTCATGCCGTTTGTCAAAGTTCCTTCAGTTTCAACCTGTACGTAGGCATCAACACTCTCAAAGTAGTCTGGATGCGTGAGCATACCAATCGGGAGTGCATCGTGGATATGAAATCCCCAGAACCCGACATGTTGACGATAAAATTCCATACAAGCTTGCGTGGAATCCTTGAGGAAACGCGAAATCGGACTGTCTCGTTTATCGACTTCGGCGTGCAACCGTTCACCTGTTAAGATAACTTGGTGTGTTGCGTCAAGCGGCGCGATGTGGACAGGCACACCGAAATTGAAAATTTCATGAGCTGCATGGGGATCGACGAAGATATTAAATTCTGCTGTTGTTGTAACGTTGCCGTATTCTTCAAACACGCCGCCCATGACAATAATCTTCCGAAGCCGTCGCATTTTAGGTGCGTCTTTACGGATCGCCTTTGCAATGTTCGTCAATGGACCCAGTGCCACAATAACCAGTTCATCTGGATAGCGGGCTGCCATCTCAAGAACGAGATCAACACCTGTTATTGATGAGACTTCAGTGTTGGCGGGTGGATACAGCAGGCTGCCGTCAGCACTGCGCAATTGGCTGGTATTCCCTAAGCCATCTTCACCGTGGACGTGTGCTGCTGTCACGAGGGGTTTGACGAGCGGTTCTGCCTCGCCTTGGGCAATAATGGGAAACTGGTCAAGGTCAAGCACACCGAGAATTGTGAGTAGATTTTGTGTGGCTTGTATGACAGGTGCATTTCCGCAGACGGTTGTTATTGCCTCTACGTGTAATTCAGGTGAGCGCATTGCGAGGAGGATCGCGAAAGCGTCGTCTACGCCCGGGTCAGTGTCTATAAGGATTCGTTGCATTTTCTGCCTTTCCAACTTGTGTTTAATTGATTTTACCATTAGGGAACGATTTTGTCCAATTATAGAATGCTTTTTCCGATTTGTAGCGCAAATTGTTTGTTTGCAGCACACACAAGCACAAACGCAAGAAGGTTTAATTAAATAGCCCTGGACCACCTCTAACTTTTTCTTTTTTTTTCTTGAATGCTATGCTACAATAAATTAGCCTCTTAACCAAAAACGGTATATGCGTTATTTTTAGGTCATCAAACTGAAGTCAAGGAGATTCATAATGCTAAATGGGCGGGCTATGTGTCTTGGGGTTCTCTGTGTCTTTTTTGTTGCCTCTACGGTGTTTGCACAATCACAGTCGGCAACCGAGACAATTATTGAGAAGGTATATCAATCAGAGGGGAAGGTCCGCGAACATGTGGATAAGCAAGTCGAAGGCATTGAGACAAAAATTTCGGCAGTTGATACAAAAGTTGGAAACCTTAGTACAAAGGTTGGAAACCTCAGCACAGATGTAGCAGTAAATAAGACAAATATAGAGAACATACAAGGCGACATACGCGATTTAAAAGGGGCGGTGGATCGGATTTGGTACGGCATATTAGGAGTCTTGGGAACTCTGATACTTTCTATAGTGGGTTATTTTGTCAAATCATGGCGGGAAGGTCGAGGTAAAGCGGACAATGTGGGCGTGGCAGATCACTTAAACGAGCAAATCACCAAGCTAATCTCAGTACAGGCAGAAAATTCAGAACAAATCGTCAAACTAACATCAGCACAAGTGGAAATTTAGAACGAATCTCAGCACGGGCAGCAATTTTAGAAACGAGAGACGTTTCCGGACATCCCAAAGTACCAATAGTGGATGAGTTAGATGGGTTAACGGATGACATACGGTCTCAACAGCGTGATACAGGTGAAAGAGTCTGATGGATAACATTAAAAATTCAATTGAGTCCTCTACATCTGCAGAAGCCTACGTTGATAGGGGTAATGAGTTTTACTATCAAGGCGATTATCAGGCTGCCATTTCTGATTATGATGAGGCGATCCGTCTAAACCCTAAATATACGATAGCCTACAACAACCGAGGCTTTGCGAAAAGCAAACTGGGAGACCTTGAAGGTGCTATCTCCGATTATGATACGGCGATCCGTCTTGACCCGGAATATGCGACAGCCCGCACCAATCAAGAAAACGCCCAAAAAGCACTTAGAGAACGCCAGAAAGAAACTTAGGAATCCTAAAAAGAGAAGCAAGACTTTTCCCATCCTTCCATTTCCAACCTGAAAATCCCCGAATCCGATAAATCTTGGTTCAGACAACCGGGCGACTCCTCTTCAGTGAGCCAAAAGTTAACGCTAAATGGAGATCCCTATGAAAAAACTAAATCTCAAATCAACACACAAGCCAATACGAGACTACTACGAGACATTAGAAGGATACGAACAACACGACATCACACACGAAGGCGCAGTTAGTAGTCCTTTCGCTTTCTTACTTGCCACCTGTGCAAAAAAGGTAGGTGTCACGCTTGAGCCGCAACACGCGATGCGCAGCCCAAAAGGAAATCGTATCGTCATTGATGGTGCAATCATTGACCCATACAGACTCCCGATCGCCTACTGGGAAGCGAAGGATATGGATGACGACCTTCCAAAAGCAATTCAGGAGAAACGCGACAAGGGTTATCCGTTTGACAATATCCTGTTTCAAACCCCCGAGCGCGCCATCTTATATCAGAACGATGAGATAGCATTGGACCCAGACATCACCGATCCCGAAAACCTTGTTGAAGTGCTCCAAGGTCTCTTTTCATATTCAGGCATCACTTTTAGCGATTGGTACGATGCAGTTGATAAATTCAGTACTCGGATTCCGGCACTTGCAGACGAGTTGAAAACACTTGTTGAACAAGAGCATAAAACAAACGGTGGATTCAAAGAGGCATTCGCTGGATTTTACCAAACCTGTCGCACCGCGATTAACCCGGATCTTTCGCAGGCTGCCGTTGAAGAGATGCTCATCCAGCATATTCTCACCGAGCGGATATTCCTTAAAGTTTTTGACAGGTCGGATTTTACCAACCGAAACATCATCGCTATAGAGATTGAAAAAGTCAGTAAAGCACTCATGCAGCACTCTATGAGCCGCGACGAGTTTCTCAAACCTCTGGAGCAGTTTTACACGGCTATTGAAGACGCTGCTACCCATTGTAAGGATTTCTCCGAAAAACAACACTTTCTCAACACCGTCTACGAGCGGTTTTTCCAAGGGTTTTCTGTTAAAGTGGCGGATACGCACGGTATCGTCTACACGCCGCAACCGATTGTGGATTTTATGGTGAATAGCGTTGAATACCTCCTGAAAACCGAGTTTAACCGGTCATTATCAGACCCTGGCGTGCATATCATAGACCCGTTTGTCGGCACCGGCAATTTCATCGTCCGGCTCATGCAGGACATAAAAAAAATAACACTGGAGGATAAATACCGGCACGAGCTGCATTGCAACGAAGTGCTGCTATTGCCTTATTACGTTGCGAATCTGAACATTGAACAGGAATTCTGGCAACGCACCCAGAAATATCTGCCGTTTGAAGGTATTGTCTTTGCCGACACTTTTGAGTTATTTGAGAAAGCTCAGCAGGAAATGATTACACCTAAAAACACAGAGCGCGTCAACAAACAAAAAGCCGCGGACATGTTTGTGGTGATCGGTAACCCACCCTATAATGCCGGACAACAGAATGAAAATGACAATAACAAAAACCGTAAATACCCAGCAATAGATAAACGGATAAAAGATACGTATTCAAAAGATTCCAAAGCACAACTCCATAACAAACTATATGATCCGTTTGTGAGAGCATTCAGTTGGGCATCAGAACGCATTGGAGACACCGGTATCGTTGCGTTTGTAACGAACAACAGTTTTATTGATGCCGGAATGTTCGATGGAATGCGCAAACACCTTGCTAGAGAATTTGATGCACTGTATCTGCTCAATTTAGGCGGAAACCTCCGTAAGGGACAACCTGCCGACTCTAATGTGTTCGACATTAGAGTCGGAGTGAGCATCGCTATACTCGTGAGAACAAGAGAACCTACTAACTCTGCCCGTATTTTTTATAACGATGAAGCAGAATTGCAGAGCAAGGCACAAACGTTTGATTTTCTTAAGGCACATAAAAACGTAGGTGCTGTCACGTGGCAAGAGATTCAACCTAATGCAAACCATACATGGCTTACTGGAGGTCTCCAAGACGATTTTGATGATCTCGTTCCGATAGGAACTAAGGAAACAAAAAAAGAAAAGGGAGTAGTTAACGGTGTGATTTTCAAAGACTTCAGTCTCGGTGTGTCAACCAATCGAGATGTCTGGGTTTACAACTTCGATCAAGACGCGCTCCGTGATAACGTTCAACGCATGATAGCAACTTACACAGCTGAAATGGATCGTTGGAACCGTCAGGTCATCGAGTCAAAACGCGGAAATGTCCCTGAACTTGAAGTCGATGATTTTGTTTTATATGACGACGGGAAAATAAAATGGAGTTCAAGTTTAAAGAGTAAATTGGAAAGTGGGAAAACAACTCATTTTTCGGCAAAAAGAGTAAGAGAAGCCCTCTATCGCCCATTTACTAAATTGCACCTCTACTTTGACCCAAGAATGACAACGGAGCGTGCTTCAATGTTTCCGCGTATTTTTCCAACCCCCGCGACAGAAACAGAAAATCAAGTGATTTGTGTCGCTGGCATTGGTGATAGAAAAGGTTTTGGGTGTCTTGCCACAAACAAGATTCCTGCCTTAGATTTAGCATTTGAAAAAGCCCAATGTTTTCCGTTCTACACCTACGACGAAGATGGAACAAACCTCCGAGAAAATATTACTGACTGGGCTTTGTCAGAATTCAGAAGGCACTACGGTGACGAAAGCATAAGCAAATGGGATATCTTTTACTATACCTACGGCATCTTACATCAGCCAAATTATCGCGAAAAGTATCAGGAAAGCCTTAAGCGTAGCTTCCCGCGTATTCCTTTTGCTAACGATTTCTGGGCGTTTTCAAAGGCTGGCGAGCAGTTAGCGAATCTCCATATCAATTATGAATCCGCTCCAAAGTATACAGGATTGACGCTTAAGGAAACCCCGGATATGCCCTTGAATTGGCTCGTTGAAAAAATGACCTTGTCCAAAGATAAAACGCAGATTCGCTATAATGACTTTCTGACGATTGAAAATATTCCCGTTGAAGCACACGATTATCGGTTGGGGACTCGTTCGGCTTTGGAATGGATCGTTGATCAGTATAGCGTCACGGAGGACTATAAACCGAAGACAGGCAGAGGAAGCCGTATTGTCAACGATCCAAATAACGAGACGGAAGAGCAATACATTGTAGATTTAATAGCGCGTGTCATCACTATAAGCCTTGAGACGATGAAGATTATCAAAAATTTACCTGCATTATATTCCGCCGATGAGGACTAAGCGAAAAATTAATGTCGCGTGTATAAGAAATTAATGAAGATACTTTTGGCAGGCGTTTTAGATTAAAGGGTAGAAAACCAAATGTACTTTGCTCACGACATCCCCGATTGGAGCAGCTACAGACGCATTATCGGTATCTGTTTTGCTTTACTTCTTTTTTCTTGTTCTCCACTTGCGGCACAGGTGAATATCTTCACGGGTGAAACAATGCGGCAGATGCAATTGGAACCGGGTTGGTATAACAGCATTAACTTGGATTTAACCTATCGTACTGGCAATACAGATCTGCTTACCTCACGTACCCGATTTCGCTCGGATTATCTGTCAAAGACGTATCACGGTTTTATTTTTGGGAGTCTCCAGCAAGGTCGGAAAAGCGGTACTTTTTTTATTAATAAGGGCATGGCACATGCGCGAATTATCCGAAATCTGACCCAGCATATGCTTTTTGAATCTTTCATTCAAAAACAATTCAACGAATCTATTCTTTTAAGCGATCGGAATTTGGTAGGTGGCGGAATCCGATTCGACTTGCATCCGTCAAGTTCTAAATTTAATATCTATCTCGGTATCGGTGCGATGTGGGAACATGAGCGCATTAATGACAAAGATGGCGGTGAGATGACAACGCGTATCATTCGATCAACGAACTATATCAATTGGACTGGACAGCTCGATGAACGGATTACAACGAGCGCGACTGGGTATTATCAGGCTCATACACGGCGTTTTGAGGACTATCGCATTCTTTTTCAGGGGAGCCTTACATTTCGACTCACGACGAAGTTAGCGTTTCCGCTCCGAGTGAATCTCCGATACGATAGTGAACCACCCACCGGTATTCGTAAACATGATGTGGAAATTTTTAATGGATTGCGGTATACTTTTTAATGGTTATCAGTTATCAGTTATCGGTTATCAGTTAAGAGACTCTTGTGGCAGTTGCGAATTCTGCGCACTCCACAAATATCCCGGGGCTGCTAACTTATACGTTTAAAAAAGGAGTTATCTGATGAAAAAAGTAAAAATCAACGTTTGGCAAATAGGAACGATAATCTGTATCGGTGTGTTTCTCATAACACTGTCAAATATCGGATGGGCAGATGGGCATCTCGAAATTAAGGAGAAGGAACAGAAACTTGTCTTAAAGGGCAAAATTTCTGAAGCTCTTGGTGAATATGATGCACATTTGAAGGGAGCCGTTGAATACCTCGTTTGTGGACACAACGGCAAGGAATATGAGAGTATTGTTGTTGTCAATGCAACAGCAACGGAAATTTACGAGGCACTTGAAAAACTCGGTGTTGCGGTAGGTACGCCGCCCGGCTACGACGAAGAAAAAGATGAACCGACACCCCCAAAGGGAACCGAGTTTCTTATTTATGTTGAATGGAAAGATGGCGATAAAGCGAAAAAAGTTCGTGCCGAAGAGTTAATCTTCAACGTGAAAACAAAAAAGCCGATGCAACAGGTTGCTTGGGTCTATTCCGGTTCACGGGTAGTGTCAGACTTGGATAGCGATGATGAAGACGCAATGATCCCGCAGGCATTTATGAGCAACGATATTGTCGCCTTGAAACGGTTCGATGCAAGCGCGCTCTTCCAGAATCCGTTGCCTGAATCGGAAGAAGAGAATATCTATAAAAAGAACGATGCCTTGATGCCAAAACTCGGGACACCTGTGATGCTCACGATTGAAGTCAACCGGAAAATGCAACTGTTTGTGGTAATTAGTGGAAAAGTACAAGGCGTAGGATTCCGCAATTTCACACAGATGAATGCTAAGCAGCTGGGTATCAACGGCTACGCTAAGAATTTACCAAATGGGCAGGTCGAAGTCGTCGCCGAGGGTGACAAATCGCAGTTGGATGCGTTAGTCGCTTTTTTGAAGAAGGGACCGCGCTTTGCGAGCGTAGATTTTCTTAACGCTGAGGAGCGTCCTTTCACTGGAGAATATAAGACTTTCGTCATTCGGTATTAAACCATGTGTAGCACGCCACTTGCCAGTGCATATCAAAAAAAGATATCGGGAATACTCCTTGCTGCAGGACTCTCCACGCGGATGGGGGAACCGAAGCAGCTGCTTCCTTTTGGGGATAACACTATTGTTGAGACTGTAGTGGACAATATGCTCGGTGCCAAGTTTGATGAAGTGATCGTCGTCGTCGGGCATCGCGCATCAGAGGTTCAAGAACAATTGGGGACACGTCCGATCAATACCGTTTTTAACCCTGATTATCGCGAGGGTATGTTAACCTCCGCACAAACAGGCATACGGGCACTTGAAGCAAGCGATGCATTTGCACTCATGCTTGTCGATCAACCTTTTATTACATCCACGCTGATTGATCAGGTTGTTGATGCTTATGTGCACACAGAGAAGGGAATAGCCCTACCGAGTTATAACTATAAGCGCGGTCATCCGGTTATCTTTGATCAGAAGTATGCACGTGATATTCTGGCACTCACTCCAGAGAGCGACGGCGTGCGAACCCTCTTTAAAAAGTATGGCGATGATATTCACTATGTTACCGTAGATACAGATAGTGTGCTACGGGATATTGATTATCGCGAAGATTACGAACGCGCCCTGCAGGAAAATTGAAAGGTTGCCACGTATTATAAAATGTTTACATCCATCGAAAACGTTCAAAATGCTTGTGAGAAACACGCGTATATCGCTGATAAGGGTTTAGCGACAACGCTCTACCTCGCGCATCACCTCAAAAAGCCTATTTTTCTTGAAGGCGAACCCGGTGTCGGCAAAACAGAAGTCGCTAAAGTGCTTGCGGATTCTACAGGTGCAAAACTCATTCGATTGCAGTGCTATGAGGGTTTAGACGCAAACAGCGCCTTGTATGAATGGAACTATACACGGCAAATTTTGCAACTCCGTATTGACGAGGCACGCGGTCGCGACAAAGAACATATCGGCACCGACCTCTTTAGCGAGACGTTTCTGCTGAAACGCCCGCTCCTTGAGGCTATCCAGAGCGATGGCGATGTGCCGCCTGTCTTGCTCATTGACGAGGTTGACAGGAGCGATAGCGAATTCGAGGCGTTCCTGCTCGAAATCCTATCCGATTTCCAGATCACCATTCCTGAAATCGGTACGATCCAAGCGAAACATATTCCATACGTCGTGCTAACTTCAAACCGAACACGAGAGGTTCATGAAGCACTCAAACGGCGTTGTCTCTATCAGTGGATTGACTACCCTACTATTGAAAAGGAATTGGCGATTGTTCAGACGAAACTGCCGCAGATTGATGAACACCTCGCGCAGCAATTATGCCAGATTATGCAACTCTGGCGGCAGGGAGATTACTATAAAAAGCCGGGAGTCGCTGAAACACTGGATTGGGCATTGGCACTCATCGCACTCGGCAAAGGGCAATTGGATGCGGATGTCGTTGCAGAGACCCTTGGGTGTGTTTTCAAATATCAGGATGATATCCAACGTGCCCGCACCGTAGAACTATCCGAATTAGGATTATAGGATGAACCAGCGTAGGAAAGGTCAACGTGTTGAAACGAAAATCTTTAGAGGTACGGGTTACCTCCTTTTAGTCGCTGCAGCTTTCTGCACGATGGTCCCGTTGCTGTGGTTGTTGACCTCCTCTTTTAAAACCGCAAACGAGATCTTTGCAGTTCCTATCCAGTGGTTTCCCAGTCTCCCGCCACGCGTCGCATCATCGCCTTATGTTGTTGAGGATGCGTATCCGAAAATTGAGAAACCGATAGGAGTAGATGAAGCATTGTGGGAAATCATACTACAACCTGCACTTACACAGACGATCTGGAAGAGAGCAGAAGCACACATCACAGCAAACGCACAGTTTGCTAATTATGTTCCATCCCAGAAATTACAGACGGAAATAGTAGAGGGTTTATGGCAACAATCGGTAACGACTTTGCCGGCTGAACTATGGCGTGCGCCGCCAGTATCCATCCTTGCTGCAGTTCAGGAGGCGATTATTCCGGAGGTGGTTGACACGATCTGGAGTTCAGTATATCGTGAAGTTGCGATTGGGACACTTGAAATAGAAGACCTCGATTTCAATCGCACGCCAATTGAAGTTTTGGACTGGAAAGCAAAATCAGGCACGCGCATTCGTCTATCGGATGATGCTCAGACGGCTGTGAGTCTATCCTACAATTTCCAAGATGATAGTACGATCTACATAACGGCTACGGTGACCTCGCCGATTCCAATTGATGGGATACGACGCATTACGCTGCCTATCCGTGGAGATGCTTCGTATCACAGCCTCTCTTTAGCCGTGTCTGTCCCGAACAAGTCCACTAACGGTGTTACATATCAACCAACACGCCCTTTCATTTTAGAGAGTGCGTTATGGAAAGACGCTGTATGGCGACTTCACGGCATCCCGGGTGAGTTAGAATCATCACATATCACGATGCAGCCGGTTGAAACAGACGACGCAGCCCCGTCTATCGTAAAAGCGGGAACAGAGAATCAATTGTTCCTACAATTATCAATTCATCAACCGTCTTATCCGTCAATCGTCTGGGATAAATTAACCTCAAACTATCGGAACCTCTGGAAGACAGTACCGTATAATCGATACTTTATCAACAGTGTTTTCATCGCCACTGCGTCAACGCTTCTTACGCTGTTTTTCTGTTCCCTTGGCGGCTATGCGTTTGCGAAATATCAATTCCGCGGTCAAAAAATCCTGTTCGGGATTCTTCTCGCCTCCATGATGGTACCTTTTCAGGTGTTGCTTGTGCCGTTGTTTGGATTGATGTACGATATTGGATGGCTCAATAGTTATAAGGCGATCATCATCCCATTTTCGGTTGGAGCGTTCGGTGTGTTTTTGATGCGTCAATTTATTGTCACGATTCCGTCGGAGCTACTTGATGCGGCGCGTATTGATGGTTGCTCCGAGTTTGGGATCTATTATCGGATAGTGCTGCCTATTATCAAACCGGCACTCGGCGCGCTAACGATCTATTCGTTTTTAGGTTCATGGAACGGTTATCTCTGGCCCCTCATCATTTTGCGAGATGAATCGAAATACACACTGCCAATCGGTTTAGCAAATCTCGTCGGTATCTATCGTCAAGATTACGGCATGCTGATGGCTGGCACATTACTGTCGCTGATGCCGATTGTTATTCTCTTTTTAGCGATGCAGCGCGAGTTTGTCCAAGGGATTACTTTAGGAGGCGTCAAGGAGTAAAAAATGTCTGACTACACTACAGTTACGAAAACGAAAGCAATACGAGAAGGTCGTGGAAAAGCGTTTACCGTCAACGGAAGGCGAGTCGCGATCTTCAATGAAAATGGTAAATTCTGTGCTGTGGACAACACCTGTCCGCACGCCATGGGCTCACTCGGTAGGGGTAGAATTCGGAACGGCATTGCTGTGTGTCCCGTCCACGGCTACGCCTATAATACAGAAACTGGAGAATGCCAAACTGACCCTCGTCTCCGTATCAGGACTTATCCATTGATTGTTGAGGACGAGGAGATCAAAATTGAGGTGAAACCGTGAAGCGAACTCATGTATACTGTGTGCTTTTAGTTATTTTCTCAAATTAGCACTAAAAATCTGTCCTGATGCCTACCATGAATGAAGTTTTATGAATCGGTTCAAATTGCGAGATGCCCTCCGTTGTTTCGACACGGCGGAACCGGTACTCACGGGTAACAATCGTTTCAATCGGCGGATAGATTGCATAGCCAATCTCTAAACGGAATGCGGACTTTTCATCGAGATTAAACAGATCTGCGAAGAAGCTCGTCTCGCCCCCCTCACCGATGTCACGTTTTGTATAGAGTGCCAGAACTCTGAGACGCGGCACCAAGCCCGATTCTGAGACCACCATATAAAGTTTAGGTGAACTATTGTTATAGTCTTCAAATGTCCCAAAGAAGTGGAGGTGTTCCCCCGGCTTCCAGATGAATTGTGAAAAGAAGCCTCGTCTCTGTTCATTGTTGGTTTCGAGATCCAGGAAATCGGGCATATCTGGTTCTGGCGCGATCGATTTTGCCGACTCATACGTATAATCAAAGATAGAAGGGATATATTCTTCGCCAAGGACGCGGTACTCAAGTTTGAAGATGGCTTTGGTAAAAGTAAATCCAACGCCAACGGCGTTACCCCATGCGAATTCTTTTGCTGGCGTAGCATCTTCTCCGCCTATCGGAGCACTTTCTAATCGTCTTGTGGATTCCTGCTCAACTGGTTCCATTTCTAACGGTTCTTCGGGGTCTTCAAACATATCCTCCGGTTTCGGGGATAAAGTGTTGAGCACGGCAAAATCATTATAGAGATCAAGCCGAAACGTGCTTCTCTCAATAAGTGGAAATCCTGCGTCCACGCCTAAGGCAATCAACGGGTATTCCGCATTTTCTTGTGGGTTTGGATCGATATCGGTGAGATAGGTCC
>CAZQIP010000166.1:0-35947 GCA_964593655.1 uncultured bacterium | reverse complement strand
CAAAATGTAGTATAATTAAAAAAAGTAGAATGTTATATGTGTTCATGAATATTAAATAATAAGGTGCAAATATCGCAATGTAACTAACAAACGAATCAATTTGCTTATTTGTCCATCCATCTGATGTCGCTACATTGATTGAACCAAACTGTGGCGTATGTGCGGTGTCAGAATGGAATACGAAAAATTTATTAGAAGGGAGCCAAGATGGCAAAATACGACTTTGTAATCGCTGTAGGAGGGGCACCCGGGCAGGGAATAGACTCTGTTGGACAGGTTTTGACTCGGATCTGTGCCCGGCACGGTTTGTCCGTCTTTACCTATAGTGCCTATCAATCCCTCATCCGCGGCGGTCATACCTTCCTCAGTGCCAGAATTAGTTCTGAACCGGTTGCCAACCACGGCGACAAGCTTGATTTGGTTATTGCCTTAGACCGGAACAGTTTGGAGACACACCTTCCACACGTTGCTCCCGGTGGCACGCTCATCTATAATAGCGATGATGTCAAAGCAGCCCCAGAACGTGATGACATACAACTGGCGCCTCTGTCCTATAAAGAGCTGTCTAACGACACCGACAGAAAGAAGGTAATGCTAAATGTCTGTATGCTCGGCGCAGCAATGAAAATGGTGGGTGGAGATTTAAAGGTGTTTGAGGACATGCTCACCGTTCAATTCCTCAGACGTAAGGGACAAGAGGTAGTAGACGCGAACATCGGTGTAGCACGCGCTGGTTACGAACACGCAGCTGAAAATTTTACCCCATTTGATATGCAATTCCAGAAGCAAGAACCGGCTCTTGCTGTTGTTGATGGCAATTCGGCGATGGCGATGGGTGGTGCAGCGGCCGGTGTCAAATTTTATGCTGCCTATCCGATGAGTCCGTCAACGGGTGTCCTGCACTGGATGGCAGCGAATGCGCGAGATCTCGGCATTATGGTGCGCCAATGTGAGGACGAAATCAGTGTTGTCAATATGGTTATCGGCGCAGCGCATGTTGGTAGTCGTGCGATGTGTGCCACGTCAGGCGGTGGATTCGCTCTGATGTCAGAAGCCATCGGTAGTGCGGGTATGATGGAGATTCCGATCGTCGTTATTAATGTCCAACGTGGTGGTCCCTCCACAGGTTTACCTACAAAAACGGAGCAGGGAGATTTATGGCAGCTTCTGGGTGCCAGCCAGGGCGATTTCCCGAAAATCATTGTCGCTCCGACGAGCATCATGGACGGGTTCGATACCATCCCTGAAATCTTCAATCTTGTAGACAAGTTTCAATGTCCCGGTATGGTGCTTTCTGATCTTACGCTCTCTATGGGTTTCACGACGTTTGATCCGGATTCTATCAATTGGCAGCCTGAAATAGATCGAGGCGAACTTATTAGCGGTCCTGTTGCGTTAGATGGTGAGTATCTCCGTTACGCGATTACTGACAGCGGAGTTTCCCCGCGAGCAATTCCCGGTACACCAGGGCACATGCACGTTGTTGCTACCGATGACCATGATGAAGATGGTGGTTTGATTAGCGATGAATTCACGAACCCGCACAAACGCCGTGATATTATGGAGAAGCGGCAGCGGAAGATGGAAGGTATTGTTGAACTCCTCCCGCCTCCGACTTTTGAAGGTCCCGAAGATGCCGAAGTTACCTTGATTGGGTGGGGCTCCACGCATAGTGTGATTAGTGAAGCGGCAGAAATGTTGACCGCAGCAGGCATTGCCACCAACCATATCCACTTCAAGTGGCTCTATCCGATGGACGAAGATGCCGTCAACGAAGTGCTTGCGAAATCTGCGTATTCGATTATCGTTGAGTGCAACTACACGGGTCAGTTCGCTCGGTTCTTACGCGGTGAGACTGGCTTTAAGGCGGACAGTCATATCCGCAAATACGACGGTGAACCGTTTATGCCGCACCACGTGGTTGATGGCGCGCGTGAACTTCTGAACAGTAAAACGGATCTTTATGTCCCGTATCAAGAGATTGTTGTGTAACAAAGGAGGATGAATCAGATGGCGAGAAGAGCGAGAAAAGAAAGACCTGTTCAAGGCGCGCCTACAGCGCGAGATTTTAAAGGCGATGTTAATCCAGATTGGTGTGCCGGTTGTGGTGATTTCGGTGTGTTGAACGCGCTACAAGGTGCTTATGCAAAACTCGGTCGTGGCAATCATGATCACCTGACAGTAAGTGGGATCGGGTGCTCCTCTAACCTCCCCGGCTACATTCGGACCTACGGGATGCACACTTTGCATGGACGGTCACTTGCAGTCGCGACTGGTGCTAAACTCGCTAATCACGAAATGAATGTGGTTGTCACCGGTGGTGATGGGGATGGTTACGGCATCGGTGGAAATCATTTTATTCATACGATGCGAAAAAATATTGATCTCCTCTACATTGTCATGAATAACGAGACGTACGGGTTGACAGTCGGGCAAGCCTCACCGACGACTATAGTAGGAGAACAGACGAAAAGCACGCCGTTCGGTAATTTAGAGACACCTCTGAATCCGGTTGCGATGGCAATTGTCGCGGGTGCGACTTATGTCGCGAGAGCCTATAGTTCTGACGGACCAAAACTCGCAGAATTGATGTATAACGGGATGCAACACAAAGGTTTTGCATTCATTGATGTTATCAGTCCTTGTGTGACCTGGAAGGGAGGGGCGCGGGTAATTTTTGATTACTGGAAGGAGCGGGTCCAATACCTTGAAGATCATGACACAAGTGACAGGGCCGCTGCACTTGAACAAGCCGTCAAGACAGGTCATGAAACGCAGCTTGGGTTGTTCTACCACGATACGAGCCGCCAGTCATTGAATGATATGGAACCCGTCTTGGAAAACGGGCCTATAGCACATCAACCGCTCGGCATTAGCAAAGAACAAGGCGATGCGATTATTGAGAAAATGATGTAAAGATGAACGGAGGCGATGGGTCATTGGGCTCGTCTATCCGTTTGATTTGTGATATTGGCTGTCCGGGCGGGTTGTCTCCCGCCCACTGCCTTTTTTTATTGCCGACTATAGGGGCGTGCACACACCATGCGTCTTCGTGCTTCCCAACTCACCAAGGACTTCGGGCATCGCTCGATCGTCAAAAACGCCACACTTTCGGTGAACCCTGGAGAGGTGGTTACGATTTTAGGTCCCAACGGTGCCGGTAAAACGACGCTTATCAAAATTCTCGCGACGCTCCTGAAACCGACATCCGGGGAACTTGAGATTGAAGGCACAGATGCTATAGAAGACTACTCAGATGTGCGGAGCATGCTGGGGGTTGTTATCCATGAAACACTCGCTTATCCAGCATTTAGTCCATACGAGAATCTCAAATTTTTTGGACGGATGTACGGTGTTAAGCAGTTAGAGCACCGCGCAACAACGCTCCTTGCTGAGGTTGGCTTACAACGCTTCGCCCATGAACCTCTACACATCTTTTCACGTGGCATGACCCAACGTTTTATGGTTGCCAGAGCTCTGCTGCATCAGCCTTCAGTGTTACTACTCGATGAACCCTTCTCTGGATTAGATGCTTCTGCTAAGCAGTTTGTCTTAGACCGCATTGCACAAGAACAACAAAACGGCAAAGGTATTGTGATTACGACCCATAATACGGAGTTGGGTTATCTCGTGGGTACAAGGTTTTTCTTTATGATAAACGGAGAATTGGAAGAGGTCGCGCAGAGAGATGAAATTACAGCAGAGAGGCTATTGCTTATGTACGAAGAGAAAATGCAATCAAATCTTTCTGTCTGAACCGATGAACGATGGAAGAGGGTAGGATGGAGAAGCGACTTGAGACTGGGTCTACACTGAAGCACATAATTGACAAAATAACCAGCACATATTCCTCGAAAACCCGTTTCGGACAACAGACGAAACGGAGCGAAAACCGCCATGATTAAAAAAACATTCCGTCAGATTGGTGCGTTGATTCGCAAGGACCTTGGACTTCAATTCCGCTCAAAGGAGACGCTGGTATTAATCTTCGTTTTTAGCGTGCTGGTGGTCCTCATTTTCGCTTTTGCGTTTGGTCCGATTTTCCCTGAGAAGGGCGAACGTGGCAAATTAGCCGCGAGTGTGCTCTGGACAGCGTTTGTTTTTGCGGGGATTATTACCTTGAACCGTTCATTCACAGCAGAACGTTCACACGGTGCTTTACACGGCATTCGGCTGACCGGTGTCGATGCGAGCAACCTCTATCTTTCTAAAGTCATTAGCACTGTCATTTTTCTATTCCTATTGGAAATCGTTATTACCCCCATCACACTACAATTCTTAGATTTGCTTGATGTGGTGACGGTGGGCATATTACTGAAACTTTTCGGCGTACTGGGTATCGGTACACTCGGATTTTGCGCTGTCGGTGTGCTGTTAGCTGGCATGTCCACAAGTACAAACGGTGGCGAAAGCCTACTCTCCGTCATTCTACTCCCGATTGTTATTCCAATTATTATGGGCGGTGCGAAATGCACCGTTTCGCTTTTGGTAACCGGTGAGTTAGATAGCGGGTTTTGGCTAAATTTGCTTATCGGATATAGTTTAGTCTTTTTCGCATCCGCGTACCTACTTGCGGCTGCTGTTATTGAAGAATAGTGTCAATTGGGGTGTCCAAGTGGCGAAAACAGTTGACACGTTTCAGAAGGAGAAACAACTTGTCAGAAATTATCCATATCCATGCACGCGAGATATTAGACTCGCGTGGTAACCCGACAGTCGAGGTTGACGTTAATTTAGCATCAGGTGCCTTTGGGCGCGCCGCTGTCCCTTCTGGTGCCTCCACAGGTGAGCACGAAGCGGTTGAATTGCGCGATCAGGATGCCAGCCGTTATTTGGGGAAAGGCGTTCAGAAAGCGGTTGAAAACGTCAACACTGTGATCGCTGCGGCCCTCGCGGGTGAAGATGTCTTTGCTCAGAACGAGATTGACACCGCTATGTGTGAACTTGACGGGACAGAGAACAAAAGTCGTCTCGGTGCGAACGCTATTTTAGGTGTTTCCTTAGCTGTCGCGAAAGCGGCTGCAGATGAATTGGTGCTCCCGCTTTATCGCTACATTGGTGGCGCGAATGCGAAGGAGCTCCCGTTACCGATGATGAATATTCTGAACGGGGGTTCTCACGCCGATAACAACGTTGACATCCAAGAGTTTATGGTGATGCCAGCGGGTGCCGAGAGTTTTGCCGAGGCACTCCGCATGGGTGCTGAAATTTTTCATAGTCTCAAGGCAGTCTTACAGGCACGGAATTGCAACACCGCAGTCGGCGACGAAGGCGGGTTCGCACCGGATTTGGGATCGAATGAGGAAGCCATCGCTGTGATCATAGAAGCCATTGAGCGCGCCGGTTATGCTCCCGGTGATGATGTGCTCTTGGCACTGGATGCCGCCTCAAGTGAATTTTACAATCCGGATGCTGGCACTTACGAATTAAAAGCAGAGGCACAGCCAACCAAATCGCCTGAAGAGATGGTTGCCTTTTACACCGGACTCTGTGAGAAATACCCAATCATCTCTATTGAAGACGGCATGGATGAAAATGATTGGGAAGGTTGGAAGCATTTGACTGAGGCGATTGGCGATAAGGTTCAACTCGTTGGCGATGACCTTTTTGTTACTAATACTACCCGCTTAGAGCGGGGGATTGAGGAACAGATCGGCAATTCTATCCTAATCAAAGTCAATCAGATCGGCACCTTGACAGAGACGCTTGATGCTATTGAACTTGCACGACGTTTCAACTACACGGCGGTTGTTTCACACCGGTCGGGTGAAACAGAGGATACGACTATTTCTGATCTGGTTGTTGCGACGAATTCGGGACAGATAAAGACGGGATCACTCTCCCGTACCGATCGAGTCTGTAAATATAACCAACTTCTCCGGATTGAGGAAGAACTTGGAGAGAGTGCCATCTTTGCTGGCGAGAAAGTTTTCTATAATTTGGCAGCGCTCCGCTAAGCATTTGCATCCGTATAGGGACAGTCGCTGTGCTGTCCCAAATTACGCTTTTTAGAGGATACCTTATGCGCGTTTTGCGTCCTATCCTATTCCTGATTGCACTCGGTTTACTCGTGGTCAGCGTCAGGCAATTCATGAACGGTTATAACGACTGGCAAAAAGCACAGATCGCTGAGAACGCCTATCGCTCTGAGATACGGAAATTGGAGGCTAAGCGCGATCAGCTAAAGCAGCGTGTTGAGATGCTGAAGCATGACGAGTTAACAAAGGAACGGCTCGCCAGAAAACGGCTCGGTTATATTCGGGCTGGTGAACGCAAATTCAAGATTGTAAAGCCTGATGCTGTTGAGTAATTTATAACTGCCCTTAAATTTGTCTTGCTTTTTTTCGCTGTGCTGCTATAATAGCGTAGAATTTTACATAGCAGGTAACAACACTTGTTATGTTGATGATACCGACCTATTACTCAACGTTGAAAGTAAAGTAAGGGAGGAGAAACAGAATGTTCGGAAGAAAGAAAACACAGATGATTCCGACAATTAGTTCCGGGGTTAAGGGGCCGCTCGGCGTGTTGCATCTGCCACGGTTCTGGTCGAAAGTGCTAATGGATGCCAAAGGTGTCCTCCATGAAGATTATCCGGCGTGCGGCGCAGGCTTCGATCAGATGGTGTTAGATGGGCTCGGGCTGGATAAGGATGCTACACTGGCATACATTAGCGACAATTTACCCACTTATCCACAGTTTGAAGCGTGGGTCTTGGAACAGAGTGGCGGAAGCCTTGACCAAGCGGCAGTCGATGAACTGAACGCCGCGATTACGGGCTACAATCACGACGATGATACCCGCGGCAGCATTCTTGGTGCAAGCGGTATTAACGACGACGGCTCTATCTTAGACGCTGTTAATCTGAATAACCTTGATGACTGGTATGAACTTCACGCCAACTTAGATTAAAGCGTTTAGAAATTCTCATGTAGGCGCGGAAAGCGCGCCTACATGAACACACCTCTGTTTCTTTCCTAATTACCTGTCTGCTCGCCCGATTAACAACAGTCCGACGGTGAACAATTTCCACAATTGTGCGCTTCTGTTGTCAGCTCGATTGCTCTACCCGTTGCAGAAGATTCAAGTCCGGCAAGCAAAATCTCAGTGACATGCCGCGCTGTATACACATTTGAAAGTGGCGGTTGCGTGCCTTCACGGATATGTTCTGCGAAATGCGCGTGCATCCCGCTCGGTGCAGCGTCTGAACAGTCGATCGCTTTGACATCAACAGGGGCGTGTTCGCGCGTATAAGATGTAGGTGTCCATTGACTGAGTGTCGCGCCATCTTTACCGGGCATTGTGAACTTGCCAGCTGTGCCGTGTACACTCGCTTCACCTGTGCGTGCTGGATCACACCAACTTGTCTCCGCTGTGACAATGCCACCGGATTGCATCTCAAGCACGAGCGTAGCGACATCCTCTAATTCTGTTGGTTTGTCGAAAGTAGAAACGAAGCCGGTCACCCGTTTGAAAGTGCCGAGCATGGCAACGAGACCGGAGACGGCATAAACACCCATATCAAAAAGTGCGCCGACACTCGCCTGTTTCGCGTCGAAAAACCAGAGATCGTCGCCAGATTCACCGAAGATGTCGCGAATCTCTGCGTAGTAGATTTCAGGGCCGCCGTGACTACTCCGCATTCTCGCCCCGGAAACACGTCCGATGGCTTCTTCGGCAATTAATTGGCGAATTTTGTAGATAGCGGCGTTGAAATGTGGGAGACACATAACTGTTTTACCGCTGGCTTCGGCTGCTGCCACAAATTGGTTCGCCTCATCCATCTCGCCGCAGAGCGGTTTTTGCATGAGTACATGTTTGCCTGCTTCCAAGGCTTTGACACCCCACGAGACGTGCAAAGGGTGCGGGGTACCGACAAGGATGGCATCCAGTGTATCGTCAGCGATGATTGCGTCGTAATCTTGTGTCCAGCGCGGTATGTCGAATTCTTGACATTGGTGTTTGAGTCGATGTTCGCGTCTACCGCCGATGACACTGACTTCAAAATCGGTGCCTTGTGTGAGATCGGGGAGGTGCATTCGGCAGACGATACCGCCTGCACCGATAACACCAAGTTTGAGTTTCTGCATTTTTTTAATTTCCTTCTACGATACTGTTGGAACCAAGTATAAAGATCGCGAGCACAGCTCGCTCCTACAAGAAGCTGATAGTCTGTAAGCAATATCGCGAGCACAGCTCGTTCCTACGAGAAGATGGCATTCTGTAAGCAAGATAGTTTGTGATTACACCCAATAGTTTAAGCGGGTTTGAGGACAACATTGCGATAGGCAACAGGCCCGTGGTCGCCTTGCAACAAGAGTGGGCCTGTAGCGGCTTCTTCTTCCACCATCGCGCCACGTGTGCAACCTACGACCTCAACATTTTCATGGACGACCTGTCCATTCCAGACGATTTTGACAAAGGTAGCATTGGCAGTCTTATTGCCATCAGCATCAAATTTGGGTGCGCGGAAGGTGATGTCGTACGTCTGCCACTCACCAGGGGGTTTACTTGCATTGACACGCGGCGGTACACCATCTACCGGTTGATTGTCTATCCAACGACAATACACACCCCCGCAGCTGCCGTAGCTGAGTTCGGTTTCACCCCAGCTGTCCAATATTTGGATTTCGTACCTGCCCATGAGGTAAACGCCGGAGTTGGAGCCTTGTGAAACCAGAAATTCCACATGGAGTTCACAATCGCCGTGTTCTGCTTCCGTATAGATGTCGGCGGTTCGTCCTGTGGGACCGTTGTAAAAAATTCCTTCGCCGGTTGCTGTTGCGAGCAGTTTCGGATCATCTGGATTGAGAGCAACACCGCCAGCCGCATCCCATTCATGTTCGGGTGCCCCGCCGCGTGTGAGCCAGCCGTCCATGTTTTTGCCATTGAAAAGGTTTATTCCATTTTCGGATTGAGACATCGAGATTCCTCCAATTTTTTCGCAAGTCTTGCAAAATGTTAAGAAAACAGTTTACAGGTTTTCTCTGCTAAAAGGTGTTGACATATTTCGGCAGATAAGGTATGATATTTACTATCAAGGGCTGTTTCGTAAGCGACATAGCCCAAGGCGTTAAAAAAGAAATTGTACAAGGACAATAAAAATTCATGAAACAGGTTTTCTTATTTTTAGGGTTATCCGTGCTGATGGGAACGATTGCCCTTTTTGCGCTCTGCGGCTACAATGAGGTCGGGACGCTCCACGCGGCACCTGTAGAGAATGACACTTCTAACACAAAAACACCCTTTGCTGAAGGCTGCGATAAGTGTCACGGGAGCGAACCTGCCTACCAAGAATGGCAACACGCTGGTCACTCACACGCCCTTGTGAACCTGATTGAGGGACCGTATGAGGTGCAGACATCCTGCTTGAGCTGCCATTCCGCTGGTTACGAAGTCTTTAGCGAGCAAGTCTATCCGGGGCATCCTTATAACATAGAGACAGCGGTGAATGCTGTTTCTTGTTCTACGTGCCATTCCCACACGAGCAAATTAGAACACTTATTGGTGCAACCTGCGAAAAAGTTATGTGTCAGCTGCCATAAAATGGACTGCGGTTGTGCGGGGGCTGGCATCGTTCACCAATCCCAATCGGAGATGTTCCTTGGACGCGAGGGAGCAGGCGTGAAACGGATGCCGTCGCCGCACGTGCGCGTCATGAAAAAGCGGTGTGTACACTGCCACATGGCAAAAGATGACCCTGAAGTTATTGCGAAACACGGGGGACACACATTTGCCGCCGAGCTGTCGGTATGCAGTACTGCGGGTTGTCACGATAGTGCCGATAACAGCATGGAGACGAAGTTGCCACAATATCGTGCGGAGATAGAGGCGAAGATGCAAGCCGTCAAAACGATGCTGGATGCTGCGCCTGACAAAACTTCACAGGACTACCTTGATGCGAAGTTGAACTACGACATGGTTAAAGGCGATAGCGGGTATGGGCTTCACAATATGCCCTACGCGAATGCGCTTCTTGATTATAGTCTTTCACTCAAGAGCAAGCTTGAATAGTGAATGCGGCACATCCGCGGTGTACGCGTCTGCCCGTTGTTATGCTTCCGAGTTGAGCGTGGCGCGCAGCGGTACATCTTGGTCCTTCGGTAGATAGTAGCTGAGCGGATCACTGACGACCCCGATTAATTGTTTCTGGATCGGGTTGCATTTGGCAACGAGTTCGTCAGGCATCGTGATATAATCCATGGGTTTGACCCAACGGTAGGCGTATCCCATAAAAATGGTTTTGCGCGGTATATCGGACCAGTTGTGTCCGATTCCGTGCCATGTGCGTTGCTCAAAGAGAAATGCATCTCCCGCGTTGACATTCATAGAAATAGCACCGCGTGCCGAACCCGTATTTGGGTCAAGTGCCGGTCTGCCTGTCAATCGGTTACTTCCGGGTACCAGTACGGTCGCGCCTGAAGCGGGATCGGATTGGTCGCTGATAGCGTAAGCGATCTTAAGCATGATGCGCGGGTGGGGTTCCTGCATTTCAGCATGCGACGTACCGCCGTCGCGGTGCAAGCCAATGCGGTTCTTTACCTCAGGCGGTGGTTCCTCCTTTGGCGGTAGCACGATGAGATGTGATGTAATCATCTGTACGTTCCAATTGAGAACCCCGTAAGCGAAGGGCACCGTTTTTTGCCAATCAAGGAGTTGAAGGAATGCCTCGTGGTGCGTGATGCAGTTACGGAGGTTCAACTTACCGCCTGCTTCAAGGTTCCCCGCGGCTTCTTCTTTGGCGTAAACTTCGTCAACAGCGGCATCAATTTCCGCGACGACATCGGCGGGCAAGGCGTTTTTAATTAACAGATAGCCGTTGTTTTCAACAAATTCCTTGTGCTGTGGTGTAAAGACTGCTGCTTCGGCAGCATCAGTTGTAATATCCATAGGATTTGTCCTTTTAATGATACTGAAAGTAGCCTCGATCTACGAACCGAGATTCTAATCATGCTATACATTATACAAGATATACCAAAAAAAAATCAAAGCAATTTTATTTTTGTAGCATGTAACGTTTGGCTTTCAAAGCGTTCGTAATTATACTGGTTTAACTTCAATCGAGCGCATATGGACGTATGAAAGAGAGGAAGCCCCACGCGATTTGAAAAGCGAATTGACTTCAGAACCTTATAGATTCAGAGCACTTCCCGAACAAAATAGTCGAAACATTAAGTTTGGCGCATCATGGCGAGCGATTCTACTCGGTACGCTCCTTATCATCCCGAACATGTACTGGATTCTGGACTCTGCTGGGCAAGGGTATCCGACGACTATTTCTCTCTATTTTAACGTCATTTTCTGCGTTTTTGTTATCACGGGTGTTAACCTCGTCTTGGTACGGGTTGCTCCTCGGATCGCTATGCAACAGGGCGAGTTACTGACGGTTTACGTCATGCTGGCGATCGCTTCTTCGCTGGCAGGGCACGATGTCCTTCGCGTCCTGATCCCGATGATTCCGTACGCGTTCTGGTACGCGACGCCAGAAAATGACTGGGCAGACCTGTTTCATCGGTATATCCCGGATTGGATGGCTGTTAAGGAGCGGATCTTCTTAACGGAGTATTATCGCGGTGAGACAACCCTTTACCAATGGGAAGCTGTCCAAGGTTGGCTGACGACAACAGTTGCTTGGGGAGGTTTCTTATGTGTGATGGTCTTCCTGATGGTCTGTATTAACAGTCTCGTTCGGAAGCAGTGGACAGAGCATGAGAAACTGAGCTATCCGATCATTCAGTTGCCGCTTGAATTGACAAGCGGCGGTAGAACGAACTTGTTGACAAATAAAATGATGTGGCTTGGGTTCGGGATTGCAGGTGCAATTGACATCCTCAACGGGCTTCATTATCTTTATCCGACTGTGCCGAGTTTAGGCGGTAGACTCTACGATTTACGTCCGTTCTTTACACAGAAACCGTGGAGTGCAGTGGGTTGGACACCTGTCGCTGTTTTTCCGTTCGCAGTCGGTATCGCTTTCTTTATTCCGCTGGATCTGTCGTTTTCATGTTGGTTTTTCTATCTCTTTTGGAAGGTAGAACGCGTCTTTGGAGATGCTTTAGGGGTGCGGGGCATGCCGAACTTCCCGTTCACGGATGAGCAATCCTTCGGGGCGTATCTCGGCTTGTTCGTTATCGCGATTATTGCGACGCGGAAGCACCTTGCACAAGTTGGACGCAAGTTATTTAGAAACGACCCGCGCGTTGACGATTCCGACGAACCGATGTCCTATCGAGTGACGGTGTTAGGACTGATCGCAAGTCTGATCTTTATCGTCGGGTTCTGTAAAACAGCGGGTATGTCTATCTGGGCGATCCTCGTGTTTTTCGGCATCTATTATGCGATTTCTACCGCGGTAACCCGGATGCGCGCAGAACTCGGTTCACCGGTGCATGATCTGCACTTTATTGGCCCCGATGAGATGATGCCCCGTATCTTTGGCACGCGGTTGCTCGGTCCACACAATTTGACGATAATGGCGTATCTGTTCTTTTTCAACCGTGCCTATCGCGGGCATCCGATGCCGCACATCTTGGAGGGATTTAAATTAGCGGAACGCACAGGCATTTCTAATAGACAGTTGTTGATAGCGATGTGCATTGCGATTGTTATCGGGACATTTGCTTCTTTCTGGGCGTTCTATCATATCTCTTACATTGAAGGGGCGCGCGATTGGTTCGCGGGGAGACCGTTCAACCGGCTCCAAAGTTGGCTGACTTCGCCGAGGGCTCCAGATGTGCCAGCGATTTTCGCGATGTGTATCGGTTTCCTGATTACCGGCTTTTTAATGATAATGCGGATGCGACTCTTTTGGTGGCCCTTTCACCCTGCGGGGTTTGCGATTTCCAGCAGCTGGTCGATGAATGTGTTCTGGTTCTCGATTTTGGTGAGTTCTGTCATCAAATGGATAATTCTTCGGCACGGCGGTGTGAGTGCGCACCGAAAACTTATTCCGTTTTTTCTCGGGCTAATCTTGGGAGAATTTATCGTGGGTAGCGTGTGGAGCCTCATTGGGATTACGACGAACCAACCGATGTACCGGTTTTTATTTTAATAGTTTTCAGTTTTCAGTTACTTTGTTATAGTATCAAAGTTCCTGTAGGTGCTACAAGAAAATTGGATGCCACAAGATATTCACTGATAGCAGTAGGGGCTGGGTAACCCAGCCCCTACGAGCTAATAGCCATTCATAGGAGAAAATTGGATGATTCGAGAAGCGATTCAGCAGGTTATGGCGGGGGAAGCCTTAACCGAAGCTGAGATGATTGAGACGATGAACGAAATCATGGAAGGTGAGACGACAGACGCGCAGATTGCCTGTTTTCTGACGGCTTTACGGCTTAAAGGTGAGACAATAGAGGAGATCACGGGTGCCGCGCGCGTCATGCGTGATAAAGCCACGCCTGTTCCCACGAAGCATCCATTGGTTGTTGACACGTGTAGCACGGGTGGCACAGGTCTGAGTCTTTTCAACATCTCGACCACTTCCGCTTTCGTCGTTGCTGGAGCAGGTGTGCCGGTCGCGAAGCACGGAAACCGAGGCGTAACGCGACAAAGTGGCAGCGCGAATGTCCTGATGGCGTTAGGTGTAAATATTGAAATTAGTCCTGAACACGTTGGACACTGCATTGACACAGTCGGTATCGGTTTTCTATTTGCCCCGGCACTGCACAGTGCAATGAAATATGCTATCGGACCGCGGCGAGAGATCGGCATCCGAACAATTTTCAACGCCTTGGGGCCGCTGACGAATCCGGCAGGCGCGCAGGCACAGGTGTTGGGCGTTTATGCGCCGGAACTCACTGAAACGCACGCAAATGTGTTGAACAACCTTGGATGCCAGCACGCCTTTGTTGTACATGGGGATGACGGTTTAGACGAGATCACAACGACAACGACGACGCGTGTCTCGGAGCTGCAGAACGGTGCCGTCAAGACTTACACGCTTGATGCAACGGCGTTCGGAATCCCGAAAGCGGAGCCTGACGCGCTCTTAGGGGGTAGCCCCGAAGAGAACGCTGAGATTACAGTCAATATCTTAAAAGGTGAAAAGGGACCCAAGCGCGATATTGTTGTACTAAATGCTGGTGCAGCGATTGTTGCCGGTGGGAAAGCGGATAGTCTTGATGCCGGCATTGAACTCGCAAACGAATCTATTGACTCAGGCGCGGCACTAACGAAGTTAGAAGGACTAAAGTCAATGTCGAATGATTTTTAATTTATTGCTCCTGGGCTGCCCTCCATTACATTACGGGCAGGTTTTCGGTGAATTCGCGACTCAGATTTTAGATCCGATCGCTCTTTTTAATTTAGTAAAAGGTGGATACACATGAGAGGGCTGGTAGTTATAGGGGGCACCACCACTAGCCCTATGGCGGAGAGGGTAACGAATTGATACTTGATACTATTATTGCCCATAAACAGAAAGAGTTAGCAGCTGAACAGGCACAAGTACCACTTGCAAGGTTGGAAGCAGAGGTTGAAAATCTTCCACCGACGCGGGATTTTCGCGATGCTATCGTCGGTAGCGATACCGTCAAACTTATCGCAGAGGTGAAGAAGAAGTCGCCCAGTAAAGGTATTATCCGCGAAGATTTCCATCCGGTGTCGATTGCCGAAACCTACGTGAAAAATGGGGCGGCTGCTATTTCTGTGCTTACAGATAAACATTTTTTTGCAGGTGAACTTGACTATCTGCGCGTAATTCGGGACACTGTTGATGTGCCGCTGTTAAGGAAAGATTTCACGATTGATCCGTATCACATCTACCAAGCACGCGTCGCCGGTGCAGATGCTATCTTGTTGATTGTAGCGGCGTTGACTGCATCACAGTTACAGACGTTTATGGAGATCGCGGTGTCGTTGTCACTGGCGTGTCTGGTGGAGGTACATACACGTGAAGAATTGGCGATTGCGTTGGACATAGAGGCGCAGATTATCGGTATCAATAACCGTGATTTGCGTACATTTCACACGGACATTGCGACAACGTTTCAGTTACGTGAAGAGATCCCCGCGGATAGGGTTGTCGTGAGTGAAAGTGGTATCTACTCGCGTGAAGACGTAATGCAGCTGCAGGAAGCCGGTATCGATGCAATGTTGGTCGGTGAGTCGTTGATGCGGAGTCCTGACATTGGAGAACAGGTTCGACGTTTAATCTCCTAAGATACAGACAAACCTATCGGCGCGGACTATAGGGAAGTGACAGTAATACCGTGGCGTTTTAGGAGAGCAGTGGTTACGCCGTCACCGGTTGTGAGTGTGCCTGAGAAAGTGCCGTCATAGATGTCTCCGCACCCGCAGGACGGACTCCTTGCTTTGAGAATTACATGCGTTGCGCCGTGTGATTGTGCGACTTGTAAGGCGTGATGCGCCCCCTTCAAATATGCCGCAGTCACGTCTGTGCCATCAACAGTCATAACTTTCGCCTTACCGTTGAGGACATCATCGCCATCGCCGCCGACGATCTCTGCCGACGGACGCGGCGTTGACAATCCACCCGCCTCTTCTGGACAGACAGGGATCAGATCGTCCGTCTCTTTTTGTTTGATTGCTAATTCGTTTCGACTGTCGCCACCGTCGTATCGGCAGCGAACCCCCAGAAGACAGGCACTAATGATGACTTTCATTTTCCCGTAATTCCTCAAACTGATTCATAATTAAGTTAGTCTCACCAGCTTTCAGCTGCAAATAGGTATCTTCTAACTGGCAGAGTATCACATGTAGCAGCGAAGCACGACAGACTTCGCGGTTCTCATCTTCAGAATGTCCGCATGCAATACGCACAGAGGTTGCGATTTCACGCAGTTCAGGCGGAAAATCCTCCAGAGCGATATTGACGTTCACGCCGAAACCTAAGACGAAAAAAGGGTGGTGTTGGTCATCATAGGCGAGTTCTGTGAGTACACCGGCTACCTTTTTCCTTTTAATACGGACATCGTTGGGTGGCTTAATCCGCGCGTCAAATCCATGCGTTGTCTGAAGAGCGCGTGCAATCGCAATCGCCCCGACGAGATTGGGAAGGGCGACTTGGTCGCGCAGGAGTCGGTGTCTAAGCACAACTGACACGAGAAGACACTTACCGGCTGGTGCTTCCCATTTCCTGCCATATCTTCCGCGACCTGCGGTTTGATGTTCCGCGATTACAACCGTTCCCTCTGGTGCACCTGCTTTTCCACGTGAGATGGCAATATCATTGGTGGAGGCAACTTGGTGATGATGCTCAATCTGGTGTCCGATAAAAGCAGTCTGAAGCGTTGCACCGAAACCCTTAATATCCATAGGCACTACTGGCGCAGATGTGTTTCTGCCTCAATTTTCCACTGCTCTGGTGGATTGAGTTCGAGAAAGCGTTTCCATTGTGCTTTTGCTTGCTCACGCTTTTCCGTATATTCATACATCAACGCGAGATTATAGTTCGCAGTCAAGTTGCCCGGTTCGAGTTGTATCACACGCTCAAACTGTTCTGCGGCTGCACCGAGCAAATCCATGCTGAAAAAGTTGTTCCCATAACTCAGCAGCGTTGGTACATGCGTGTCGTCTAAAGCGAGTGCCTTCTCTAAGGTCTCTTTTGCCTTGTTGTAATCCAGGGCATGCGCGTAATAAAGGTCTCCGAGGCGTTGATACGTCTGGGTGGCGATGTCGTCCCCTTTTTCAGCGGGTTGTTGAATAAGGGCGGCTTCCGCTTCGTAGTATTTGATTGCCTCCTTCCATGCTTGCTCCCATTCTGCGATTTTCCCGAGGTGTAGGTGGATGCCCCTATATTTTGGTGCGTAAGAGAGCATCTTTTTAAATGCATCTCTTGCGAGAGTGTGTCTATCAATTTCGAGGTAAATGACACCGATCTTATAGTTTGCCTCACGGTTTTTCGGTTGGAGGAGAGCCACCTGTTTGAAATCCTCTAAAATTTGGCTGTAGCGATAAAGCGTTTTGCCGATCTGTCTATAGCGGAGTGTGAGCATTCCGCGGTAGAAGTAGGCATCCACATAGTCTGGATTTAGGGCAATAGTTGCGGTGTATTCCGTAACAGCCATTTCAGCGTGTTTATGATAGTCCTCTCCGAGCGTTTCAGCGTGCCGGTCGAGCAGACGTGCGTAACTGTAGTGCCAGTCGAAGTTATCGGGATTGTAATGATTCGCCAATCCGTAGTATCGAATTGCGTCCTCGCGTTCATCTCGTTTTTCAAAAATAATAGCAAGGAGATGGTGGATTTCAGGGTGTTCGGGTTCAATTTCCAACGCGGGTTGATAGACGCGAAGAATGTTATCTTCATCGTTGCGTTGACGATAGATTGCACCGAGACGGAAAAAGGGTTCAACTTCTGTTGCCTTGACCCCTTGCATCGGGGTTTGTAGACTACGCCCAACGTCGCTTTCAATCAAGGTCGTATCAAGCGTGATTGTTTTTTCGTAATGCACGATGGCGTTGTCTATTTCACCGTTTTCTTCAAACAGGATTGCTGCGTGGTAATGCGCTGCGACATCATCAGGACTCAACCGAATCGTTTCGAGGAATGCTGGTAGCGCATCGTTGGGCTGCTTTAGCGAAAGGTAGGACAGTGCCAGCAGATAGTGCGCTTCAGTGGTTTCAGGCGCGATCTCAATAAGTCGCTTTAGGGTCTCAACTGCCTGCTGGTGTGCCTCGCGTCCACGGTAGATGTGCACCATTTTGAAAAGCACATCTGGTCGTTGTGGGTCTAACGTCAGGGTGCGTTCATAAAAAGTGATCGCGTTGTTTGTATCGCCGCTTGCTTCGTAGCTTTGCCCAAGAAGATAGGTCGCACTCACATCTTCGGGAAATAGCAGCAGGTGGATATTTAGAGGCTCAATGGCATCTTGATAGCTTTCTTCATCGAAAGCACGCTGTCCCTGCACGATGAATCTGTCGGCTAACGCTGGATTCAATTCCAATGCGCGTTTGAAGTAACGGACCGCTGTGTCTATATCGCCCTGTTGGTGGTGGAGTTCACCCAGTTTAAAATAAGCATCAATGAAATTACCCAAGGGGAGTTCAACTTGCAAATAACTTGTGTCGGCTTCGATGATCTTAATCGTTTTCTCATAATGTCGGATGGCGTTTTCGGTGTTGCCTGCATCGGTTTCAATCATGCCTGCATAAAAGGAGGAACGTGGATCGTCGGGAAGGACGAACATCGCTTTCTCGATAATTGGCATTGCTTGATCCGGTGTCATTAACCCTGCGAAGTAAGGTTCCAGCGGTTCATAGAAAGTGTCCTTAAGACTCGGCATGATGACTAACGCTTGTTGGTAATGGTTTAGGGCTGCCTCGGTATTGCCGCGGGTGTAGAAGATTTCTCCGAGTGCGAAATGCGATTGCGCGTGGGTTGGCTCGGTCTCAATTGTGCGTTGATAGACTTGAATCGCGCCATCTGTATTGCCTTTTTCGTTAAAGATAACCGCGAGTTCATAAAGGTCTTGTGCTGTGTAAGGTTGATGCTGTGCAGCTTTGGCGTATTCTGTTAGTGCGTCATCGAAAAAGCCTTGTGTGGCGAGGACTTGCCCGAGTTTGATGTAGGCGGGTGCGAACTTTTTCTTTTGATGCGTGATGTTTTCAAATGCTTCGCGCGCGCGGTCTGTTTCACCTTGTGCAAGGTAGACCAAACCGATGCCGTATTGCGGGTATTCCCATTTCCGATTGAGTTTTCGCGCTGTCTCAAAGGCTTGGAGGGCTGCTATGTAATCCTCCTGTTTCAAGCGGATTTCACCCATACGATAGTAGGCCGGGTAGTAGTTCGGGTTTAAACGGACGCAAGCCTCAAATTCCGTAAGTGATTTTTGAAAATAGGCTTGCGAGTTTCGCCCTACATCGTTTTCGCCTTGCTGTTGATAGATGCCACCCAAATTGAAACGTGCCCAAAACATATCTGGCTCAATTTCAAGCGCGTGTTGTAAATGGGTGACCGCTGTGTCAAAGGTCTCATCGGTTTTCGTAGCCTCAAGGGCGTGTACGTAGCCTAAACCGTAGTAAAATGCGGCATCCATTGCAGGAGAGGCGGACTGTTGTCTCTGAGAATTATCTTTTGCTGTTTCATAAAGCGTTAGGAGCGTGGCGAGTCGTCCCTGTTTCTGCCATTTCAGGATAAGTTCGCGGTGTTTCTCGGCCGGCTTTTTCTTTTCTCGCAGGACTTTTGCAAAGTCTTTCCTTATGTTCGATTCCCATTTTTCTGCAGCGGCGGAAACCTGTGAAAAAGACATATTGACTATTAAGTTTATAATTAGCACGATAAGTATGGGGTTTAGTTGTATTTTTTTCATCTTTTTAATTTTCCTTGATGGATTATAAGTTGCGGTTTTTTCTACCTTGATATTGTTATTTTCCGGATTCCAATAAACGTTCAATTTTCGTTCGTGTCGGCATTGAAGGGGTCGCGCCAACGACAGTGACTGCCGCTGCGCCTGCGGCATTTGCAAACGCAACTGCCCGGTGTAAAGTTTCACCGCTTGCTAAGGCGGTTGCGAGCGCGCCACAAAACGCATCCCCCGCGCCGGTGGTATCTATAGGGTCAACAGACAGTGCGGCGACACGTTCAGATGTCGTTCTTGTCAACATCAACGCCCCTTGTGCGCCGAGGGTCAGCACAACAGCGGCGTTTGTGGTATCCACCATACGCGTACGTAACACCTCCGCTGCACGACTTGCTTCTTCTTGACTGCTAACTTTCATCCCTGACAACAATTCCGTTTCGGATTGGTTCGGGGTGAGAATATTGACGTATCTTAAAAGGCTATCCGGCAGTGGTTGTGCAGGTGCCGGATTTAGGACCACTGTTGTGCCGTGTTTTTTGGCGATTGCTGCGGCGTGTTCGGATGTCGCAATCGGCGTTTCCAATTGTAGGAGGAGCACATCCGCGTTTGCGATACAATCAGCGGCAGCATCTATATCTGCTATCGTGAGTGCCATATTAGCGCGTGGCACGACGATAATGCTATTGTCGCCATCCGGTTCAATGACGATTGTTGCTACGCCTGTGCCGATGTCTGTACGTCTTGTGACAAACCTACTGTTAATATGTTCATTTTCTGCCGCGGCGAGTAGCATCTCCCCGAATGGATCCGCACCGACACTTCCGACGAGCGTGACTTCAGCACCTAACCGTGCGGCAGCAGTTGCCTGATTGAATCCTTTCCCGCCTGTGAAGATGTCAAAGGCATCGCCGATGAGCGTTTCGCCTTTATCGGGTCGCCGTATTGCGTGGCACACCAGATCAATGTTTAGACTGCCAACAACAGTGACTTTTGGTGTTGCGTGGTTCATCGCAACTGACTCCTAATTCCTTTAACGATTTTGGACAATTATAGTTGACATGAAGTGCCGTTGTCAAGATTTTATCGGAATTAGCACAGGGGCATTTATGGTGAATTATAGAATTATGTATACATTTGAATAATCTCGTCAAGTGTCCTTTGAGAGTGATATTCTCTGTATCGCTTGATATTGGCAAAATCATGTTCAATCGGATTATAATCCGGGGAATAAGGCGGCAAAAACAGGAGGCTCGCCCCTGTCGTCTCTATGAGTTCTCGCGTCCGAGAAGTCTTGTGGAGCATTGCATTGTCTAAGACCAGAACGTGATTCGCCGTCAAACGCGGACATACCGCCTCGGCTAACCACTCGTTGAAATCTGCGGATTTACACCCGCCTTCAAGGAGTCTCGGTGCCGTGAAAGTCCCTTGAAAACGGGCTGCAAGCAGCGTCGTTGTTCGCGTGCGTTGGCTTGAGATAAGCCCATAGACGGCTTCGCCTTTGGGGGCATATCCGTAGCGTCTGAAACTTTCGTCTCGGAAACCACTTTCATCGGCGTAAACTACAGATTTGCCTGCTTGCTGGAGTGCTGCGAGTTCTTGGCGATAGGTGGCGCGTTTTTTCGGACATCGCTCCTTGTATCCGAGTGTTTTTTTTTCGTGTGCATCCGATGCGTTTCAGACCATACCAAATACAAAAGGTGGAGACCTGAAAATGATCGGCACGTTCAGCAAGGGTCTGGTCTGGAAACGCATCAACATGGGTTTTGAGGGCATCTGGGTCAAGGCGCGTAGGGGCTCGGGGGCCCGGCTTTTCGTACGCCAATGGATCCGGTGCTTTTAGCCACTTATCAAGTGTCGGACGTGAGATGCCAAAACGCCTTGAGGCTTCAGATTTGCTACCACCGGTTTCGATGAAATCAAGCACACGTTTGCGTAAGTCTGATGAATATCTCATAAGATTTTCAGTCTAACCGATTTCTAAAATAATGTAAACTTATTTATATAATTCACCATAGTTTTCGGTTTTTCTTCGTTTTTGTCGCGAAAGTCGCGATTTGGAGAGTGCTGCTACAGGTTGGTCGCGATTCGGAGAGGGATTCTACAGCTGCTTCATTTGTTGGAATCGCTGCTTGTTTTGATTTATTTGGAGTGGTAGTTTGCAAGCCCTTTTGAGCTGCGGTGGACTAATTACAGCCTTTAATCTTGGGCCAAATAATCGCGGTGCATGATAAAAGCGTGAGCACAAGATATACCCACCGGGGGAGGAACCTACGGGAAAATTGTGAAGGATATTTGTCTTTAAAGAAGGTTGATAGCGCATATAAAAGTTATAATTGCCTCGCCTATCAATAATTCTTTGCCCGCGTTGCTCGCGCGGTCTTCTCATTTATATACTATATATCACATACGTCTTTCTGTCAAATCAAACTGTTATGCCAACATCGCTGTCGGGGCAACCTTCTGTTTTAGGCACAATAAAGGGATGTGCGAATGTGCGATACAGCACATTCGCAGCATCACTTTCCTAACACACCGGGGGGCTCTGCGTTTGCTGATGCCTGTCTACGTTGCCGTGCTTTGAGAATCAATTCTCGCGCGCGTGCCATACGCTCGGCGCAGCACCCACAGGCTTTTTTCTTTCCTGTGACGGTTGTCGGTTCGTGAGTGATTTTTTCTCTGGCTTTCTCAATCTTTTCTTCTTGTCCAGTTACTTGTGGAGGGCGTATTTCGGTCGCGTAACTGATAACGCCGGCGATGAGTGCGATAACAGCAAGAAGAGAAATAATATAGAAAAAATGGTTTTTTTTCATCTGTCGTTCTCCTGATCCCTCGGAAGAAGCCTCTCTATGTGTTTTGCGACTTCTGGATCCGATTCCTTAAGTCTACGAAGTCCTTCTTTGGAACCGTAGCGATTTAAGGTTTCTATTGCCCGTTTGAATCGAGGGGGTGAGAAGGCATCGCGAAGATTCTTTTCAAAGCTTTCGTTGGTTGGCAGTTCAGGCACTTGACTTTCGTTGGTTGGCAGTTCAGACGCTTGAACGTCGGGCATTTGAACGTGTTTGCCTTTGTTTTCACTTCTGTCTTGCTGTTGAAACTGTTTTAAGACCTCTGCAAGTTGCCTGCGTTCGTCCTCCGGTGAGCGTTCAGTCGGGGCTGGGGGTGTGTTCGCATCATGGAAAGACTCGGTTGTCTTTGGGGGGGCGGTCGTTTCGCTCACCCTTTGTGTTGGATCTGGGGTTAGGGCTTGCCTGCTCACATCACCTAACCACTTAACGTATTCGCCATTGACATCGTAGTCTCCTCGAAAATATCCCATGACCCAACTCTTGACACGTGGGTCCGCCGTGAACTCACTAAGGACTTCAAAATCAAGTATTCCTTTTTCGATAATTAATGCTGAGAGTTTCTCACGCATCTGTGGTTCGTACTCGGACGGGGCTCCAGAGGGAAACGTCCCACGAAAAAACACTTGGCTGATATTCCTTGTGACCTCCAAGCCCGCATCTGCCATGAAGTTCCATCGTTCATCCATGCTCGCGCCGTTTCTTACCAGTTCAAGATACCCGGGGGACTCAAGGACTTCAAAGTATCTCTTTTTCTCTGCAAGTTCTTCTGGGGAGTACGATGCTTTTGCTTTTGACATTGTCCGAAGCCACCTTCTGACTTTCGCATCCGGTGATGTGAGTGCCTCAGAGCTGGGGTTCTTTCCTTCATTGTTTTCGTTGGAGGGCGAATCCTGCTGTCGCATTTTGGAAGTCGAGAGCGTTGGCGTTGTCTGAGGTGGAGTCGTCGTCCGGTAGATTTTCCGAACCTCTGTCTTTTGTCCAATAGGTAAGAGTTTCCACAAGTAGAAACTAGTGACGATCACGACAAAGGCAACGAGAAAATAGAGGAATCGATTTTGACTCATTTTTTACTCCTTCTCTTTCAGAACGTTTACGTCCGCAAAAATTGCGGACGTAAGGATGATATCAGTTGCTTAGTCAAGTCTATAAAGTGCCGCTTGCCGACGGGCTGCTTGTTGAAGTACAAGTTACTCCCCACCCGACGGGCTTTCTGGGTAACTACAAGTTACCTCCCACCCAAAATGTTCCGGATGCTCATTGTTGACATGGTTAGATACAGCATCACTCATACAGCACCTTTCCCCCATGATAAAGACCCTCAACTCACAGTTCGTCAAGCCAGCGTAGGGTGGGGGGAGATTAGGTGTTACCCAATTCGCCTCCTCTGAAGAACATACTTCCATGACTTCATCATACGCATCAACACACATCCAATATTTCGTTTCAACGTCAAGCCAGTTAAAGTGTGCTTTAGTATCCGGGAGGAAGGGGCCAACCGTCATGAACCCAATGGTGAGGATAGATAAAATAGCAATCATTTGAAACAAAGACATTTTCATTGTATCAAATTTAAGAGTTAGTTGTCAAGAAAATACGTTTTTGACATTCAGATACAGTTTCTATCCAAACGATAGCGTTTGGGTGAACTCACAACAGTTGCGAAGTTCCCTAATTGATTGCCGACACTAACTGAACATAAATCTGTCTGTGTCAGCATTTTGGTTGAAAAGTTATCCCTCTTTCTTAACCATTGCGGAGGCGGGATCTGTGGGATTGTCCTTCGCGGCTTTCTTCCAATCCTTTATCACACGTTCCACTGTTTCCTCAATGGTGGAGCGAGAGATGCCAAGTGCTTCCGTAATCTCCGAGAACGATTGTTGATCCAAGAAGTACCGTTCCATAACATTTCTGTCTTTCTCGTTGGGGAGGTAGTCTATCAATGCGTCCAAGTGCTGCATAACGGGATTTGTCCATTTGCTGAGGCGTTCCTGTCTTTTCTGAACCGCCTCGGCTGTCGAACCGTTCCTTTCGGCTATTTGTGCGGGGTTTAGCCGCTCATCACGTGCCAGTAGTACGACTTCTCGGTCCTTATCCATATATGTGAGGAGGCGGAGAAGTTGTGCTTCTCTATAGCGATATACCTCGGTTCGTGCGGTGTCAGTTTCCGCGCGCATTGATGCATCATAAAGTGCCTCTCTTTCGCTGACAAAGAGTCTATCAAGCGGTGTGGTTGGTAAGCGTCGCGTCTGGGTGTCTGTCCTTCTTATCTTATCAATCGTTAGGTTTTTCGCTGCGGTTACCAACCACCCTACCAACTTCTCCGGTTCTCCGATGTGCTTCCTCTTGTAGAAGGCTTTGGTGAAGGTTTCGTTAGTGATTGCATCGGGGTCTACGACGGTATCTGGCTGATTCCCTTTCTTGCTTTCCACTGCGTCAAAAACGGTTTTGCGATACGCGTTAACGAGTAGGGATAGTAGTTGACCTGCCTCCTCTTCATCGTCCGTTTCTACAAATCGCCGATTTAGATTTAAACGAATATCGTTCACTTTTCTGACTATGCACCCCACTTCTTCGGAGATAGAGTTATGATTGGCTTCATATATAATCGCGAAAATTTGGGGTGAATTCCGACACGATATATATTTTTTTTGAAAAAATGTGTGTATGTGTACAAAATTTGCTTTTTTATTGTCTGAGGTTAGGCAAATTTAATAATAAATTGCTTGACGGGGTAATCACCTAACTAAACCCGGGGCAATTAGGAGTGCAGATCGCATGAATCAACGGTATGAATGCCTTATGGGCATTCCCCGGGGTGAGTACACCGCAAAACCGCACCATAGGTATCAATTTAGGGATTTTTGGCAGCATTTTGGCAACCACAAATATAAGCATGCCGCCCTTACAGGGCTTAGGAGACTGCGGAAGCGCGTTTCTATAAACATACCGTCCTTACAGGACTGAAGAGGGTTTTTGGACGGACACGACTTGCGTGTAAGTTCCGGGGAGCTCGGGAAACAGGTGCCTACCAGACCTGGCACTCAAGCGGTTTTTCGTACTGACAGGCTTGTTTTGAAATTCAAGTATCGTTGGCATTGCATAGAAAAGTTTTAGCGGAGATGTTCTCTTTAGTCCCATAGGGACGTTATGTTTATAGCAGCGGTATCAAACAAGGATGCAAGCCCTGTAAGGGCGGCATGTTTATATCTATAATCTTGTAGGTTGGGTTGAACGGATTCTCCTAAATCCTGAAAAGGCAGAGAAAAAATGGCAGCTCTCCATCCGCGTACATTCAACAGAACCCCAGATAAACCCAACGTCTTTTCGGATGCCGGTATGAAGGTGGGTTTCGCTGCGTTGTTGTGTGGATATGATGACAGGTGGGATTTGACGCGTATTTGGAACCCCGATGCATCCTTTTTCTCTTCCGCTCTACCCAACCTACGGAACCCGAAATCCCTAAATTGACACTTATGGTTCGGTTAGGAAACCGAACCTACCGGGCATGGGGAGTGAAGGTGATCTATCGCCTGTCCGCGTAAGTCCTATTGAAAACTGAATGTTTCTGACAGTTTAGGCTTGCAAGCAACACTAAGAACTGCTATGATACACATAGGCGAGAACGGATAAATCTTACGAATCCAAACGGATATGCCGAGGGCACTGATGAATTCTAAATTAAAATATGTGATTGGCTTTTTAATCTTTTTAGGACTTTGCTTCATCTTCCAGTGGCGTGCCGGACAGGTTAGCGATGCTGAAACACTTGTATGGTACAGCATCATCCCACCGCTGCTTGCTGTCACATTGGCGATCGTAACAACCCGATTATTTCCGAGTCTCTGTATAGCAGTCGGTGTCGGGCTTCTGCTCTCGTGGTATCAGAAAGGTGGGACGCCGAGCGGTTTCTTGGCAGAAGCCGTCTGGTTTGTCCGTGCCGTGAGTGTCGGCAATGATGGGATAGATCTCTTCAATTTCTGGGTAGTCCTATTCGTTTGCCTGATCATGGCGACGATCTCTGTTGTAGTTGCTTCCGGGGGCATTGGCGGTGTAGTTGTCTGGCTTTCTCAGTTTGCGAAGGGGCCGCGTTCCACACAATTTATCACGGGTTTGATGGGGATCGTCATCTTTATTGGAGATTATTCCAATGCGATGCTCGTCGGACCGACAATGCGTCCGCTCACCGACCACCATCGCGTCAGCCGTGAAAAGTTGGCGTTCCTTGTGGATTCCACAAGTGCCCCGATTGCGGGTCTCGCGTTTGTTAGCACCTGGATCGGTTATGAAGTGGGACTCTTTGAAGATATATCGGGGACACTTGGGCTTGGGCGTGACGGGTATTCCATGTTTTTCGATGCGCTCAGTTTTCGGTTTTATTGTGTGTTGACCATCATTTTTGTTATCGTCAATGCGATTAGTGGCAGAGATTATGGGGCGATGCACCAAGCCGAGACGCGTGCGCGAGAGACGGGAGATATTGCCGCCCCAGATGCACAGGCACTCGGACACGCCGGATCTTTTAGTAGTCTACCCAACGCCGTTGTCCAACCCTTTTCGGCAGTTCTACCGCTTTTAACGCTTTTTGGATTGCTATTGGGCGGTTTCTGGATTGATGGCAACGGGACTGGGTCTATTCTGTCGCTAACATCTTGGCGGAATGCGCTTTCAGAGGCGAACAATGTGATGGTGCTTGCCGGTGCGGCAGCGAGTGCGTTTGTCGTCGCGATTATCTGTGCACGTTGGCTCTCCAAATTAAAGTTTTCGGAGATCGCGCCGGTCGTTTGGAACGGTATAAAGGGGAGCCTCACGCCGTTGAGCATTCTGTTATTGGCATGGGGACTCAAGGCGAGTTGCGATAGGCTCCTGACAGGTGATTTTCTGGCGACGATGCTCAGTGATGTTGTATCGCCACTCTGGTTCCCGATCCTCGTGTTTATCTGTGGTGCTGTGACCTCTTTTGCAACCGGCACGAGTTGGGGCACAATGGCGATCCTAATTCCGACTGCAATTCCAGTGGCGTTTTCGCTCGATGGCGATAGTTATGGACTTACGACAATCATTTGCCTCGGTGCAGTGCTGGATGGTGCCATCTTTGGAGACCACTGCTCGCCGCTTTCGGATACAACCATTTTGAGTTCTATCGCCAGCAATTGCGATCCGCTGCACCATGTGCGAACACAATTACCCTATAGCCTTACTGTTGCGAGTATTGCGCTGTTTTGTGGTTATCTTCCTGCTGCACTTGGTATTTCTTCAGCGATCGGGATTGCCGGTGGCACAATCTTAATTGTCTTGTTACTTTTTGGCGTAGCTCGCAAGCCAAAACTTGCTACATAAACGTGTGGAGTTGCTGGTTTCCGTAAACTTCAGGAATCGCGCGGTTCTTAACCACCTAACTGGTAGGTATAGTGAGAGAAAGCATCGCTGAGTACCCGAAGTAGAAAAGGAGAATGATATGAAGGTTGCCCTTGAAGGACAGGTGGCAGTTGTTACGGGGGGCGCGAATGGCATCGGTCGCGCGATTGTAGATCGGTTAATTGATAATGGTGCTTCTGTGGCAATTGTTGATATTGATGTAGAGGCAGGTAAGGAGACCGTCACAGAAATTCAGCAAAGCGGCGGGACAGGTCTATTTGTGGAAGGCGATGTGTCGGACGCAGCGCAGATGGAGATGGTCGCAGATCAGATTGCCGGACACTTTGGCAAAATTGAGATTCTGGTGAACAATGCCGGCATAAACACCAAAAGCGATAGGGTACCGATTCATCAATACACCTTAGAAGATTGGCACCGTATTTTGGAGATAGATTTGACCGGTGTGTTCACAACGAGTCGTGCGGTTATCCCCTATATCCTTAAATCTCATAGCAGGTCTGGTTCGGAGCATGCGACTGGACGGATTGTTAACATCAGTTCTATTGCGGGGTTGGTGCCGTTACGTTTGCAGAGTGCTTACGTCGCGGCGAAAGCAGGTGTCGCCAATCTGACGCGTTCAATGGCGTTGGAGCTCGGACCAGAGGGAATTCTGGTGAATGCAGTCGCCCCGGGTTCGACATTGACCCGTGGCACAAAGGCACTCTTTTACGGGGACGATGGAGCATATACAGAAAACGCGGCAAGTTTGCTATCGCACATCCCGCTTGGGAGACCCGGGGAAACGACGGAAATCGCAGCAGCGGTGCTCTTTCTTGTTTCGCCAGATGCGAGTTATATCAACGGTAGTGTTCTCGCAGTAGACGGTGGATGGACTGCTGGTTATACGCGGGATTGGTAATGTGAGGGTATATAAATCGCGAGCGCAGCTCGCTCCTACAAGAAGATAGATGTGTAAATCGCGAGCGCAGCTCGCTCCTACAAGAAGATAGATATGTAAATCGCGAGCGCAGCTCGCTCCTACAAGAAGATAGATGTGTAAATCGCGAGCCCAGCTCGCTCCTACAGTTAAAGGAGATGAAAATGGCAAAGATTACTACGTTTAAAGGGTATCAAGGGGAACCGCCTATTCCGAAACCGGCGCATCAGGTTCAGGCAAATGTCGTCACAGTCCAAGACGGTGTGCCTGTAAGGTACTCAGGTTGTGATGGCATCGGTGTGCGTGTTGTGCATCCAGCGAACCCGAACGCACCTGCAGAGAACTTAGGACTCGTCATGTTTTTTGTGCCGCCACATGTTGTGCTTGAACCGGGGAGCCACCATACCGAGGAATGCTACGTCATCCTAAAAGGTAAAGGCGTGATGACGCTTGCTGGTGAAAAAGTGCCTGTTGAAGCGGGGACGTTCATCCATCTTCCGCCGTGGTGTGAGCATGGGATTGAAAACACAGGTGATGAATCGATGGAGGTCTTAATCTGTACTTCTCCGCCGAACCCGTAAATTGACCCGAAAAACGTTGCTATGAGGAATCAAATGCCTGATTTGAGGGGACTCGTGCCTTCTCACAGGCATTTTGCATTTTTAATTCAACTTTTTCGCCACATTTTCGTTAAATAAAGTATCTTAACCTAAGTTGCCACCTTATGTTAAATAAAGAAGAATGTAGGGGCAGGACACCATAGAACACCAGAATTAGAGAAAATTCTTTGTATTTTCAATCAAAAACGGTAGATGCCTGTCTAAATTATTGTCCGTAGCAACTTGGGTTATCTTACAGTGTTTAGAAACCACACGTTTAACCTGTGGGGGATTGATTTATGCACGACTCGATATCAGGTTCAGGTCGCGAGCGGGGATCCCGAAGACGGATGAGTTCCTTTAATGGAGGGTCGAAACTTCGGAAGCAGAACCATGAACCACTAACGACAATGGAAGAGGTGCCTGAACGCCTAAAAGAACAGGCAGAGGCACTGTTTGAAACAGGCGAAGAAATCAAGATAGCTGTTTCAACAGATCTGCGCTTTGACGGCACTTACGGCAAAGATTGGCTATTAGTTACAGATAAGCGGCTCATCGCTTTCAATCAGAACGGTGCTATGGGACACCACATGCGCGAAGTGTCTCTTACGTCCGTTGAGGATATCGAAATTCTTGAGATGTATGGAAATAATATTCTCAAGGTAAGTACAGCCGATAATGCCTTTGAAGTGTCCCGTTACTCAAAGCGATTAATCCCGAAGTTCAATCTTGCTGTTTCCGAGTTGGAAGCATTAGTTCCACAGAAGGAAAGAGACGCAGATGGTCGGCGACGCGGTCGGCGTGGTTTTGGTCCAAATGGGATGCCGTCTGGAAAGGATAAGGGTCGGTGTGAGAAGTGTGACCAACCTATTCCAAGTTGGTCGGGAGTCTGTGTCAATTGCGTTCAAAATGGGAAACTCATCATTCGGCTCATCAAGTACTCTGCGCCGCTTTTACACGTCGTTGTGCCGGCATTCCTGTTGATGATGGTCATCCGGTTTGTCGCAGTTTATCCACCGATTCTTAGTAAAGAGTTGATTGACAATATTCTGAAACGGGTGGACAGTGCTGGCGCTGCTGGGCAGCTGCTTCCCGAAACGACGTGGGGGCACCTCCAAGCGACAGTCAATTTTTTGAGCGGGTGGTTTGACAACATACCGGCTGCCGGTACCTTTGGGCATCTGATAGGGCTTGTGCTAATCATGGCGGGTGTTTCGGTGTTTACCATGATAACTTCATCCGTGCGTGGCTATATGATGGCGTGGGTGGGTCAGAATATCACGAGACGGCTCCAAAATGAGACGTATGAACACCTGAATGCCCTCTCTATTGACTTTTTTCATGAGCGAGATACGGGGAATTTGATGTCGAGAATTACGCACGATGTGTCAAGGCTCCGGGACTTCATCGCAAATGGATTGCAAGATATAGTCGGTGATTCTCTCACGATCATCTTTATGTGCGCGATCATGGTCCATTACAACTGGAAACTTGCGCTCTGGACGTTGATACCGATTCCCTGTCTTATCTTCTTCACGATCTTTTTTGGGAAAAAGATGAGCAAGGTGTACCACGTTTTGTGGAAACGATATGCGAACATTAGTACGATTCTGGCGAGCACGATTCCAGGGGTCCGCGTTGTCAAGGCTTTTGCTCGAGAACGCTACGAGATAAACCGGTTTAGCGATTTGACATATCAGGTCTTCAGTGGTGAGTTGAACGCTGCGAAGCTTGGCACCCTTTACCGCCCAATTATGGAATTTATTGTCTTTACGGGTCGTACCATCATCTGGTTAGTTGGTGGATGGCAGATTTTCCAAGGTGATTTGTCCCTTGGCACTCTAATTATGTTTCAGTCCTATATGATGGGATTCATCAGACCAGTGCATACGCTCTGTCAGATGAACGAAAGGTTTATCCGAGCGGGCACTTCCGCCGAGCGTGTGTTTGAAATTATGGATACGCCACCGAGCGTTGCTGATAAAGAGGATGCGGTGGCTCTTGGGCATATTCGCGGTGCTGTGGAATTTAAGGATGTCTATTTCTCCTATGATAACGAAAAAAATGCGCTCAACGGTGTCAGTTTTCAAGTGGAACCCGGTGAAATGATAGGGTTGGTTGGACACAGCGGTGCAGGGAAAAGCACGCTTATCAACCTGATTACCCGCTTTTACGATCCAAACGATGGGGCAATAATGATTGACGGTCACGACAGTCGCGACATTCAGGTGAAGGCACTACGGCAACAGGTGGGTGTTGTGTTGCAGGATCCGTTCCTGTTCCAAGGCACGATCGCCGAGAATATCGGTTACTCAAAACCTGGGGCATCTCGGCGGGAAATTATTGCGGCTGCGAGGGCGGCAAATGCACACGATTTTATTATCAAGTTCCCTGATGGTTACGACACGATGGTAGGCGAGAGAGGCGCGCGAGTCTCTGGGGGTGAGCGGCAACGTATCTCTATCGCACGCGCGATTTTGAAAAATCCGCGCGTCCTTATCTTAGATGAAGCCACCTCCTCTGTTGATACCGAAACGGAGTCCAAAATCCAAGAGGCATTGGAACGGCTCGTTCAAGGCAGAACTGTGTTTGCTATTGCGCATAGACTGTCAACCCTTAAATATGCTGACCGGCTTGTTGTGCTGAAAGAGGGAGCGGTAGACGAAATCGGAACGCATGAGGAGCTGCTTGCTAAAGCGGGGACTTACGCGGGGCTGTGTGAGAAGCAAACCGAATTGTCAAAAATTCGCGCATGGTGATTTGACCATTGCAGAAGGAGGTGCGCTGATGAAGGAAGCGATTAAGGTAACTGATGAATTAGAGTTCCTGGATGCGAGCCGTGTCAGAATTGAGCGAAACGCATTTGAAGAACTTGTTGTCCAACTTCCGGATGGAACAACGCACGCGAAGGTTGAACCGATCTGTGCTTTTCCTGTAAGCGAGACGAGTCGATATATTTCCCTCATGGATGAAGAATCTAATGAAATCGGCATTATTGAGGATATAAAGCAGCTCCCTCGCGCGTCCGGTGAGGTGCTCGTTGAGGAGTTACAAAAACGGTACTTTATGCCGAAGATTACCAAGATTCACGAGTTGGATGGACAATTTGGGATTACGCAGTGGGTGGTTGAAACCTCTCAAGGAGATGTAGAATTCGGTTTGCGTACCCGATACGATATTGTCACGCTTGAGAACGGACGCGTCCTAATTAAGGATGCTGATGGTAACAGATATGAAATTGAGAACTACCATAAGTTAGACCCGAAAAGTCTCGCGCTACTTGAAACCCAATTATAACTTAAATATTGGGCTTCTACTTAATCCATCAGAAGAGACTTCAAACCTCAAATCCACCGAACCGAACCGCAAGGAAAGTTAAAAATATGGAGAATGTAAGAATTGAACGTATTGAATGGGCACGCTTAACAGGCGAGCGTCCGCGCAAAGCCGGTTGTAATTCTCGGTTGGGTGAACACGGACTGCATGTCCGTCCGCCTATCGCCCGTCTAACGACGACGGATGGCGTTAGCGGCTTTGGGTTTTCATCGATGTCACGTGAAAAAGCGGAGGCTATTGTCGGGTTTCAGCTCAACGATGCGTTTGACGCAGAGAGGGGTGTCACCGAAGAATTCAGAATGTTGGAGTATCCGCTCTGGGATTTGGTGGGACAGTTAGCGCAAAAACCGGTGTATGCGATGCTTTCCGGGCAGAACGGTGCGTTTCGCGCCCCGTGTTACGATACCTCGCTCTACATTGATGACCTACATCTTGAGGATAACGCTGAAGCCGCGGCACTTATCGCTTCCGAGGCGCTGGAAGGAAAGGCACGCGGACATAACGCCTATAAGATCAAAGTCGGACGCGGTGCAATGCACATGCCCCTCGACAAAGGCACACAGCGGGATATTGATGTTATCTGTGCCGTGCGCGAAGCGGTTGGACCTGATGCTACGATTTTGATAGATGCAAACAACGGTTATAATCTCAACCTTACGAAGCAGGTATTAGGTGGGGCTGCGGATGCAAAGGTTTATTGGATGGAAGAGGCGTTCCACGAGGATGCCCGCGTTTATAGTCTTTTGAAAGAGTGGCTAAATGCCGAAGGTTTGGAAACCCGTATTGCGGATGGCGAGGGTGGGGCATCACCGCACCTTGTGAATTGGGCAAAAGACGGGCTCATCGACATCGTCCAATACGATATTTTTCACCCTGGCTTCTCACGCTGGCTTGAGTTGGGACCCGAATTAGATGCGTCCGGCGTTGGCACGGCGCCGCATCATTATGGCGGTTACTACGGCAATTTCGTCACCTGTCACCTCGCAGCGAAGGTAGAGCGATTTGAGTTCACCGAGTGGGATCATGCGACGACGCCGGGTATAGATGATTCCGGTTACTCTGTATCCAACGGTTATGTGAATGTGCCACAAAGTCCTGGTTTCGGGTTGAATATAGACGAAGGCCCTTACCAAAAAGCGCGTGAAGAGAATGGATTTGATGTTCGGGCGTAGTAATAATTGATACCGCCGCGTCGCACAAGCATCGTGCTTTTCACAATGTCGAGTCGGAGTAGGTTTCGGCAGTTGGAGGTCAATTGATGCGCTGGAAGGCATTTTTTAAAACGATGTTTAGTTGGCGCAAGTTGTCGGTATTTTCGGAGTTCCCGGTGGAAACCCTTATATTCTATATTGGTGCGGCGGCAGTGGTGATCCTGATTAAGCAGTGTTAGTCCTGCTTGGATGAATTTTCTCTAAACGTAGTAGATTTGCAAAAGGCTACAAGGAAAACAAAATTATGGCGTATTTAACAGCAGCAGACAAAACATTCTTTAAAGAAAACGGCTATCTGGTTGTCCGCGGCGCGCTGGAACAAGAAGCGATTGATGCCGCACTTGACAGGCTCTGGGAGGCTCTTGACGAAGATCGGAACGACCCAGAGTCCTGGATTCGCAAAGGTTATCGTACGGTGCCTGTCGGTGGTGAAGATGTTATCGCTGGTACAACATACAATAACCGCGTTTTCGCTATGGCAGAAGAACTCGTCGGCAAGGATAAATTGAATTCGAGTGGTGGCGCCGGTCCGCATATCAACTTTCCGGATCCAGACAGAGAATGGCGTGAACCCGGTGGCGGACATCTTGACGGTTACCACACCCCGACAAACGGTGTGCCGAAAGGTGTTGTCGGTGCGTTCACACTCGGCGCGACCGTCTATCTTGACACGGTTGAAAAACAGGGTGGCGGATTTACCGTTTGGCCCGGGAGCCATCGGATTTGGGCGGAATATTTCAGACATCACGACTTGGATAGTCTCCCCGGTGGGGTTGCTCCGTTTGATTTAGGACCGAGTTATGAATTTACAGGCGAAGGTGGTGATGTCTGTTTCTGGCATCATCAGATGAGTCATACGGCTGGTTCGAACTGTGGTCGCAATGTCAGAATTGCACTCATCAGCAGATACCGGCGGAAAGACCTTGACGAGATTAAGTTTGAAACCCCCGATGATATGTGGAAATATTGGGACGGGATTTCATAAATTAGCAATCGGCTTTCAGCAAAGATGCGTTCCTGTAAAGAAAACACGTTGATTTCATACTGATGGCTGATGGCTAATGGCTGGTTGTTAATCTTAGGAAAATTTGGTATGGACCTCTATATGAACCCTTCCGAAATCTCAGAAATAATAGGGGTGGAAGAAGACATCATCAACCGCACATTGAGACGGCGAGATGTAGAGATTGAACCATATCTACGGGTCGTCTCTGCTCCGTCTGATGAAGCCGGAAGTGCTACAAAGCCACAGATACAACTACGCGTTGATGGACTCGCACCGCTCATCAAAAAACTCACCTATAATATTCCAACAGATGATATTATTGAAAATCTGAGCTGCCAGATTATTGATATTACTTACCTACGAGAAACTTGCGACAAATTGGAGTCGGAGAAGCAAGCACTTATCGCCGAAAATACGCAGCTGCGAGAAATGATTGAATCTTTCCAAACCGAAAGAGGGAATTGGTCAGCACAAGTTGAGGATTTAACGAGTCAATTAACGCGGGAACAATCTAAAAGTTGGGTAACTCGCCTATTGAAACGGAAAGATTGAGCCAATTTAGATCGCTGAGACTATAGATTCCTGAAGGGGTGCTATGACGAAAGAAAGACGAAATCAACTGATTGCAATCGGATTTTTGGTAGCGGGTATTGTTTTTCTCTATATAGAGGCTATCTCACGGCTACCGGCGATTATCACGCAGAATGCTGTTTTGCTCAAGGGTATCGCACTGGTGCTGCTGGGTATTACTGCCATCCTCGGTGGAACTGCCTTCGAGAATAAACAACGCATCGCCCTTATATCCGGTGTGGGTTTGGTCGTCGGATTAGGATTTCTCTATTTGCCTATGCCATCAGTGCTACGCGGTTCGGCGTTTCATATACTATTTACCTCTGCTATTGCATTCGGTATGACGACAACTGCAAAGCCGATCGCAGCTATCGGTGCAGCTCTCTTAACGTGTATCGGGTTTGTCTTCCTTTACCAACCCTTTTTCCCATCGCTTGGTGGTACGGCTTTACATCTACTTTTACCCGGTATAATCGTTTTTTCGATTGTCTTTTCGCAGAAAACCTTGTGTGAACGCTTTTCTATTGGTTTAATCGCACTGGGTTTGATTGCACTCTGCCAACCGTTTTTCATGTTGTTTTATCAAACCGGCTTTCAGTTGTTGCTTACAGGCTTAACAGGATTTATTGTCGCAGCACATCGTTAGTAGTAACAGTTTGCCTTGCAGTGAGAGTCGTCAGTTCGGTTTTTCTCCCAAAAACCTTTCAGTTGTCGGTTCCCTTTCAGTTGTCGGTTAAAGAGGATTTCTGTGGTGGATACAGCAAACGAGATTGCTACAATAACCCTCTTAACTGAAAACTGATAACCGATAACTGATAACTATTC
>CAZQIP010000165.1:0-2644 GCA_964593655.1 uncultured bacterium | reverse complement strand
TCAGTTATCGGTTATCGGTTATCAGTTAAGAGTCATCTTGTGGCAGTTGAGGGGACTGTTGCAAGTAACAGTAAACCTCTTTAACTCTCACTGTGAGGCAGACTGACAACTGATAACTATTCCTCAAACAGCCCCATCTGTTCACTTGCGGTGCCGCTTCCGTACGTCTCCAGGCGTTCCGGGTGGGTCAGCACATCAACGACCTTATGAACCTCTGTGGGTGCGAACGGAAACGCACCAGTCCTGATGAGTTCCCGTGGTCCCTCGCTCAGGGCAGATGGGGTATTCCACCGACACGCGAGCACGGCTCTGTCCTGACGCTGGGCATATCGTGCTGTATGCATCGCACCACCCGTTTGCGGTGCCTCAACGACGATTGTTGCCATAGAAAGCCCACTAATAATACGGTTCCGTTGGATCAGGTTGCCCGGCGACGGTGTTGTCGGGAACGGGTGTTCCGAAAACAGGCAACCGTGTTCATAGACCTTCATCGCGAGCGGATTGTTCTGTACTGGATAGATCGCGGACAAATCTGTGCCGACGACTCCGACAGTTTTTCCCATCCCCGCCAGCGCACCGGAGTGTGCATACGTATCAATACCAGTGGCGAGTCCACTGATAACCGTAAACCCAGCAAGGGCAAGCTGCGTCGCCAGCGAGAGCGTTAACTGAATCCCTTCGATACTCGGTGTCTTGCTCCCGACAATCGACACGCATCGTTCGTCGAGTTCGGTTAATGTACCGACGCTGCACAAGATACTCGGCGCGTCGGGGAGATGCTGCAGTTGTGAGGGGTAGCAGGTATCTTCGGGACACATCACCCGGACTTCCTGCGCTTTGAGCGCGTCAAGCCTTTCGCGAAACGTTTGGAAATTACCTGATACCGTAAGTATCCGTGAGGCGAGCACCGGGTTGAAGGACGGCAACCGCGCAATTTCTGGGAGTTCCGCTTCAAAAATTGCCTGCGCGCTCCCGAAGCGTGTTATTAACCGTCTGATCCGCACGCTGCCAAGCCCGTCAACGGAGGCAAGGGCTAACCAGTATTCGAGAGGCGTTTTTTCTTCTGAGTCGGTCATGTTAAATGTATAAGGTCTTTACGCGAGGGTACCTGAACTAAAAAGTGAGTGTTATACTTAGTAAAGTATAACACAAATGCGGGTAGATGTCAAGTTGGTTGTCAGCCATCGGCTGTCAGCAGTCAGTGTTGTCCACTTTCTTTGCTGGCAGCCGACGATTGATGGCTCACGGCTAAAAAACCAATTGACTTGCACCTCTTAACACTCCCCCGTCAAATCCCCATGCTTCAGCTTGCGGGATATAGATGGCGAAGAGGAAAAATAAACTTGACATTTTGTCTAAAATGTAGTCTAATTATAATATCACAGTGGCAGACCTGTCAAGCGTAATCGCAAGGTTACGTGTCTGCCTACCCACTTCATAGGGGTAAAAAACTGTGGTCTGTGAACACCCATGCGAAAACGAAAACGCGGTAAAAAAACGCCGAAGCCTGTAAAGGCATTTGAATACGAACTATTTCACCAGTCAAACATAATCCTGCTTGGCAACCTCATAGATGATATGTGGCAGGTGCATCTTCATTTATTGCATTTACAACGTCGCTACTATAGGATTTATGGCAAATATGCTTCACTTTCTCGTATCCTGAAGCATATCACGAAGTTGAAACAGCGGACGAAACCGCATTGGAATCAACTGCCGTCTCAAATGATACAAGACGTTGCGCGCCGTATTGATTTGGGTTACCAAGCCTTCTTTGATAACATAGAAGACCGAAAGCAAGGTCTAACAAAGCGTAAAGTCGGCAAACCGAAAGTCAAGCCGAATCATAAATACAAATCTGTGACGTTCACGCAAGCCGGCTACAAAATAGAAGACAATCGTATTACAATTAACTGTTTAGGTAAATCCTTCACCTTTTGGAAACACCGCGAGTGGACAGGCACTCTCAAGAAAATAACGATCAAGCGTGATAATGTTGGCGACTACTCTCTATACTTGATTTGTGAGGATTACGAACGCTCGAAAAAACTCCCATTGACCGGTAATGAGGCAGGGGCAGATTTTGGTTGTAAAACATTCCTGACACTTTCAGACGGCATAAAGATAGAGTCGCCAGAGTTCAATAAACAAAGTCTCACCGCAATCCGTTCAGCAAACAAGGTGCTCTCTCGTAAGCAATACCTGTCTAAGGGTTGGTTTCGTGCGAAACGCGACTTGGCACGCCTCTACAAGCAGATTGCGAATCGGAGGCGTGATTGGTTTTTTAAGTTGGCACTTCGCCTTGTGCGTAAATACGATAAGATTGCGATAGAGACGCTGAACCTTGAAGGTATGAAGAAACTTTGGGGACGCAAAGTCTCTGATATAGCCTTCGGTGAGTTCTCATTGATCCTTGAATGGACGTGTGCCAAATACGGCAAAACATTCCTGAAAGCGGGTCGTTGGGTAGCGACAACAAAGCCTTGCTCTGATTGTAGCTACTATAACGAAAACCTTTCTCTCTCTGATAGACAGTGGATATGTCCTGAATGTGGTTCAGACCACGATAGAGACATCAACGCTGCGAAAAACATTTTGCAGGCTGGGGTACCCGCGTCTTGATACGCGATAAAGCCGATCTGAT
>CAZQIP010000164.1:0-43197 GCA_964593655.1 uncultured bacterium | reverse complement strand
TCGAAAAATGATCGGTTAGCGTTGTATCCTCTAAAAATTGTGTTAGTGCTTCCGAAGGTCCCTCGCCCCGTTTTCGGAAGACGCTCCCAATTTGCCTGTTAATCTGGTAATAGAGCTGTTCATAAAAAGTGGCAGGTGCGGCGTTGCGCATTGTTTGGAAATCCAATAGGATAGGAAAATAGGTGGGATCCTCAGCGGTGAGCGTATTAAGTGCTAATTGAAAAAAAGTCGTTTTTCCGGTCTGACGTGGTGCGAACAGCACAATGTATCTGCCTGCTTTAACACGGTTGATGAAATCAGCAACCTCCGTAGTACGCGGAACAATATAATGTTGCTCAGGACGTACACGTCCGTAGGTACCAAAACTTCTCATTTTTCCTCCTGCAAGATGCCGGATATTATAGAGAATTTTCAAAATAAGTAGGCATATAGGTACCGCACCCGCTGAGAAAATATGAAACCGCACCTATCAAATTTGAGGTTTAATACCGCCGTTTCCAATGCCAGCTGTCGCTTCCTGAGATAAGCGGACGGATGTCTTCCGGCAATGTCTCAATAAATTCGGGACTGACTTCGTTGCCGGGCCATTCGCGCACCATTGGAGGTGTGTAGCCGGAGATGAGGATGACGCGCTCTTTGTCGCTACGGATGGCAGTCGTGCTGTGAATCAACGCTTCGGCAAAAAGCAGGACAGAACCGGCTGATGCTTCGACTTGGTAGATGAGTTTGTCATCAGAAAGCGCAGCTTCAATCATCTCGTTATGGTTCCACGTTAGGCGGTGGCTACCCGGTATAACACACGTTCCACCATCATCAGGACCGACATCAGTAAGATAGGCGAGCGTCTTGACAAAGATGCAGTGGAACTTGTTCTGTTCTATATAGGTGCCCCATCCGTGTTGCGTCCCTCGATGGAAACCGGTTGGGTTATAGCGGCGTTTGTGGAGTTCGTCCAATTCTGTCTCTGGATTACGACTATTGATGATCGCTTCGGTTTCCTCAAGACGCACTGCCCCGCCGACCACCTCTTCAACCAATGGCACGAGTTTTGGATGTGCAGCATATTCCAACAACGCCGGATCATACGCAACAAGATTGCCGAAAAGCACATGGTGTTCTCCGCCCGGACGCGCATAAACATGCTTAGCATCCCGATCTTCGTCGGCTTTTATTTTATAGAGTGCGTCCTTCATACGTTGAATTTCATCGCTGTTTAGGACGTTCTCTAATAACACATAACCGTAGATGTCGAAATGAAGTCGTTGTGCTGGTGTGAGGCAAACGGTATCACTGTTTGTCATGTGTTCCTCCAAATTCTCAGGCAATTACGTCTATAACCCTTGTTTAACTTGTCCCCAGAAGGTGGTAAGTTTCCCCCTTGGGTCAACGGCGAGATCCAGTGCATCTGCCCCCTCATAGACGAGTAAGTCATCAACATAACCGGGGACAACTATTCCCCACGTATAGAAAGCGAACCATTTGGCGGTGGGACCGAGCGCAGCGTTCCGAAAGGGGAGTCCTTTTTCTGGCTTGGCACCCAACGCATCGTCCCTGTCATCGCCTACGGAAAAATCAAATTCGCTTTTGCCAACATCGGCAACAATGTAGACGTACTTCCATGTATCGGTTTCAAAATCGCCAATGAGTTGCCATGCGGCACCGTCGTAAAGCCGGACAACCCCCGCATCCCAGTTGATGTAGGTGCAGCCATTGTTTTCGCCGAAACCATCAGCAGTGGCGACTTTGAGATTAAAAGACCTACCACCGCCCTCAATATAAACATAGAATTCAACCGAAATAATAGGATTTTCGGTTTCTATGGGGACACCGAGACCGTCTCCGTCTCCACCGCCCAAGATTGCGAGTGCTTTTTTATCGGTTTTGACGGTGTCGCCAGAAACTTCAAATTCACCGCCAATTACTTCCCAATCTTTAGGTGGATTACCGGTAGGAAACTCCTCAAACCCAGTCTGTGCATAGATTTCTTGTGCGTTCGTACTTGCTACTAAGACAAAAGTTAAAACACCAGCAAGTGCAAAGAAAAAATATTGCCAAAAAGCAATCATTTTATTTTTAGTCATCTCTACTCCTCCATTTGGTTTTTCATGGCATCCAGATATTCCACTCTCCTTTTTTCTCCCACTTGCGGCATGCTAGGCATAAACACAGGTACCGAATCGCGAAACGTGGAGAGGGACCGACATTCATTGTGCCAGAATGCGGTAGAAGGTGATGAAAAAACAGGACATCTCCCTGTTTAGCGACGACTTCCATCGGTTCGCCTAAATCCATTTCTGGGAATAAGGCACGTACATCGCTGACATGGTTAGAGAATTCAGGATTCTTTTTTCGGAATTTACGAATCCGTCGAGGACCTTCGGGCCATATCACTGTTGTTCCACCGTGTGAATTGGCATCGGTGAGATAGGTTAAACTGGTCGCTCGAAAAGTGCCGGGATCCAACCGGAAATCTCGGAAGTCGCCATCTAAGTGCGGCGATGGGCTTTTCCACTCGGCTGCAACGGGGAATTGGTTGAGTGCCCAGATACCATCAGGACGGTGATCTTTACAGTGTGGAATTTCTGGGTATCGGGATGCAAGTTGGTTAAGGACAGTGAGATAATCAGGCGTGCAACATGCCAACACATCTGGATGGGTAACACCGAAAAGTTCAATACGGTTCCCACTCGACAGCTGTTCCATGTAAAATCCAGCAAGCCCCGGACGTTTGAAATGTTCCCACGAGTCTGGATCATTCGCGTCCATGCCCATCATTTGCCACATCGCTGCCTCGGCTTTTGTGGCAGTCTCTTGTGGGATCAGACCGGAAAGGAGTAGATAACCTTCTTCTTCAAATTGTGCTAATTGTTGTTCTGAAAGCATTTTTTTAGCTACGGCATCTCCGCTCAATTTTGTCCTGCTTCGCAGCGAGAACCGAAATCGGTTATCGATTAATTTCGTGCCCATTTCTGTTTACAAAGCCTCCGCTGTCAAAAGTGCCCGAATTAAAAGTGATAGCGCGCGCCGGTTATGTTCTATAAGGAACATATCTCAGTCGCCAATTGTGAATTTGGCGACATCTGCTGTGGGTTCTGGATACCTCATACCGAGTTTTCTAAGTGTATCAACGATGCACTCTGTAATGACGAGGTTTCGATACCACTTCTTATCTGCGGGTACTATATGCCAAGGTGCCCAGTCAGTGCTACATTCTTGGAGAACCGTCTCGTACGCCTGCATGTAATCGTCCCAATAGGCACGTTCTCGAATATCGGCTTCCGTGATTTTCCAATGCTTCGTCGGATCGCTAATCCGGGATTCAAGACGCGCTTTCTGTTCCTCCTTTGAGATGTGAAGGAAAAATTTTAGGACAACCGTTCCATTTTCAACCAACATTTTCTCAAAATCGTTAATCTGCTGATAGCGTTGCGCCCAAACCGGTTCTGGCACCAAGTTATGCACGCGGACTACAAGGACATCTTCATAGTGTGAACGGTTAAAGATACCGATTTTCCCTTTTGGCGGTGCGACTCTGTGTGCACGCCATAAAAAGTCCCGAGAGCGCTCATCCGCAGAAGGGACTTTGAAATTAACGACATCACATCCCTGCACATTTATACCTGCCATAACCTTCCGGATCGTGCCGTCCTTGCCACATGTATCCATACCCTGCAATATAATGAGAAGTGCATGCTGATTTTCCGCGTAAAGCAGTTCCTGAAGTTTTAGCAGCTGCTTATGCAGCTTTTTCAGTCTGCGCTTCGTCTGACCTTTTTTTTCGTAAGTTCCAGTATACGCGGGCGCGTAATCGTTTAAGTTGATGAACTCACCCGGCGTGACAATATTTTTACTCTTAAACTCCATAGTAGATTTTCCAATCATTCGTAAATTAACGATAATACCCAATCAAATGCTGGCGAGGTTTGAAACCTCGCCAGCAAAAGTGTATCCTCGAACTACTGTGACAAAGACTCGTAGTAGTCATCAACGAGCCGTCGGTACTCAGGTGGGACATCCTCCTTCGCGACTTGGAAGAGTCGTTTCTTCTCTTGAAGTGTGTTGAGTCGTTCTTCAAGTGCGGCTTCCAATTTCGTCAAGTCCCGAATAACGAATTCATAGTTAGGGAACGGATTTGAGCGATTTCCAGGGCGATAGTCCATAGTATTAAGCAGATCGAGCCAGAGTTCGTCAATTTCACGCGCGGATTCGCGACCCCCAGCGCGTGCCTCTTGGTTCTCACCCTCACCTTCAGCCTGCCCGGGCTGCTGCCCCTCTTGACCGGGTTGCTGTCCGGGCTGTTGACCGGGTTGTTGTCCTTCCTGCCCATCTTGCATGGCTTGTTGTGCCTGTTGCATTCGCTCCTGAACCTGTTGCTGTTGCTCAGCGAGTTGTTGCTGACGGCGTTGTTGTTCTTCCGTCTGCTCTTGCCCCTCCATGGCTTGAAGTTCGCGTTGGATGTCCTCCATCTGTTCCCGCGATTGTTGCAGCTGCTGAAGTGCGGCTTCGAGCTGCTCTTCTTCGGTGTTTGCCATGTTGGCTTGCGCCTGTTGCAGATCCCCTTGTACCTGCCTGAGGGTCTCCACGACTTCTTGTTGATTCAGTTCAGCGGCGCGGAAACTACGCCATTGCAGGGCGCGTTGTGCGGTTGACATATCGCCGGCAGTCTGCTCTTCAGTGAGCCGTCTGGTAGCATCCGTTACATTTTGGGCTGCCTCTGGATTCTCCTCACGGAGCTGCTCAGGCAAATTCTCCAGTGTATTCTCAAGTGCTTTGAGATCCTGTTGAAGTTCTCGCTGTTCGTTAGCAAGTTCAGATGCCTTTCGGAAATCTTCGGGTCGCATTTCTGACTGCTGAGAGCGGTTCCTGAGTTCTTGTGTCTCCTGTTGGACACCCGATTGTTCATCTATCAACTGCTGTACCTGTTCTTCAGCATTGGCGAGCGCAGCATCGGTGAATTCCGATGCGACCTTTTCCAACTGTTCAATGGCTTCCTGAAGTCTTTCCTCTGCTTTTTGTCCTTTGGCGGCACTGAGTTGCGGCTCCTGTTGTTGCATGCCTTGTGAGGCTTGATCCATCTGCTCACCAGCCTGTTGCATCGCTTGACCGGCTTGATCCAAGCGTTGGCCTTGGGTTCCTTGCGCATTCTGCTGCAGAGTACCGAGCTGCTGTGCCATCCGCTGTGCCTGCTGCGACAGCTGCTCCTGTTGCTGACTGTTCTGTTGCATTTCGCTCGGAGATGGTTCGTTTTCACGCCCTAACTGCTGGCTCTGTTGACTCAGCTGCTGTTGCTCTGCCAACATTTGACGTGCCTGATCTAACATCTCCTGCGTCTCCTCCTGCATCTCCATATCAAGCTCGTTCTGCTGTTCCTCAAGTTCACTTTGCAGCTCCTCCATTTCGAGTTCAAGATTCTCAGCAAGTTGGGGATTACTGTTCCGCATCTGCATCAGTATATTCGGAAGTTCAAGACTAACTTTTATCAAGAGTTCAAGCGCCTCTTGTTCCGCGGGTATCGCTGCAACAGGTTGGACAGCGTTCAGGCTATCGGTCGCTTCACGCATTTTTTGTATTGCATCCTCCAAGTTCATCAGAATCTCGGGGGTGACTGCCGATTCGCCTTGCATCGCCATGCTAAACTCATCTGCAAGCCGCTGTGTCTTATCCTTCAATTTATCTTGCTTGTCTCCGGTTTTCTTAACGGCACTCCGATATTCCTCCGTAACTGATGACGGTTTCGTGCTGATGTGTTTCGCTGTCTCTCGAATAATCTGCTTCTGGGAGGCGAGTATTTCTAAAAGCGGATTCGGCATCGGTGGCCCCTGTTCTGCCTCCATTTCTTGGAAATCTTCATTAAACGGGCGGATTTCAATGAAATAAATATCGCTACTCGCTTCGCCGGGCCCAGTGAGCGTGTTATTATCGACAGCGTGCGCGTAGTATGAGATAATATCGCCCGGTTCAACATCAAATTCCTCAAGGTAGAATGTATAACTACCCTCTGCGACGCGGCGTTGAACCGTATCAATAGCCCCTGATTCTATAACAGCATCAGGCGTGGAGGTTTCCAAGGTTAACGCCTGTAGTTCGTCAGACCCGATGCGATACATAAGTTTTAGTGCTGCGATGCCATAATCGTCTGTGGCTTCAGCAATGATTTCCACCTCACCCAATTTTGTCGTTTTGATATCGCGTCCAGGTTCCTTTATCACAACCTCCGGCACAGCATCTGGAATGGCTTTTATGGTGTATTCAATAGGTATCTCGTTATTGAAACCATCAATGCCCAGAAGCGCAACGGTATATGTCCCGTCCGCAATAACATCCACAGTTGTTGTCAGGATGTTCCCGTCGGAGATAACCATCTGGGTTGAAGCAGGCTCCTGAGTTTCGTCTTTTTCAGGCTTAACATCCATCTTCAGAGTAAATGTTGCAGTTTGAATGGCTTTATTGGTCGTGAGTTTTATTTCCGCCTGTGTTCCGACGACCGCTTGAATGTCCCCCGTCCCAGTTTGCACGACGGGTTTAAGACCTGTGTAGTCTGGATAAGTGTAAGCCACGGAAATTTCCGTTACCTTCGGCATCTCAAATACTTCAACAGTATAGCGTTCCGAAGTCGTCTCGTTTGCTACGACGTAGTATTCGATATCCGCGTCAATGTTAAAAATTTCATAAGCAAACCCACGTTTATCGTCTGGGTTTTGTAACATATTAATTTGTTGCTGGGGTGTTTCCGTTTCGGAGGGGGTGGCTTCTCGGTGCTCCACATCCTCATAAGTCAAAACAACCTTCTCAGCAGATTTTCCGGTGACAGTGACGTGAATAGGTAGGCTCTTGCCACGAAGGATGCGTACATTTCCGGGTTCGACAGTTAGCTTCGTTGTCAAAACCGGTTCAGTCTTCTCCCAAGGGATCAACACACGGAAAAGACTGGTTTGGAGTTCTGTTGGAAATAGGAGTGCAAGTACACAACAGCCAACAACAACCAAAGCCGCGATGCCGACACGCTTACGGGTCCGACTGTGATCAACCGTTGCTTTAAAATCAATACTTTTCACCCGCTGCGTCGTATCTTCAATCAGGCGTTGGAGCATGTGCGCTTCAATGGGGTCCGTTGGCTCGCGATTACCGAATTCAATCGCACTCACCAATCTATCTTCAAGGTCAGGGTGGTTTTGCTCAACGTTGAGTGCAATATCACGGAGCGTGAGTGCCGCCCGGAGCGGTTGAATAAGATACTTATAAAGTAGGTACCCCGTTACACCGACACCGAGTGTTAACAAAGCAATTCGCACAAAACTTGGCAAGGGCATTAACCAATCAATGATAGCCTCACCCACGAAGACAGCGATTATGCCCGTCAGGACGATAGCGAATCCTGCCCAAAAAATGCTACGTTTCCAAACGCGTCTGGCATCTAAAATTTTTGTTTGTAGCTCTGCGTAACCTTCTCTTGTATTCATCTTTTCCTCCACCTATATTATCCATGATCTATAAGATTTTACCGACTCTCTTACACCTACCTGTTCCTAAGAAGCAGATGAAACTTGGAAAATAACATCAACACCGACTCTTGATAGCCAAATGATTACTGCCGTAAGACACGCTTTTGTTTTACTGACTTCCGCGAGTGTAGCAACCGCTACAGTTAGAACAAAGATATTCCATATACCCAAAATATCTACAAAACTCAAAAACATCAGAAGATAGAGGTTTTCGAGAGATGGCACCAACATGTGGATTCCCGGAATAATTCTTATATCAACAACCGTCTGAATATCCTCAACGCGCCTAAAAACTGGCAGGAATGCAATATTGATAAAAAATACCAATGGATTAATCAAAATCGTATGCCACCAAGCTGCGCAGATGTGTTTAAATTTGAGTGCTTCATTTACTTTGAAAACTCGCGATACCATCGTGAGTAGAATACTAAACACAACAGCACAGAGAACCCCAAGAATAATCCCACTCACCGCAACCAATACCATAGATGCTGCTCTGGTAGATCCAAACAGCTCAGTATCGGCGAAACTACTTGCATACCGTGGGTTAATGAACTTCCGTGTAAATGGGAAAACCATCCACGCCAACAATACGACAAGGAAGCAGAAGACAACGAACGCGACCCCCCATTTTGGCTTGGATTTCAGCCGCGTAAATGTGGCTTTCGGGTTTGTAATGAGATTAATGAGATTTTGCCAACTCTCTCTCATAATAGTAATCTTTAAGCCACCGAAGTCCTAAAATATCCACACACGAGGCACCTAAGCCTATAGACAGCATCGCAAATTTTATACAGAGCCGTAAAACATTCTGACCTGTGTTGAATATCAAACATTCTGACCTGTGTTGAATATCAGTTGTTCTTTAGGACAAAGTGCTCAGAATAGAGTTCGGTTGAAAACAGCATCTGTACGTCCTGTCGGATAGAGATTGTACCTACGGTTCACTTTTCTCAGCCTCCAGTTGTGTTTTCTGCCAACCGTAATCAACGCCGTCTTTGTAGAATTTGTCCGGGTGCTCAACTGCCCAAATTTGCTTATGGATAATCCAGTTTTGCGGATCCAACGCGAGTGCCTTTCGCCATTCCGCCATCGCTTCCTTCTTTTTACCACCTTCCAATAAGATGAGCCCGAGTTGAAAGCGCGCAGCTGCTTCAGCATTCGTTTTTACAACCGCCTCGCTTGAGGGTTTCATTTCGTGAAGCAGCATCGCATTATAGTCGGGATCCGATAACCACTTTTCGAGCATTGCAACGTGTTTTTGATTTTTGACATTAACGTTGAAAGGTGCTTTCACCAGTCGTCCAGCCTCGTCAATCATGACACCGTAAGGAATCGCTTTGAGGTTATAACGGGTGCCAAAACTATTCTGTGAATCAACGAGTGTGACAAAATCGGCATTTGCAGCATCATGCCAAGGACGGACGATGGATGCGCCTTGGGCATCAAGTGCGATTGAGATAAAGTTTAATGCTTCGTTGTGTTTGGCGTAAAATTCCTGCCAGCCTGGCAGCTGTCCACGACACCCTCACCACGAACCCCAAACATAGAGAAACGTCTTTTTCCCGCGAAATTCTTTTAAATGTCTTGGGTTACCCTCCAAATCCGGGAGTGTGAATTCTGGAGCAAGATATGCCGGTTGGCTAATCTCCAGCGTGTTCGCTGATGCTTCGTAAATTTCAAAACCGAAGGTTTTCGCGAGGTACGCTGGCTGCACATAAGTTACACCATCAATGTCCACAGCACCCTCCTTGCCATCTTGGAATTGGAGTGGCACACAGAGTTCTGATTCCACACCGCCGCAAAGTACCACCATCCCCGTGCCTTCCGGGTATTCTACCTTCAATTCGAGTTGTTTGGCGAACGGTTCCAAAGGCACCAACCACGCGCTGTCTTTGAAAATAGCAGGCTTGGTAAATTCAACACGCTGTGCGTCTACTGAAACCTGAAAATCCTTCTTTTTCATATTATCCTCTTCAGTGAATCCGATTTGCATGCCTATTAGAGAAAATAATATCGCCAACATCAAGCATCTTACTATAGAGTGAAGTTTACGCGTAACAATCATTTTGTTTTTCGCTCCCGATATTGTGCATCGTAAATGAGGAATCTAATTATTTCTTCAGCGGTTTTCGGCGTGAGCCCTGAACCCGGCTTCCGCATCATTTTATAGACATACTTGCGCCACTCTTCCGGCATGAAGGTAGAGTTAATGGGACGTGCAACAGTGTGGCATCGACTACACTTGTTAGTGAAGAGTTTGTAAGCCTCCTGCATCTTCGCAGGGTAGGCAGTAACATCAATAAAGTTAGGTCCCTTATCCGCTGGATAGGTTTTTGGAACTGCGCGCGATGTGCGCAAGGCATAGATCATTCCAATGCCTACAAGGATGATCACACCTAAAACAGTACCCCAGACAATTGCCTTTTGCATTTTACATGAAACTTGCGTGATTGATTCCTCTTTAGATAACGTCCTTCACCTTCTGTACAATAGTATTCGCACTAATCCCGTGATGTTCTAAGAGCTCTTCCGGTTTTCCAGAACGTGGCATCCCTGTGACGGCGAGTTTGTGGACGTAAACATCTGCTGTTGCGACAGCATCCAACACAGCATCCCCTAAACCGCCTTCGGGGTAATGGTCTTCAACGGTAATTAAAGTGTTGTTTGTCTCGGCTGCTGCCGCTTTTAGTGCCGCTGCATCAATCGGTTTGATGGAATATAAGTCAATGACACGAATAGCAATACCTTCTGCTTGAAGTGTTTCGTATGCATTCAACGCTTCATGAACAGTAACACCTGCGGCAACAACAGTTACCCTATCTTCATTGCTTTGTTGAACAACCTTAGACCCACCGACGGGGAAACTTTCATCGGCATCATAGAGAATAGGCGTTTGCGGGCGCGAGGTTCGGAGGTAAACGATACCTTCATGTGCGGCAGCCTCAGCGACAAGCCGTTCAGCACTGACAGCATCGCTTGGATAGAGCACAACCGCCTCTGGAATTGCCCGGAACATCGCTATATCCTCTAAACCCATCTGTGAGGGCCCGTCTTCTCCGATTGAAACACCGCAGTGTGAACCGGCATATTTAATATTTGCTTGTGAAATGGCAGACATCCGAATCTGATCGTAGGCACGCGATAAAAACGCAGCAAAGGTGGAGACAAACGGAATTTTCCCTCGCTTCGCCAGACCTATGCCTGCGCCTACTAAATTCTGTTCTGCGATAAACATCTCAAAATAGCGATTCGGATAGAGTTCCATAAACTGTTCGGCGTATGTGGAGTTTTTAGTATCTCCATCTAAAGCGACAACATTGGGGTTCACACCGCCGAGTTTTGCGAGCCCTATGCCGTATCCGCCGCGCGTTGCGACATCTTCGCCGGAAGGATAGTCGGGCGGTTCACACTCAGTTGCGACAGCACGCTCAGCATGCTCATCTACAGGTTGAGGCGACTCAATCTGAACAGGATCACCCAAATTGAGTGGACCAAGTTCGGCTAATGCTTTGTCAAGTTCCTCACCTTTGGCAACAGCCTTTCCGTGCCAGTTGTCTGCGTTTTCAAGGAATGAAACGCCTTTCCCTTTAAACGTCTTGGCGACGATCATCGTCGGTTTATTGGTCGAAGCTTTGGCTTGTGCAAGTGCTGGCAAAATTTCATCAAAATTATGACCATCAATCCCGATGGTTTGCCATCCAAAGGCCTCAAAACGCTTACAATAGGTATCAACATCAAAAGCGTACATAGTGCGCTGACTTTGTCCAAGTGCGTTGACATCCACAATTCCGATTAGATTGTTAAGTTGATAGTGGGATGCCAAAGCGGCTGCTTCCCAGACCCCACCTTCAGCAGTTTCGCCATCGCCGAGAAGAACGTAGACGCGGTAATCGGATTCGTCTAAGTATTTGCCGTTGAGTGCCATACCGAGTCCGAGCGATAAACCTTGTCCAAGTGATCCAGTTGCGACCTCTGTCCATTCAAACCGAGGTGTCGGATGCCCTTCCAGGATGCTGTCGATTTGCCGTAGTGTCCGGAGTGCCTCGGTCGGAATGATTCCCGCTTCGGCATACGCAGCGTAGAGTAGTGGTGCGGCATGTCCCTTGGATAAGATGAACCTATCATTGTTCGGGTTTTGGGCATCGCTACAGTCATAACGCATCGCGTGAAAAAAGAGGGCAGAGACGATATCCGCAGCCGAAAGACAGGTGGTTGGATGTCCAGACCCCGCCTCCGAAGTGGAGATTATGGAATGAATACGTAAGTTCGTCGCCTTTTGTTTTAGAAAGTTTTTTAAGGTTTCCACAAATTCGCCAATCCTTTTCTAAATATAGGTTTGTGCTAAGCAATATAGAATTGCATCGGTACGTCAAAACGTCCGACGTTTAAGAGGTTTTCGTGTTCAATTGATCAGCTCTGCGCTGTGCGGCTAATGAGAGATAATGTCCTTGGCAAGTTTTGACCAGATCCTCAAAAGTCCCAATAGCTTGGGGGAGGTCTTGTAACTTGACGTACGCTTCGGCTTGCCAGTACTTCGATTTTGCAACAATTTCGTTGGCATCGGTGAGACTGCCCTCGGTGCTTTGAACTTCGTATTCAATAGCCTCGTTAAATTTTTCGATTGCCCGTTGATAATCATTTTCTTCATAGTAGGCTGTCCTCGCGTCCCTATAGGCAGCGTTACTCTGCTCCTTGGGGCGAAAAAGCTCGACTTCCGGTGCCGTCGGAGCCAATTCAAGCGGGGGCAGTTCTACTTCTAAATCATCTTCGTTTTCATCAGGCAATGCTTCTACCGGCTCTATAAGTTGTTGTTCGTAAGTATTAGCATCAGCATCATTATCTTCCTCAGTATCATCATCTGCTTGGGTCCCATCATCTGCTTCGGTATCGTCCTCTTCTGCTTCATCTGTCTCATCTTCATCCACTATTGTCCCCCCTGTTGCTTGACGAAAAGCCTGAGAAAGTGCTGTATTAGGATCGTCCTCATCTTCTTCCTCCAAGAACACATCCTGCGGTTCTTCCTCAAAATCATCGGTTTCGTTAAAGTCATCTACTTCGTCAAAGTCATCTACTTCGTCATAATTAAACGTCATTTGTGCCTCCGTTTTCTGTTTTTTATAGCGCAATGCGCTTGAAAGTTCGCCCATCAATTCACTTTCACCATTCGATATGTGCTGTAGAACGAGGGTTTCGCTTGTACTTCACCGTGCGTGTGGGCGGGTATGGACCCGCCCTTTACGCTAATTTTGAAGGTCAGTATACAGTACTATGTGTCTATAGACTTACAAACGCCGCGTGAATATCTAAAGATTCCTAATACTTGACCTTCACGTTTGCCCAAGTGGTTGTCATCTTATCAGCTGGGTCAACCGCCAGGACTGCAAATTCGAGACCCTTCTCATACATTTGTTGAATGTCCTTTTCTTCCAAAGCGACACTGAAAATCGCGACCTCATCAACGGTGGCATCGGCGAAGCGTCCCGCACAACAGGTATCATTGCCGATATAGACTGGACCGGTATCGGGATCAAGCTGATTCTTAGTCAACTTCATATCGCTCGCCACCTCACCATCAATATAGATGTACCACTCACCGGTATCGCTATCATAAGTGGTCGTATACATGTGCCATTCGGTAATATCTTTGGGGCCGACTTCACCGTCTCGCCAACCACCGGGTTTATTCCAACATCCGCCGTTACAAATGGGCCATGAAACGTTCTTCGTTCCTTGGTTGGGATGGATAATATAGGCGTTGCGTTTTTCAACCATCCAACCGTGCTGGTTCCAAGTATCGGTATGGCTTTTCACCCAGATTGAAACAGTTATTGCATCTCTTGGGTTATCATGCCCCGGGATGACGACATGCGCGCCAGAACCATCAAGTTCAAGTCCGTCGCCAAACTTACCATCAACCCAGTTTGGACCGTCCACAAGTTCGCCATCTAAGCCATTTTCGGATGCATCGGTTGCAACTTTCCCGTTGCCTTCATCAAAGAGCCACAGCCCGACAAGGGTATCCGGGTCAATTTCGGCTGAAGTCGTGGAAACGAACAGAATGCTAAGAGAAAAGAGACTGAAACATGTGAGAGTCATACTCGAAAGCCAGAACTTCCGGGAAAAAAGAGATCTAAAATTCATTTTTACCTCCTGTTGAGTATTACAATTCAAGCACTCCTACCTACATATAAGCGATTTATCCAAATATAGCGACCACGTACTAAGTCATAAAACGCTTAAAATATCAATATATTTATCCTATCAGATTCGATGGTACATGTCAAGTGAAAAATAAAATTTTCAGGTGTCAGTCATCAGCAGTCAGTGCACGTTGCGCCTCCCAAAAAGCACTCGTGCGTGAAAGATCAAAATTACGGAAGCTCTCAATGAGGCTGCTATATACCAAAAAAACGTTGACATCATAGGAAATTTCGTCTACAATATCTTCATAACATTTCAACATAAAGCGTGGGAAAACATGAAGGAAATAGCATCTATATTTTTAGTTTTCGGTTTTGGCGTGCTGTCCTTGTTTGGACAGTCTGTAGCGTCCGGAAATCAACAGAGCGATGACCGGCATCCACAATCTAACTTCAGACACGAAAAAGTCGCAAACGGTACTCTTCTCGCGCAGGGCTTAACAGAGCAAGAATCAGATCTGCAGACGAGAAGCGAGTCGAGGCATCCAACGCAAGCAGATAGCACTGAACACACAGGCGCAGAACCGACTTCGGAAGAGACTCCTAACAGGCCAAGTCAGCAAACTAGAGTTCCGATCGAAACCGCCGCAGAGAGAGGGACCCAGTGGGAAAAAACGCGGCGGATATTCAAAGTTGTCAACGACTATGAATTAGCAGTGGATGAGGTATTAACAAGCCTCGTTATGATTGCTGGCAACGCGAGGTTAGAAGGGCGCGTCACCGGAAATGTGTTGGTACTCGGTGGAAACGTCGAACTCGCATCAAGCGCACAGGTGAACGGAACACTTCATCTCATCGGCGGAGAGGTTACAGGAAATATAGAGAAAGTAGAGAATCTTCAGGTAAGCAATCGCTGGCAGATGATCCCCGCGGCAGTGGAACTCGTGATGCATCCGCGGTCCCTCTGGGAAACTCGCAAAGAGATGGACCTCCGATTGATGCTCGTTAAGTTCGTTCTTTGTCTCCTTATGTATCTGTTGGTGGTGACAATATTTCCAAGACCGATAAATGCAGTCAGTGAAATGTTAACATATCAACCGGTCCAGAGTATACTATTTAGTGCGCTGATGTTAGTTGTCATACCGCTGATTTTTGCGCTGCTGACGCTGGCAATTATCGGTGTTCCGTTCATGTTGTTGGGGTTATCCGTTTTACTGCCGTTAGCAATTTGTGGTAAAGCAGCGATTTTCCTTACACTCGGCGGCACCTTGTTTTCAGGTCGATTGAAACCGCTTGCAGTAATTTTCGGTTATATCCTCTATTTTATGGCGACAGCACTACCCTATATTGATTGGGTGACGTTTCTTGTTGTCAATACCCTTGGCATTGGGATCTGTCTACTGAGCGGCATCAGTAGGATGAGACCACCAGACCGGCGGAGAAACACATCTCTGCTCCCCGGTAATGAGTGGAGTCCGCGGTCAGAAAGGATGTAACTCACATGCAATTAGCATCCCCCTTTTTTTTAATTTTCCTTATCATAATCCCTCTATTGTTTATTGCTTCCGGATGGCTGCACAAACGGACAATCACTCCGGTCGTGCGTTTTTCTGACTTCAACTACGGCTTTGCAGCAGGCGTTCAGAAGATGAGACAGACTTTCTCAGTTAAAGCACTGCCTATGTTGAAGGTTTTGAGATTTATTGTCCTTGTGCTTCTCATCCTTACCCTTGCTCGCCCACAACTCTCTCAAAGCCGCGAGCATCAATTAGCAAAGGGAATCGATATCCTTTTAGTACTTGATATTTCGGAGAGCATGCGGGCAGAAGATTTTGAGGGAGCAAATCGCATCCAAACCGCCAAATGGGTCATCAACGATTTTTTGGCACATCGCGAAAACGATCGCATCGGTTTAGTTGTTTTTGCTGGCGAAAGTTTCACGCTCTGCCCCCTCACATTAGATTATCCCGTACTGGTAGAACTGCTCAGTGATGTAAAACTTGGACAACTGGAGGACGGCACTGCTATCGGTGATGCACTTGCGACTGCCACACATCGGTTACGCGTCTCACAATCGAAAACGAAGATCGTTATCCTCCTGACCGATGGTGAAAGTAACGCTGGAAGCATTACTCCTGAAACAGCAGCATCCCTTGCAAAATCCTTCGGTATTAAGGTTTACACCATTGGTATGGGGAAAGAAGGAGGTGCGCGTATCCCGTATGCAGATACGACCTTCGGTAAGCGGTACCGAGAGGTTTTGACCTATCTTGATGAGAACACCCTAAAATTGATTGCCAGTACAACAGGTGGAAGTTATTTCCGCGCGACAGACGGACAATCGCTGAAACGGATCTATACAGAAATCGACAGGTTTGAAAAAACGGAATTTGAGGTAACTAACGCTATCGTTCGCAAAGAATTAGTAGGATATCTCTTGATACCGACAATGTTACTGTTGGGAATTGAAATTCTATTGCGTAATACAGCCCTACGGAAAATCCCGTAACGGATAGGAGAAAAATGGAAAATATTATTGCATGTAACTTAGGCAGCTATCGACAGTTTGGTGCCGATGCCTATACGCACTTGGCAGAAATCGGTTTGACAAACGTGGAAATTGGTGTGCCTTCAACTGAGTCTGTTAATGAAGTCCAATCCAAATTGAAAGCACATGGACTTACTGCTACAAGCCTTTTAGGGCGTTGCGATGTTCAGTCTGAAACAGTCGTTTCCGATTTTCAGACGACCTTGGACATCGCCGCGCAGATGGACGTGAAGATTATATTTGCCAGCGTCCACGCTGGCGATTCGGATCGAAACGCCGTATACGACCGACTCCGCGCCATTGGTGAAAACGCTGCACCCGCAGGCATTAAAGTATGCTTAGAAACGCACCCAGATCTGATACACAACGGCGACATCGCGCTTGAGACGATGAACGCCGTGAACCATCCGAATATCTGTGTTAATTTTGATACCGGCAACGTCTATTATTACAACCATAATGTGACAGCTGTTGCCGAAGTTCAGAAGGTTATCCCACATGTCGGTGCGGTTCATCTTAAGGATACAAACGGTGGCTATCGTACGTGGCATTTCCCAACGCTCGGTGAAGGCGTGGTTGATTTTAAAGCGGTATTCCAGACATTGAACGATGCCGGCTTCTACGGCCCTTTCACCATGGAATTAGAGGGTGTCGAAGGGGAAAACCTTGATGAGGCTGGCGTCAAAGCACGCGTAGCAGATTCACTGCAGCACCTGAAAAACATTGGAGTCATCTAATGGATACGAATCTTTGTGTTATTCGACTGAGTGAAGGTGAACGGATTGGGGATGTACTTGGGAAAGTTTTGGATACTCCAGATATGACGACAATTGGGGCTTTCGCTGTCTCCAAAGAAAATCCGACTGAGCTTCACTATCACGATTTCGATGAGTATTGGTATTTTACCGAAGGCACGACAACAGTGACGCTGCGAACGGCGGACGGACAGTCTGAATCGTATCGTATCGGTCCTGGGGATTTGGTCGTCACACCGAAAGGTGTTGAACACGGACATACCCCAGACGATGTTGTCAAAGGTGTGCAGTGGGTGAGCGTGATACCTCCTGATGCCCGCCGCGGGCATTTGCACCGATAACGATATACCTCGCTGACGGGGTTTGAAGCCCCGCCAATATAAAAATCAGAAAGGCAAGATTATGTCACTACAAGCAAATCCGTTGCCTCGGCGGCGGTTGGGACGTACGGAATTAGAAGTCACATGCCTCGGTATGGGAGGCGCGGGTCTCGGCAGAGGCGATGTTACTGACGATGAAGCCGTCGAGGCGGTACACCGAGCGATTGATTTGGGAATCAATTATCTGGACACTGCCCCCCTCTACGGTGAAAGCGAAAGACGGGTAGGACTTGCCCTCGCTGACGGTTGGCGGGAGAAGATTTATCTCGCCACGAAAACAGGTACACATCCTGAATGGCGCGGCGATTTTAGTGCCGCGGGTACGCGCCGTAGCGTCGAAAATAGTTTAAGATTGTTGGGGACAGATTATCTCGATGTTTGCTTAGTGCATGATCCGGATAGTATGGACCCTGTCGTCGCTAAAGGGGGAGCGTTGGATGAACTTCAACGGATGCGCGAGGAAGGACTGATTAAGTTCATTGGGCTCGGGGTCCGACAACACGAATTCCATAAAATTGCCATTGAAACGGGAGTCGTCGATGTTATCCTAACGTACTTGGATTACACGCTCCTGAGTCAAACTGCAAACGAATGGTTGTTACCCTTCGCCGCCGAAAACGATATTGGTATTATTAACGGGAGTCCTATTGCGATGGGGCTGCTCTCTGGCATTGAGCCAGATGTGTCAACCAGCAGTGCACACTTAAGCGCATCTGACGCTGAAAAAGCACATCGACTCTATCAGTGGGCAACTGAAAACAACCTGAACGTCCTGAACCTCGCCATTCAATTCTGTTTCCGTCAACCGAGGATTGCGATGAATCTGACGGGTTCTAAGAATGCGTCAGAGGTAGAGCAGAACTTTGCCGCCGCTACGACCCCAATTTCCAATGATATATGGAAACAATTAGAGGGACTTTTATAGTAAGGAGAGTTGATGAGATTTCAAGGAAGGGTAGCATTAGTAACCGGCGGAAGCCGCGGCATTGGCAAAGCAACCGCGCTCAAACTTGCTGGTGAAGGCGCGGCCGTTGCCGTTCATTATTCACGCGCGATGGATAAAGCGGAAGCGGTTTGTGAAGAAATTCACGGTTTGGGACAGGAAGCGATCCCTGTGCAAGCCGATATTGCCGATAGAGATGCTGTCAACAGAATGGTCGCGACAGTAACAAAAGAACTCGGTACGATTGAACTGCTTGTAAACAATGCAGGTGCCGTCGGTGATATGACGTTTGAGGAACTGACACCGGAACATTGGGATCGGATCGTCGCGATTAATCTGACGGGTCCTTTCAACGTGCTATGGGCAGTTAAACCGGGGATGATTAAACAGCAGTTTGGACGTATCGTCAACGTATCATCGATTGCTGCGTTGGCAGTTCGTCCGAATCAACTACCTTATGCGGCAGCAAAAGCTGGGGTTATCTCGCTGACGAAATCGTGCTGTGGACCGCTTGCACCGCACAATATACGTATCAACTCGGTCGCGCCGGGTGCGATTGCGACGGATATGCTTGGCGAAGTCTCAACAGAAATGGTCGAGCAGCTGCGTTCAACGACACCGCTCGGTAGGCTCGGTGAACCGGACGAGATGGCAGATGTGATCGCGTTTCTCTTGAGTGAGGCATCAAGTTATATGACGGGATCAACTGTTATTGCGAGTGGCGGCCGTATCCTTATACCGTAAGCGTAAGTTCCGTGTCACCAATTTCCAAATCAAAGGCGACAAACGTCTGCTTGTCTTCACAGAGAAATGTATCGCTCTGAAAATCGCGTCGTGAATGAACTTCGCGGAGGTCCCACCCGTTGACCTGAACATGACGTACGGGTGTGTCAATAACGAGCGTAAAATTTGCTGTAGGGAATTGCGTGGAAAGATTAATCTGCTGTCGCTCTTCCATCACTGTAATGTCAGTCAGTTCACGTGCCATCCAATAATGACCGATTTCTGAGGTTTTCATCCAGAGCGTTTTCGTGCCATCCGGATCATAATTGTCGAGTCTCGCCTTAACAGTCTTCAATATGTCAAACCCACATTTTTCACCGTTGAAATAGAACCCGGGCCAATGTCCGACGAGGACACACGGAAGTTCTTTTTCGAGAATGGGTGGCAAGCGCCCCCCTTGTCCGTCTTCCGTGATAAAGCGGTCAGCATCGCCTAAATCGTAGCCTGTCCATCCACCGAACCAGTCACCGGCACATGCGACAATACTGGCAATTGCGATGCCGTTCTCCTTTTCAGCGTACCAGATAGGCACATCAGGAAGTTCATCGTGTTTCAGCCAGAGGAAATAGAAAGGACGTGGGTTGTTATTGACATGCTGAGAGGCAGTGAGTACGGCTTTCGCATAGGCTGCTTCCTGACGTTTACCGAAAGCACCCGGACTGGTCACACCCTCGCATGGAATACCGACATTATCAAGCATTTCCATCGCTGTGATGATATAGTCTGTAAGTCTATTATCAACGGGCGGATCTACCCACTCTACCTGTTCCCATTCCTCAGTGAGCACGAACGTATCCAGATCAACAACAGCTGTATGGGTGAGCATCTCCGGTGTCAAATCGAAACTGGGCCAGATAAGTTCCCGGTAAACACGCAGCCACGCCTGATATTCCAGTGTCGAAAAATTAGGAAACCCCTCATCAACGCGCCCGATTCCAGCGGGGTACGGAATAAGGCTAAATTTGCCTTTCACGCCGTTTTCCCAACACCATTCTGCCCACTCCGCTGCGAAATCTGCCGGGATTGTTGGTGGTATTTTTTTCAGTTGTGCGGCGTTACCTTCCCAGCGGTCAGGTGGAACCCCCGGTTGATGTCGTGCTTTCCATGCGTGTCGTTGCTGTATCCAATAGTAAGTGAGATTGATTACCGGACAAGAATCATCAACGATAAGGGAGAGCGGAGTTCTTAACAACGGATTGCAAACAGTGATGTTCATAATTTTATGTGTATCCGTAAGTTTGGCATGGAAGCGTATCTTTAAAAGCACATGCTAAGGCTAAATCTCTTGGAGACAACTTCTGATGTAAGGTACATCATCCACCCACAAACTATCAACACCCCCAGATTTCTGCGGCGAGACCGCCCAAGCAACATCCTTTGCTGTCTGAATAAACCCGGCTTCCACAACAATCCCGTTTGTCCGAAGTTGCTCGACCTGTCGCGTAACAGTACGCGTGAAAGTATTATAGAGTTGAAAGTGGTTAATCCCGCTCCACCCTAAGATGATACGATTTACATCAATCGCTGTGGCAGCCTTGAGGAAATTCGCCATCGGGTTGATGAGAATCGCGCTTGTCTGTAATTGGGGTTCTAAACGCTTGGCATCAACAAGGAGATGCTTCCGAAGGTAAAAAGTGAGAATACTGGTGAGGTGGACGACTTCAAAGTGGCGCGCCCGTTCTATGATGATAGGAAGGAGCTCTGGTGTGTCGGATTTCGGTTCAATGAAGCACGGCATCTGGTTCTCCCGTGTAAATCGGAGGGCATCATCAAGGTGTGCAACCGGTTCGTCAGAGGTTTCCACCGTAAGTTGTTGGACTTCTTTCCAAGTGAGTTGACTGAGCGGTGTTGCACACCCAGTAGCTTTCCGAATATTGTCTCGGTTGAAGTCGACATGGATCAACACGGGTTGTTTATCTTGGGTAAGGCAGACATCAAACTCATAACCATCCGCACCGTCTGCCAACGCTTGCTTGAAGGAAACAACAGTGTTTTCGGGTGCGCGCCCCATACCGCCTCGATGTGCAAGGAGTTGGATCTGCATAGTTATTACTCAACGATTTTCTGCCGGATGTTCTCCGAAGTTTAGCAATGCTCTGCGCAGGTTTATACGCTGAGGAAGATTCATATTCAAAGCTTCAATTGTCGCCCTGCCTATTTGTGTGCGTCCAATAATAGATAGAAGGTCATCACTCCACCGAAAATGGCGATGCCATTGCTTGAGGCGAGGGTTGAAAAGTGAGACTCTTCGTCCTGTTAGCGGATCGTGGGCATGCGTTTTCGCGTGTTTATGATTGTTGCACCGCGGGCAGGCCCACGCCAAATTATCCAGCATACTTTCGCCCCCAGTACTTTGAGGGATGATATGATCACAGTGAAAGGAAGAGGTGGCGAAACTATCAGGGGCTCGGCAATATTCGCAAAATCCGTTGGCACGCCCTTGAACACGGAGACGTAAGGCTAGAGAAATACGTTCAGAAGACATTGTTTTCTACTTTTCTTCTCATTGTGGCCTCTCAGAGTGCCCTTTTTGCACAGATTCGTCAGAGAATTCCGGTTCATCAAAATGAGATACGAATAGTCCCAATTCTCCCATAATTTCTTTTACAGGTTTTCCCCAACGTTGCACTAAGATCGCTAAGGCTTCAAGACGTTTGACATTCATAATCTCTGATTTTCTGATCAGTTCTTCATACGCCTGCTGCTCGTCATCGCTTAAAGTTTCATCTTCACGCTTGCGCCGTAACTGCCAGTAACGCCGATATGCTTTTTCAGGCAATTTCGAATTTTTCCTTATAAACGCTACCACTTCCGCATCTGTAGCATCGGGATCAACATTTTCGCCTATCGCTGCTTCCTGCTGTTGCTGCCATTCTGTAAACTTCCGAGTGAATTCATCCAATTCGATCGGCGATAATTGCTTAACACCACTCAGCAAATGTTCAACCTTTAATTCCGTTGCGTTCTCAATACTTGCCATCACTATTCCTCCTGGAACGTTCGATAAGTGTTGTGTGCACAACTCAATTTAATCTTTCTTATGCCACATTTGCTCAAAATTATCCTGCGGGGCAAAACCTAAGATACGTTTTGTTTTGACATTTGAGAACTGCTGATGCGGCAGATCTGCGAAGATGTTGAAAATCTCACAGCGGGAGGGGAGTTCTGCGAGATCAATCTCCAAGCCGAGTCGGAATGCTTCCCCCGCGTCCCGCCAGCTGACAGAAAACGGATTGAGATCGGTACCTTCTGCGGTGTCCTCGTGTTCCCGGAAACTGAGAAACAGGTAGCAAAGAACGTAGATGTCGTAATGCTCGGTGAAGACCTTACATATCTCCTGTCCTAACCCCTTCGTCAACGGATAGAGTCCGGTGCTTGTATGCGGTGGAACATCTGGGTTAATCTCGTAATCATAGGTCGTATAATCATCACCTTGAATGGTGAAATGCGGTCCAGTGTTGATGATACGGCGGATACCGTGTTCGACAGCGGCGCGCATCATGTTATAACATCCGCGCGTGCTAACATCAAAAGCCAACTGTCTGTCGTGCCGGAGCACAGAGCAGTTGAGAATCGCATCCATCCCCTCAGCGGCGCGCATGACCTGATCCAACGAACCGACATCAATATGCATCGATTCATGCTCGGTTTCAATGTCGTTGATGTCCGTAACGCGAAGCGTGTAGTAAGGCTCCAACGCCTTGACGACATGCGGTCCAAGATAACCGTTACCACCTAAAATGAGAACTCTCATACTACGCCTCCTTTGCCTGTAATGGTACGAATTGCGGATCGAAGTTTAGATGTCCTTTGGCTTTTCCAATCGAGAAACGGGAACCGGAAAACTCTGACTGGACATGAAAGATTCGCCACGGCGATGAAGACTCCAGCGCGCCTTGGAAAGCAGCAACTGCATCGTTCATCTCAAGCCACATCGAATCGTATTCGGCGGTTGCCACGGCATCAGCAGTGATAAGATTACCGAGGCGGAGGCATGTCATGTTGATCTTACCTTCACGACCGAATTCCCGACAAGTGAACTCACCGAGATGCTTTGAAAGCACAAAACCATCGACTGACGGACGCGGTCGCCAACTTTCTGTGACTGTCCAGTCTTCACCGTGTTGCTCGAAAAGGCGGAGTGTGCTTGCGTAAATAGCATGTTTCACACCTTCCGCCGCCGCTGCCATCAGCAAATTATAAGTGCAGCGCGTCTGGTAGTCAATGGCGTAATTGTCGGGTTGATCGGCTTCAGCGAGCAGGTCGGGTGGGACTTCAGCAATGTGGATAATCGCATCCATACCGCGGACGAGTTCGTTGGTTGACTCATCGTGTCCAAGTTCGCTTTGCACAAACGTTCCCTCAACATCCTCAACGGGATATAACTCTGTTAAGCGGAGCGTATGTTCTTCCGCCAACGCGCCTGCTATGTTACGCGCCAGTTCGGAACCAGCAGAGGTAATCAAAATATTCATAATTTTTTAAGTATTAGGTTTCTGCTCCGATTTTTCCGATGTCAAAATCGGGTTTCCGACATGAGTAAACAATATCGGAGGCGTTAAAGGTTAAAGACCTATGGGGCCAGGCGAAAAAAATCGTATACGAACTGCTGCTACAAAGCATCTCGAATTTTAGCCGCAATGTTGCCGATTTCTTCTATATCCCCTTCACTCGGTCGCCAGGGTAACCGAAGTGGATCACCTTCCCATCGCGGGATAAGGTGGAGATGAAAATGAAAAACGGTCTGAAATCCTGCGGCTTCATTCGACTGAAAGAGGTTAAGCCCATCAGGGTTTAATGCTGCCCGAATTGCGTTTGTGAGCGGCATCGCGGCTTGCATAATTTTGCTGCCTACCTCTACGGGCATATCAAAGATATTTCGATAGTGCTGCTTCGGTATAACGAGGGTATGCCCTGGATTTGCCGGAGCAATATCCATAAAAGCGAAGACGTGTTCATCTTCATATACTTTGGCGGCTGGAATTTCACCAGCAATAATCGCACAAAAGATACAATCCATTATTTTAATTTTCCTTGCGGTTAAACGACGCAAACTTGGAATTTGACACGCCGCCCTTAAATCTGAAGAAATACCCAAGCAAAACCCTTCCACTACATTACAGGCTGCGTAATTTGAATTTTTTAAAAATAAGAGAATTTTAAAGAACGGGTCTTTATTATTATATTAGCAAATTTGATGTAGAAAATCAATTGGAAACTTGTCTGAAAAAATAGCGAAACCGGAAAGCAAGGAGTGTAATGAGAAACCTTGATGGATTTTAAAATTAGGTAGTGGAGTGGGTACGCGCGAACGGATAGAGATTTTTGGGGATTTACGGGGTCTGCCGCAGCATTCCCCGTTTGTTCAGATTTTCTTGTTATTTTCGTTTCGGGAGGGCATTGATAGCATACCATAGCAGCGTTGCGAGGGTACGGTGTCCGTGATTTCTCGACCGTGAGCGTCTATAGTGATTACTACCGTGCCGGCATCCCATGGCATTATAGAGTGTAGTTTTTTTGACACTTACCAGTTTTAAGGCTTTCAAAGCCGCTAATTTTGGCATTTCTCAATCCTCCAAATGTTCCAATTTGCACAATTAACGCAAAAAGATACACATCGGGTACAAAAATAGGCGTGAAACATCCCACCTATTTACTGATCACCATAAAACTACAAATAGCCTCTAAATATTGAGTTCAGACGCATAATAGTGGAAAAGGTTTAGAGAATATTACATTAGTATAGATTTTACCAGAGTCCTTTCCCCTAACGATATGCCTTAAACCCAGCCTCCACGCGCCGTTTATGATAAAGGTTTAAGGTGTTACCCTCAACCCGCGCAGTTACGCGTCTGCCATCGCTGAAGGTTACCTGAAATTGCGTATCAGAATCTTGTGAAATCTCCTTTGTCTTTGGCAATGGAATATCCTTCTGTTCTGCCCACTCTTGAATCAGTTTTGTGACGGAATCGGCATCACTTGGTGTAGATGCTGTGTCCCTCAACTCAATGCTGAAAGCCGGCACACTCTTCTTGACGTAGTTAAACCAACGTGCAGTGCGTAGGAACGGCACGAGTGCCTGCAACGCCTCAGCGGTACCAATCCGACTCAATGCTTCTGAGGAGAACCCACGCACATAGGCGGACTCGCTCATGAGTGCATCGCGCAACGCTGGCACGGCTTCTGTTGCATCGGGTCCAATACGCGTCAACGCTTGCGCCGCAAAAAACGCTAAATCCGTATCTTCAGGATTCCGTAAAACCTTCACCAACGCGGGGACAGTTTTCGAGGTTGGCACCTTAATCATACCCAATGCCGAAGTTGCATGCCGACGCACCTCCTCCGATTCATCCGTTAGCAATGCAATAAGCGCGTCAACCGCTTCTGCTGCGACGGGTCCCATTTCACCTAATGCATACACGGCAGACGCACGGACGTTCTCGCGCTCGTCCTGCAACGCAGATATAAGCACAGACACAGCAGGTGCTCCAACAGCAGCGAGTCCGTGTGCAGCGTCACAGATATGGAGAATCGGCTCCATCTCAAACGCCTCTTTTTCTGCCTCAAGCGCGTCAATAAGGGGTTCAACAGATAGTTCCCCGATTGCACCGAGTGCGTAAATAGCGTTTCGTCGTACCGGTTCATAACTATCTTCAAGGACATCAATGAGTGCAGGAACCGCCTCGGCAGCATCTTCACGCATGAAACCCAAGGCGTTGGCAGCCTTCATGCAAGGGTTGGGGTCGTCTGTTTTTAGAGCGGTAACTGCCGATTCTATATCCATTGTGGGAGCCAGTCGGCCAGTTTCATACAGATCTACTTTGCCGTACATCCAATTCCAGATATAGGTCCAAAGAATCTCGGCATCATAAGGGACATGGTTGATTTCGGGGGGTTGCCAGATGGAGGTCGCGCTGTTCCACGAAGGTGTCGTCGGCTGCTCGGTGCGCATAAAGACAAACTTCATGCCATACCAATTTAGGGAGATATAGTTCTGAAGGAACGAATGCACCATATCGAAGTGCATAATCCAAACAGCACCGAGTTCACCAGACATTGGCACAAGGTTTCTATTTAGGAAATTCTCAGGGAGCAGTCGCGTCCCGTTTCCGCCTTCAGCATGTATCTCGTGGCGTTGACGTTCGCTATCCAGCATAAATTCTCGAATGTATTGCGTGCCGGGTATGATACAGGTCGGTCCTTGCTCAACGAGACAGGGTTGAGGGTAGTAGAAGAGTATTGCCCAACGCGGTGTGCGGTGACGGGGTCGTTTTCCACCGGCGTGCCCATCTTTGTGAAGTGGCATCATCAACCGTTCTTCGCCGTTCTCTTTCCCGCTCGGCGTGCTACCAGCAAAATTAGGATGGCAGTGTCGATGCGGATGCATGACATACCCGTTGCCCAAAACGCTGGTAAGTGCGCCGCGCACCTCTGACGACTCTAAGACTACCTGAAGTTCAGGTACCAAGGGTAAAATGTTATTGAGTGGGTTGTGTTGCCGATCACCTCGGAAATCGGCTGCCCCAGCGAAGAGTTCATCCGTTTTATTATAGATGGTTTCGTGGATGTGTGTCGGCACGTCAGCGGTGACGTTGACGTACCCGTTGACAATAAAATGGCGAATCTGTTCATCGTTTAAAAGATATTGATTTTTAATTTTTCCCTGCGGTTCGGTCAGCTGGGTCTCACCTATCAAGAGCCTTCCCGTATATCTGAAGAAACCCCCAACCCAAAACCCCTCCACTTCGTTACGGGCTGCGTATCAAGAACCTGCACATGATGTCAGGTGCCCATAAATTAATTAAAAATTTTTCTAATACCACACCGCTTTATTGACGACGTTCCGTAACGGCTCACCTTTAGCAAATCGGCGCGCGTTTTCCAAGAAAAGTTCAAACCGCCGTGGTTCGATATTCTCCGCATCTTTGACAGCGATGTGTGGCGTTATTAGCACATTCGGCAACTGCCACAACGGACTTTCAGCAGGCAACGGTTCAACTTCAAACACATCCAAACCGCACCCCGCAATGATGCCCTGTTCAAGTGCTGAAATGAGGTCGTTAAGTTTCGTCGTCTTACCGCGTCCGATATTGATGAAGTAAGCGGTGTTTTTCATCAGGGAAAATCGCTCTTGGTGCCACATTCCTTCGGTTTCGGGTGTGTGTGGTGTCGTGGTTATCACAAAGTCAACAAGTGGAAGGAGTGTGTCCAGTTCTGCAGGCTCGTGTTTCTCCACAAAAGGCACCTCATACTCCCAGCGTGCATCAACACCGATGACCTTCATCCCGAACTCGTTACAGAGGCGTGCGGTTTCATGCCCGATCCCGCCAACACCGACAATCAGTGCCGTCGCCTGTGCGAGGTCAATGTATCCACTTTTGCGTGCATCTTTGCCCCACACACTCTCGCGTTGTGCATCCATATAATAAGGCAACCCACGCGAAAGTGCAAGCACGAACATCATGATATGCTGTGCGATATGGTCGTTGTAGATACCGCGTGGGTTACAGACGACAACCGGATGTTCAATCAGCGCGGGGTAATAATAGCCGGGGAAGGGACCCGCGGCAGGGTTCTGCAGCCATTGGAGATTTTTCGCCAACGGTAGTTGTTCAGGGGATACCCAACCGTAGACGGCATCTGCATCGGGGAGGTGTTCTGCCACTGCGTCGTCTGTCTCTGGCAAGACGACGGTGTATGCGGGTAATGCGTTGTGAAGACGTTCAGCCCATTCGTGTGATTCCGCGTTCTGCGGCGGCATGATTATGAGTTTAAGCACGGGTAGTCTGTTCCTCTCTGTAGTTTTAATATGCTTATTTTACCACAGTGCTATCAGAAAATCAAGGTTTGGATAAAAAACTTGATTTCCTGCTGGGTTTCAGTATAATAGAAGTATTAACAATTGATCAAAACTCTAATTTGGCACTTTGAGAAGCATTATGTCCTTGCCCCTGAAAATCAATTTTGACAAAGGCACCCTCATCCTACAGAACGTCCCAGAGGTACTCGAATCACAGTTGCCAGATCTCCGTTGGGATGAGCGCACCCTCACCTTCCGTGCTCCCGCCTATCGCTATCGACACATCGTCTCGCAGCTGCGCGCCCACAATGTCTCTTATCAGGATACAGCACGGCAATTCACAATAGAACCCTTTACACACCAAAAAGCGATTTCGCCCTATCCATATCAGACCGAGGCGATTGATGCATGGCACGCCAACGGTAAACGCGGGGTCGTAAGCCTCCCTACGGGTGCGGGTAAAACCTTCATCGCAATCTTACTCATTGCCGACACACAACGCCCGACACTCGTACACGTACCGACGATTGACCTCATGCACCAATGGCACACGGTGTTGACGGAACATTTTGAACAAGAGATCGGGCTTTACGGCGGCGGTCAGCACGAATTGCAAGATATTACGGTGACGACCTATCAATCCGCTGTCATGCACGCGCCGCATTACGGCAATCGGTTCGGTTTTGCCATCTTTGACGAATGCCACCATCTGCCGGGGGAACAGTATCAATATGCTGCGATCAGTAGCATCGCCCCTTTTCGGTTGGGGTTGACAGCCACACCTGAACGCGTTGATGGGAAAGAAAGCCGACTTTATGCGCTTGTCGGTGAGTGCTGTTATGAGGCAAAGGTGCAGGACCTCTCTGGGAAAACGCTCTCCGAGTACCGTGTTGTGACCATTGCGGTTGAGATGGAAGATACAGAACGGGTCCGGTACGAGGAGGCGCGTCGCATTTATCTGGGTTTCCTCAAACAGGCGAGAATTAATATGGGGACTCCGCGCGGGTGGCATACATTTCTTTGGAAAGCCTCGCAATCCGATGAAGGCCGCGCCGCTTTCAAAGCATATCTCACCCAAAAACAGATCAGTTTTGCCTCCACTACAAAACAGGAATGGGTGTGGAAATTAATACAGCGACACAGTGGCGATCGAATTCTTATTTTTACACAAGATAATGACACAGCGTATCAACTCGGCACGCGTTTCTTCCTCCCAGTGCTAACACATCAGACGAAACTCAAGGAGCGAAACGCGTTTTTGAATGGGTTTCGCGACGGCACGTATTCTATCCTCGTCACCTCAAAAGTACTCAATGAAGGGGTAGATGTGCCGGAGGCGAATGTCGCTATCATTGTCTCAGGGAGTGGGAGCGTCCGCGAACATGTGCAGCGGCTCGGACGCATCCTCCGCAAACGTGAAGGTAAACAAGCAGTGCTTTACGAACTTATCTCTAAGCAAACGGGTGAACATTTCGTCAACAAACGACGGAGACAGCACAACGCCTACCAGACGCTTTAAAAAATCGTATAGTCTAAAATCGCGTCGCTCTTAATGAAGCAGATCGCTTATGGGTGAGTACGCCGCAAAATGGAGAGCGGATTCGAGAAAACAGTGCTAAAGTCCAAAACCACCTCATTTAACCGCAAGGTAGAATTAAAAAATGCTCACCAAAGACTTACTCCAGTACAAAATCCAAAACGGGCAAATCCACCCACAGTTTGTAAATCCGACCGATAACCAATTGTTGGCAATTGCTGAGCAATTGATCGCTATTTTTGAGGCATCTCTAAATGAGTCACGCGCGACGCTTTTGGAGTCAAGTAAGCACATAATTGACAGCACACCGGGGACACCGATAGTCAAACGTGGACTCGAAAAACTCTTGTTAGATAGGACCGAGTTTGATACTGCACCTAACGAAGAATTGATCGCATTTCGGCACAACCTCTTTACAGAGACGAGCCGCCTGCTTTCACAGGAACAGTTTGAGGATTACGCAGACTATCAGTGTAAGGTGTTACAGATAACAGCAGATAAATCGCCTATGGAGCAGACAGAGCTGAGTGCCAAACTTTACGCGGATTTACCGAGTAGTCAACCGGTCTTGACATTCAATACACTTTCCGCTGAACGCCTGCTTCACCGTTACAACGCCGCGCAAGTGCAAGGGTTACTCCTCCATTGCAACACGCTGACACTAAAACTTGCCGATTCCATGACGGCTGAACTCCGTCAACTGTTTAAGTACCTCAGATTCAACCAACTCCTCTCCACAATTCGGAAAGAAGGCGAGCTATATGAGATTACGGTAGACGGACCGCTCAACCTTTTTTACAAAACGAAGCGATACGGTATGAATTTGGCGAACTTTTTTGTTGCTGTGTTGCATCAACCGAAATGGGAACTCACAGCAGAGATCCAGTTTCGGAACAAGCGGCATTCTCAGTTATCGCTTGATGAATCGTGCGGAATCAAGCCGATCTCACAACAGTTCCTCGCCTATATCCCGGAAGACATCCAACTTTTTCAGAAGATGCTCGAAAATAAAACCGACGATTGGCAGGTCCGTCCGGGAAGCCAATTGCTCCCCCTGGCGGCCAACTCCTATTGCTTTACCGACTACCACCTCGTCCACAAAAGCGGAGTGGAGACCGCCATTGAATTGTTCCATCCGTGGCATCAAGGACACCTTATTGCACGACTCAATACGCTCGCCGAACAGAAAGATGTGTCCCTTATCCTTGGTGTCTCAAAGGAGTTGGAAAAGAATCCCTTGATTGCGGAGACACTTGAGACATCCGAATATTTCTCGCAGTTCGGTTTTACGTTTCGAGATGTTCCAACAATGCGATCTTTACTCCCAATTCTGAATTCGCTTGTATAGGATAGCGTGAAAAACGTGAAATCCTATAATTTTTGTGGTATTCTTAAAAAGAAGGAGTCTAAATCTACAGCCCCCCAAAATCGAACCCTAAAAAGAGAGTATCACTATGAAAATCAGACCATTTTACACTTCTCTAACACTACTTCTCCTTTCAACGCTGCTTCTAACGAACACTTTCGCTCAAGACTATACCCAGTTGAATTTACCGAAAGGTGCCAAAGCCCGACTCGGAAAAGGTGTAATAAGTAATATACAGCTCTCACCCGATAATACCCGTTTGGCTATTACGAGCTCTATTGGGATATGGCTTTATGATGTTAGCACAAGGGCAAAAACTACGCCACTTGTAAGATATGACAAGCACACGGTCTCTCAGATGGTATTCTCACCGGATAGCAAGACGCTGGCGATGAGTACACACGACAAAACACTCCAACTTTGGAATGCCAACACCGGTGAAAACTTGTTGACATTCAGTACATCCGGCGGACCCTTTATCTCTTTGAAATTCTCAGCCGATGGCAAAACGCTTGTGAGTCAGAATTGGAACGGTACAGTCTGGTTCTGGGACCTCACGACTGGAAAACAATTAAACACGCTGCGTCCAAAACGGCCCAAAATCAGACTCGGAAAAGACAGGATTTTGCACCTTGCAGCGGATGCATTTGTCGATCGCACAAGTAGCGTTACCTTCGCAGTTGGCAACAAGGATGGCACAATCAGCATACAAGACGGACCTACCGGGCGCGAGATACGAAAACTTATAGTGCAAGCAGATGATAGCTCGGCTCTTCCGATTCAATCCCCGAGACCATACACCTACGGAAACCAAATTATAGACGGACAACCCGCTCTGAAATGGGTGAGCGGCTTAAATTTCTCTCCAGACGGTAAAACATTGGTGAATGGAATTAGTCATCAAATTGCGCGCTGGGACGGTAGCTCAAGGGCACGTACAGGTCCAACGGAACTCTGGGATGTGGAGACAGGAGAACAACTTGCAGTTCTTCCGTACGGCATAGGTGTAGCGTTTTTAGGCGATGGCAAAACCCTTGCTATTATAGAGTACGGTGAATGCACAATATGGAATGTTGCGACACGCCGTAAAATCGCTGGGTCTCCGAAAGGTAGACACGTCGCGTTTTCTGGTGATGGAAAAACCTTCGCTATCATAGAGAACGAAGGCTATACGCTATGGGACATCGCCACGCGCAGTGAAATCGCTGTACACACTCCGATTATAGAGTGGTTCGATTTTTTCCCCGAACGCTTTTTGTTATCACAGGACGGCACAATCCTTGTCACTGCAGATGGAAACGGCACCGTTGCCTTGTGGGAAACGAAAAACACCAACCAGCTGCTCTTCGTCACGACAGGTTACGCGAAACCTTTCACGGCGTTAGTGTTCTCACACGACGGAAAAACCATTGCAAGCGGCGGCGATAGTACCAGCACTATCCTCAGCGGCGATAGTACCAGCACTATCCACCTCTGGGATACACACACCGGCACCAAACAGAACACGATGAAAGCAGGTTCTTGGAAGGTTGAGGGATTAGCCTTTGCCACAGATAACGTAACCCTAACCGCTGTTAACAGCCAAGAAAACATCATACAGTGGGATATCACAACAAGCGAACAGGTCGCTGCTCACACCCTCCCAAATACAAACATCTCCATAGGAGGATGGTTCGATGACGACGGCACGAGTTATCAACGCAAAGGGCTCGCATTCACACCCAATAGTGAGAAGTTGGCTGTTAAAAATACGGAAAAGAGGCCGATTAAGTCCCTTGATAAAACAACTATTGATATCTGGGATATAATGACCGATAGATCACTGCACCACCTTACAGAGTTTGTAGTTCACTGGGGACCTATAGCACTTACGCCTGATGGAGGTATATTGGCAAGCGGCAGTGATTCCCAGGCTGCTACCGACCTGTGGAGCACACACACCGGCAATCGGATTGCAACGCTTAAAACGCCTGGAAACTGGGCAAATGACTTGTTGGTCTGGCTTCGTCTCCGTTATAGTAGTATTCATGCCTTGGCATTCACACACGACAGAGAAACCTTAGCAGTCGGAACCCAAGACAAGCACATCCAATTGTGGAATGTGACCGACCACCAACATATCGGAAGTCTCGAAGGACACAAACATGTCGTTTGTGAATTAGCATTTTCGCCTGACCGGAAAACGCTCGCCAGTGGAGATTCAGGCGGTAAAATTCACTTATGGGAACTCCCGACACACCGGCATCTTACGACCTTCGATAGTCATAAAGGTTACGTTCGCACCTTGGCGTTCGCACCTGACGGAAAAACTTTAGCAAGCATAAGTGGTCATGATGGGACCATATTCCTTTGGAATGTGCCATCAAAATAACAAATGTAATCAACTTGAGGCGTTCAGCACGATGAAAATAAAATCATTTTTTACTTTTGTGACGTTACTCCTCCTTTTAATGCTATCTCCAACGAACACTCCTGCACAAGGCTATACAAAGTGGAAGCTGCCAGAAGGTGCTAAATCGCGTCTCGGAAAAGGTGTTGTAACAGATATACAGATTTCGCCCGACAACACCCGCTTAGCAATTGCGAGTTCTGCGGGTGTATGGCTCTATGATGTCAGTACAGGTAAGGAAATCGCACTCTTTAGCAGAGAATATAAGCATAAAGTTGAGGAAACTATCCCACGGGTAGTATTTTCACCGGATAGCAGGATACTTGCCAGCAGTGGATATGATGATACTATCCGAATATGGAACACCAAGACCGGTAAACACTTACTTACAGTAAGTATGCCTGTCGGTCCAGCGCAGTTATTTAAATTATTAACTGATGGTACATGGTCAACAACTATTATCCCTGCTGATGAAGTGGAATCTTTCAAATTCTTACCCGATCACAAAACGCAGTCGATATCTATCATCTTTGGTGGTTCACTTAAGTCGTTTAAATTTTTACCCGATAGCAAAGCACTTGTGATTCAGAATTCAAGCGGAACAGCCTGGCTTTGGGACATTACCACAGGGGAACAGTTTGTCACTTACAGTCCAAAACTGCCTAAACCCGAGCTCGACAAATACACGACTTGGCTTCGGATGGATAGTCTTGCGGCTCCTGACAAATGGAAACTTGTGACAGATACCTTCGTTGATCTCACTGGTGGTGCCACTTTTGCCTTTGCTGTTGGAGATAAAGAGGGCACAATTAGCATACAAGATGTATCCACTCACCAACAGATAAGGACATTTACAGGTTCTACCGATGCTGAACTATCTTTGCCCATTCAAGATCGAGTGCGCCGCCCGGGTAATGCCCGTCCGATTCCAAATAAATTGCCTACAACATGGGTGAAATGGGTGACAGAATTAGCGTTTGCACCAAATGGGAAAACACTCGTGAGTAGAAGTGAGTACCGGATGGTAGATCCCCTAAATGGTGGTTGGTCAGCACACCAAGGTCCAACTGAAATCTGGGATGTTTTTACAGGAAAACAACTCGCAGCACTACCACTATTTGAATCCCGTTGGTCGGATGTGGATGTAAAATTTTCAGAAGATGGCAAAACCCTCGCGATTATAGGAAGCGGCGGTTGTGCAATATGGGATGTCACTACACCTGCTGAAATTGCCGTGTTTCAAGGGGAGATAGATGTGAAATTTGCAGACGACAGCAAGATATTCGCTGTTATCAGGAACAATAACTTTGCAATATGGGATATCGCAAAACGCTCTCAAATCGCCGCGCTTAATACAGTCCCAGAGCGGTTTGCACTCATGCCAGAACGACGTTCCGCTTTTCAGCGGGAGGGACCAACAGTTGCTGCGATCTCTCCAGATGGCACAATTCTTGCGGCCATAGATAAACAAGGCACGGTGAATGTATGGAAAACACTAACCAGCATACAATTATGTCCTTTCACTACAGGCTATACAAAAATGTTCACGACATTGGCATTTGCACACAATGGAAAAACACTCGCAAGCGGAGATACAAGTGGTACCATTCAACTCTGGGACTTAAATACAGGTTCCACGCTCACGACATTTATATCAAGTGTAGGCAAACCTATTGACGGACTAGCCTTTGGCACAGACAATGCAACCCTTATCAGTGAAAGCGATGGTAACATCGAAACGTGGGATGTCGCTACCAGAAAACAGGTTGACACTTACGCCATTCCGGGTGCCTCTGGAAGCAGCGGGATAAGGACGACAATCAGTTTTAAAACCACCTTCGTTCAATATCTGTCTGGAGTAGCAGCGTTGACCCGAAGCGGCGGAAAACTGGCTGTTTTCCACGACTTTCAACACGGCAAGAAAAATGAAAAACTTACAGTATGGGACATTCCCAGCGGTGAACCTTTGTGTACCATCACAGATGTGTCATGGCAGGACATCATATTGGCATTTGCATCCGATGGGAAAACGTTCGCAACCAGTGGAGAGAAGACAACATACTTGTGGAACACATATACCGGCGAGCAAATTGTAACACTCAACATTCCAGCGTACTCCGGGGCATTCGCGCCTGATGGGAAAATTCTTGCCATCGGTGAAAAAAGTAATAATAAGACGATTTCTTTGTGGAATCTTGCGAGACAAGAACGTATTGCGACGCTCAAAGGACACGAATATATCATCTATCAATTAGCATTCTCGCCAGACAGTACAATTCTGGCAAGCGGAGATGCAGGTGGTGTAATTCGCTTGTGGGAACTGCCTATCGGCAAACACCTCACTACATTCAAATCCCCTGCAGGTTATATTAACAAATTGGCGTTCGCACCTGATGGAAAAACACTTGCAAGCACGAATGGAGGCAGCACCTTCCGAAGTCCTATCGGAACTATCCTCCTCTGGAATGTGCCAACTAAATAGGTAAATGCAATCAACTTTCGTTCGTTAACAAGCAATAGAGAAAACAGACATGCTACTAAAAGACGATGGAACATCCGAACTTCGGGCAGCACCACACGAGGTCAAACTTTCGGCGGATCAGCTTGCACGCATCTCTGCTATCGCACAGGAGTTTATTGATGACGGACAACTCGCTGGCGCGGTGACGGTTGTGGCAAGGCGAGGGAGGATCGCACACCTTGAGGCTTATGGTATGATGGACATTGAGGCGAACAAGCCGATGCAGAGAGATACAATCTTCCGCATCTATTCAATGACGAAGCCGATCGCTGCTGCTGCTGTGATGCTGCTCTGTGAGGACGGAAAATTACAACTAGACGCTCCAGTTTCGGTGTATCTACCGGAATTGGGCGGATTGAAAGTGGCAGCGGCGGCAGATGCCGAGACACTTACATTGATTGAAGCAGATCGAGATATGACCGTCATAGATTTGATGCGACACACCTCCGGATTGCCCGGTGCTGCCCGATACATGGCCGGGCAAACTGCCGTAGATAAACGCTACCGAGAGGAAGGTTTGCATCTCCTACATGAATGCAACCTACAGGAAATGGTTGAGCAACTCGGCAGGATTCCACTGCTATATCAACCGGGGACGAAATGGCATTACAGCATCGCTGCAGATGTTTTAGGGAGATTAATCGAGGTGGTTTCTCGTCAACCTTTCGATGTGTTCTTAACCGATCGAATTTTTCAACCATTAGGCATGGTAGAGACCGGATTCTACGTCCCTCCAGAGAAGATCAACCGGCTCGTAGGCATGTACGGCCCAAAGTTAGAAGGTGGTTTGCAGACTATTGATGCACCAGAAGGTGGAACGGGTCATGTATCTGAAACGAGTTTTAGAAAGAAACCGAAATTCCTATCTGCAGGTGGTGGTTTAGTCTCTACCGCTACCGATTTTGCGCGGTTTTGTCTGATGCTTTCAGGCGGGGGTGCGCTCGCCGGAAAACGGTTGATGAAAACGGAATCCGTGGAATTGATGACTCGCAACCACTTACCAGCACACCTGATACCGCTCGACAAAAAACCGGATAAGCGTTATGCTGGGCTCGGTTTTGGCCTCGGTGTCTCGGTGCGGGTGCAACAGACAGATTGGATACCGGCATCCCAAGTCGGCGAATACGGTTGGATCGGCGGCGCAAGCACGGAATTTTGGATTGCACCGCGGGATGAATTGGTCTCAATTACACTTGCGCAGCACATCCCTTTTTCCGAACTGAGCGAACGGATCAAGCCACTCGTCTACGCTGCAATTTTAAAGGAATGACTTTCAGTTAGAAACGTTTTTCTAACTATGGTCTCCTGGGCTGTTATCCAAATGTAAAGCAAAGACAAATCATGCCTTTTAAGGCATGATTTCATTACAAGCAAGTTCTGGTTCCCAAGACCGAACAGCCCCTTTGCCTCGTTCGCTTTTCACCAAAAACCTGCTTGGAACGTAGTGGAAAGCAGATCAAAAACCTAATAATTAAAAAAATGATTATCAAAAACAATCCCGAACACGTAAGTACTGATCAAATTGTGCTGTTCCCTTTTGACGACTACAGTATCCCATTTCAACACGGTGTCCGTCTACAACTCGTGCCTTACAGAGCAGGTGTTGATCGGACCCGAATTGTGGTACATCCGGGTCCTTCCGGTGCCCCAGATAGTTCCCGTGTTATCTACTATGGATCTGTTCATCGTATTGGCGACGAACTCTGGATGTGGTATTTAGCACAAGGCGATGACGATAGTTGGCACCATCGGGTGTGCTTCGCGAAAAGCCGTGATGGTTATAACTGGGAGAAACCGGAACTCGGATTAGTAGAATATAACGGCTCAATCCGAAACAACCTTGTGGATATCCAAAGCGGGCAGTACCATATTCAGGCGTGTGTTGTGTATTATGAACCCGATGACCCAAATCCTGCGCGTCGGTTTAAAGCCATTATTGAAACCTCAAAATATACCCCAAAATTCGCCGTCATGTTTAGTGAAGACGGACTCCGATGGCACGAAGCCCAACGGCACCCTCACCCACCCGCCTGCGAGATGTCCGGCCTTACGAAATTCAACGGCTGCTACTATCTAACTGCACACGGTGGGAGCCATATAGGTCCCACACGACAGATGGTAATATATGCCTCTTACGACTTTGAACACTGGATTGAAGCCTCCTGCTTAGGTTTCAGACGCGGTAATATTCCACCGAAACCTGTCGTATACGGGGCACACCAAGGTGAACAGGTACATCTCGGTGCAGCGTTATGGAATCGCGGGAACGTGATTCTCGGCTTCTACGGACAGTGGCATGGACCCGAAAACAACGACCGACGGCATGTGACAATGGATCTCGGTTTAGTCGTCAGCAACGATGCGCTTCATTACCGAGAGCCTATTCCAGATTTTCAGATGGTAGAAGCAGCGGAAGACGACTTTGAACACCTACCGACACCGATGAATTTCAAACACGCGGCACTGATGCAAGGACAAGGCTTTGAAAATGTCGGTGATGAGACGCTTTTCTGGTATGCTCCATGGCCAGAGCAGCTGAGCAACGGTGTCCGAATCGCAACGTGGCAGCGCGATCGACTCGGCTATCTCCAAACAGCAGACACGGCTCGGAAAACGGCACAGCCCCCACACGTGATTTCAGCACCTATTGACCTTCAAGGACAACCTTGCAGCGTATCCGTGAATGTTGATGGATTATCCGAGTACAGTCAGGTTACAGTTGACATCTTAGACGAACATTTCCAACCCCTTGAAGGGTATTCCAGAGAGGACTGTCTTCCTCTTACGTCAGGATTTTATGAAAAAGTGAAGTGGAAAAGCGATGAATGGGTTAAAGGAAAAGAAACGATCCGCATTCGGCTTAATTACACTGGGATTCGCCCAGAAGATCCGAAAGTGTACGCCATTTATGTCGAAAAAGCACAGACCTCTTGATTTCAAACCTATCTTCTGCTAAAATATAACGCAACGATGGAGGAGAAAATTATGACGACTCTATATAAATGGAATGCCCTATTGTTAATCACAGGGTTAATGCTCTACCTCACCGGGTGTGCACCGAAAGTGATACCATATTCCGAAAGTACGGAAGCACCAGAACCCAACGAAGTCGCCATTGCACACTACAATTGGGGTATGGCATCTGCTAAGAACGGCAATTTCGACCAAGCTATCATGGAACTCCACTTAGCTATCCAAAACGAACCGGGGTGGGTAATGCCGCTTTTTACATTAGGTGTTGTCTATGGCAATCAGGGTGAACTCGACAAAGCTATCCAAGTCTGGGAGCGCGCCACGCAGTTAGATGCCGATTTCGCGAAGGCACATTATAACCTCGCCGTTGCCTATTTACACAAGGAAGAAAAAACACGATCCATTACATCGCTGCGGAGGGCGATTCAGATAGACAAAGAGGCCATTTCCTCTGCAAAAGCGGACCCCGCATTTGATAGCATCCGTAATACCTCGGAATTCCAAGATATTTTAACGAATTAGGTTTTGCGCTGCTTCCCCGTTTTGATCAACAACCCGTGCCTTTTCTATTAAGTTCGGAGTCGAATTGTTGGTCAAAAAAGCGGGTTTCTGACGCAGTTACGCGTTTCTTCGGTTAATCACAAAAATCAAAATGGCACGTTACACGACGCTTTCATCAAAAGAACTCGCGCGTATTGTCGCGCAATACCCAATCGGTGCATCCCTAAAACTTGAGGAGATTCCGGGTGGATTCGGGAATAGTAACTTTAAACTGACCACCACAAACGGTGAGTTTCTGCTGAAAATTTGTGACGAGAAAGATTCAGCAGAACTCAACATGCAAATCTCGCTTTTGCAGCATCTCCATCAGCACGCCTATCCGACGGTATACCCGATTCTAACGAAGGACCAGAATCATCTAATTCATGAAACATTTGGCAGTGTGATGCTCTATCCCTTCCTGCAGGGTACACAACCGCAACCGTCACCGAATATACTGGCACAACTCGGTGAGGCGTTGGCGAAACTGCACCGCATTCCACCAATTACGGGTCTCCCTCGTTTCGCGATGGGAATATCACAAATGCGACCTTTTTTTCAAGAGGTGCGAGACACACAATTTGCGACACATCCGTTCATCGCATCCCTAAAGTCGCAATTGGAATCAATGGAACCTCAACTTAATGCTTCGCTGCCGATGGGACTTTTACATGGTGATCTTTTTTTAGACAACACACTCTTCGATGGCGATAAGATGTTGGCAATCCTTGATTTTGAAGAAGGTTGCTACGACACATTGTTACTTGACGTTGGAATGACGATCATTGGGTGCTGCTATACACCCGAACACCGATTGAACTTAAAGGTTGTACAGAGGTTTCTGAACGCTTACAACGCGATACGTCCTTTGACAGAAAGCGAATGGCAGCATTTGGATTGTTTCGTTCACTATGCTGCGCTCTCCATAGCGTTTTGGCGATTTAGACAATTTAATATCCGCCGCCCTGACGCGCAGCGCGCGAATACGTATCAGGAAATGATGACCCGTAGCGAACAATGGACACTCACTAACACAGACAAACATATCAAAGTGAAAACATGTCATTAATACGATTAGAAAGCGTTACTAAACTCTACGATCCAGACTTGATTTTGGACGATATTTCGGTCTCAATTGAGCACGGGGACAGAATTGGATTAATTGGCCGTAACGGAACTGGAAAAACAACGTTAATTAAAATTATTAACGGTATGCTCGCCAATTTTAAAGGTAAAGTAGTGCCTGCAAAGGGGCTGCGTATAGGGTATCTCAGCCAAGAACCGGACCTCGCGCGCGACTGTACGTTAAGACAGGAAATGCTCAAGGTTTTTGAAAAAAGACGTACGCTTGAAGACAAGATGCTCCAGTTAGCGGAGGAGATGGAGACACAGGAAGCACCACATCTCTTAGAAGCGTATGCCCGGATTCAGGAACAGCATGAACGGCTCGGCGGTTACGACTATGAACATCAGGTTAACCGAATCCTCGGTGGCTTAGGTTTCCCTGAACAAGACTTCAATCTCCCCATTCGCGTTCTGAGTGGCGGTCAGAAGAGCCGAGCAACACTTGCAAAATTACTCCTCGAAGAACCGGACCTGCTGCTTTTTGACGAACCGACGAACCACCTTGATATTAAAGGGATTGAGTGGCTCGAAAATTACCTGAATATCGAATACAACGGCGCGGTCCTTGTTGTCTCCCATGATCGGTATTTTTTGGACAAGGTTGTCCGAAAGGTTTGGGAACTCGCAGAACATAAGATAAAAATATATCGTGGGAACTACTCGAAGTACGTCGAAACCAAAAACGTTGAAAAGTTAGTTGGAGAACGCGCATTCAAGAAACAGCAGGCGTTTATTGAACATGAAGAGGAATTTATTCGCCTCAATATCGCAGGACAGCGGACACGAGAAGCACAAGGTAGGCGGAAAAAATTAGCGCGACTGGAGAGAGTCGAAAAACCTAAGCCCGATGCACGAACCCTTAAACTCAACTTTACACCTGAAACCCGCGGTGGAAACGACATCCTGCGATGCCAAAATGTCGGCAAAGCTTTCGGTGAAAAGGCAATCTTCAAGGATCTGAATTTTGAGGTGTACCGTCGGGATGTTGTCGGAATCATCGGGGCAAATGGTACAGGAAAAACGACATTTTTCCGTATGATTTTGGGGGAGGAATCCGCTACAGAAGGTGAAATGTGGGTAGGGCCTACACTAAAATTTGGATACTATACGCAAGAACTGGAGGGACTCAACCCCGATAATGAGATCATTGACGAAATCTGGGAACTACGTCCACAACAGACACAAGGCGAAATACGAAGTTTCTTAGGTAAGTTTCTATTCTCCGGTGATGACGTTTTCAAACGGATCGGGAACCTGAGTGGCGGTGAGCAGAGCCGTGTACTTCTCGCCAAGTTGCTATTAGCAAACGCAAATGTGCTGTTACTTGATGAACCGACGAATCATCTTGACATACCGGCGCGTGAGGCATTAGAAGCAGCACTGGCGGAATATTCGGCAACGCTATTTATTATTTCCCATGATCGGTACCTCTTGAACAACCTTGCGACGAAACTCTTGATTTTTGATGGGACTCCTGGAGGGACCGCGACCCTTTTTGAAGGCAACTATGCCGAGTACATAGCACAACAAGAAGAAAATCAGCAACCGGATGAAAAAATTCAAGAACCAGAATCTTCACAAACGTCTCCGCAAAAAAGCAAGTCAAAGTCGAAGCGAAAGCGGAAAATAAAAGCCCAACGCCTCGTCGGCAGTAATTAAAAAACCGCAAATTTTCTGAAAAATGCGCAGTTTTGGCTAAAAAATACGTCAAGATTGAATATTTTTGCATTTTAATTTGACATTCGGACAAAATGGACGTATAATTATTATATCGTATGCGACATAAAATGTATCTGATATAGGATATATTACTTTTATCGTTAGTTTTTTTGACTTGCTCGTTTCAATATAGGCTTAATAGTTAGCATTCATACCTACTATTAATCTACAACTTTTTTACAATACCCAAAATGTCTAAAGATCCGGAATTCCATAATGAGATTGATGTCGTCATGCGTGTGATGCGTCATGCACAAGCGGCTGTCAGATCAAGGTTTGTTCAAGAAGTCGTCCCGAATCGCCTGACGATTGTCCAGTTTAACGCCCTACAACACCTTCATTGGTATGGTCGTGATACGGGTATGTCAGTGAGTGAACTCGGTGAGCACTTAGGTCTCGCCCATAACACAACATCTGGCTTAGTGAGTCGTCTGGAACGACATGGTTGGGTAGTCCGTCGTAAATGTGATAAGGACCGGAGACGCGCTCGGATTCAACTGACGCCGCAGTCTGAAAAACTTTTCCGCAAGGGTGTAGAACACGCGGCAGATTTTTGGCAAAGCACTTTTGGGCAGCTATCGACACAAGAACGTGAAAGCCTGATTGAAAGCCTGAAACGGTTGAAACAGGTGATGGCGAAACCCGTGTGGCCAAGTTATGCACAGTTACACCCCCGCGATGCGGATCATCTCCAAAAGCGGTTTGAAGCCGACTTGGACGAACTCGCACAGGCAAAACTGAAACTTGTCGGGATGCGTTTGATTCTCGCGCAAATCGCAGAAAAGCAGAATGAACATGAACTCGCAGCGTACTTGAACCAAGCCGCCTCCGAGGAAATCCGTCATACGAACCAACTGTTGAGTCTACTCGGCCGTGGTGAAAATATGGAGGTGCTGCTCTCAGCACTCGCCCATGAAGACAACGTAGTCTACGAAGAACTGGTTGCCTTGCTTGAGACCGCTCCACATGCTGAAGAAGACGAAGAATTAACACTTTTACAACAGATGGTTCAAGATAGTCAAAGATATAAACGTTGGTTTTGTCGTGTTTATAAACAAACGAATCAGTGACTACTATTTTGTCAATGGCCACCAGAGTTTCTGGTTTTTGGTCTCCAAAAGAGCCAGAAACCGATTTTCCGGCTGATGACGCTTAAGAGGAGAACATGCAGTC
>CAZQIP010000163.1:0-6474 GCA_964593655.1 uncultured bacterium | reverse complement strand
GACAAGGGTATGAACCCATTTCTGGTATTTGTTGACGAGCGTTGTAAACGCCCCCTCGTCTCCATCTAAAGTCCGTTGAATTAATGCAGCATCACTTTCTCTCATCTGTCTTCCTCCACAAAAATGAAAAATAAGACTTCATTATATAATAACGCACTTTGGGGGTCGAAATGGTGCATAAAATGCGATTTTGGGAAGATTATGCGTTTAATAAAGCAGAGGCGAGGTTGTTAGGGGAAACACCCAAGCAAAACACCTCGCCAGGAAAATCAAGGACACAGAAATGGAAAAGCGGAGAAAATATTTATCGATTGTCACGCTGAAACCGGAGTACGCCGTTTTGCTTTGTGCCGATGTAAAACGTATTATTATCAACCGCAAACGAGATTGCTGTATGGGGTAGTTCTGGAGTAATCTGTTTCCATGCGTTTGTCTGGTGATCTACCTGATAGATACCACTATCACACGCGCCGTAAATCGTCGTGCCATCGCCTGCGATCCGGTCCATGATAAGTCTGTTCCCATCCGTATCGGTGACTATGTGCCATGCCTCGCCATCGTTTGAACGCATGACTCCCATGTCGGTTGAGACGTAGACGGTTGATCCTGCAAACAATATTTCTTTGAAATATCCAAACGGAAAAACAAGGTTTTCGGTGACATCGCGCCAAGTGTCTCCATCGTCAACAGACAAGAAGAGGTCGCCCTCTCGTTTACCAGCATAGACTGTGTGGCCCGAGACGGCAAGCGTAAAACCCTTCGCGTCGATAGGCGAGAGTTCTCCCTGATCGTCCAAACCTGTGTCGTGCCACGCCGTTTCACCGCGCCGCCACCTGAAAAGTCTCCGCCGGTGTTCCATAAAGACAGTTTCTCCAGCGAGGGTAAACCCTCCATTTGTTATATCCTCTCTGGCGATAAGGTGTAGACTCTGTCGCCAAAGCTCCTCCGTTTCACGAACATTGACCTTCGTTTCCCTAGCTTTCTGGAGTCTTTTCTTCCATTCAGTGTATAGGTCGTCTTCATCGAAATCCGGCATGCCTTGAACAAGCACCAAGGCATCACCGCCAATAGGTAGATGAAAGAGTTGAGTCCGATGATTTGCAATACTGCTTACATAGAGAGCATCATCCGTTGTTTCAAACCTTGGAATCAGAAATTCACCATCGTCACTCATGTTAACAGTCTCCCAAAATTCACCACCGTCCGTTGATTCAACGATCTTTCCAGCAGTGACTGCATAGAGAACGTTCTTAACGATGCCCAGATTCGGGACTTTTGAATTCACGAGTCCTGTCGTAAAGAGATTCCATGTAATTCCTCCGTCCGTTGAACGAGTTATTCCAGAGACATCAGTTTTGTAAAAATTATTTGGGTCCAACGCTACAACCTGGGAAACACCGAGCGTAAATACATGTGGATCGCGCCCAGGATCTGTCCATGTCTCGCCTTGGTCAAAAGAGAGTAGTACTCCATCAACACCTATCACCATAAGCGTATCTCGAATCGGAACGACTTTAGCTGCGGGTATTAACTTGGTTGGATATTTGTGAGTATCTGGTGTAATATTGATCCAGGAATCGCCGAGGTTAGTTGAATAGAAAACTGCGGCATGCAGAGCGGGTTGCAGACTTGCGATTGTTCCAACGTAAAGTCTATCTTCGGTAGCTGCCAACGATTTGATGCCCTGTGAAGTCGGTACCGGTAGTTTTTCCCAACTGTCGGTAAAGCGGAAAAGCCCTTGGTTGGTTCCGACGAACAGAATGTTGTCAATGGCGAGCGCGTCCCATATACGGAAATTGGGGTTGCCGCCCTCCGGTACGTTATCGGTTTTCAAGTCTTTCCCTATGGGTTCCCAGTGATTACCGACATCCTCAGAACGAAATACTTCCGTTTGGAGAACGAGATACATTGCTGTATCTGTGATAATTAAGGCTCTTGTCTGTCCTTGTGGTCGCTCACCGAGACTATTCCATGTTTTACCGTCATCAATTGAGGCTAAGAGCTCATTGGGTGTGAGGACATAGAAGGTGTCGTCTCGTTCTGCCATAACCGTATTGAACTGTCGATTTGGACCGCTGGCACTAACAAGCGTCCACGCGTCCGCTGCTTCTGTGAGCCGATAAAGCCCTATTTTCGCAATCGCGTAGAGGGTCTGGTCGGATGCGAGAAAGAGTCCAGCGCTTGAAACGCCTCCCGGTCCCTTTGTTTGGATCCACTGTGGTTTTGCTGTTGGTAGGTCGGTCTCGTCTGCTTGCGCAGCTGCGATGAGCAGGGGTTCTGTTTGGAATCCAGATCCACGGTTTTTACCCGGTGTATCGGTATTGCCGAATTGTGTCAGCGCGTCGGATTTGCGTTCCAATTCAAGGACAACGGGTGCGTCAACGAGTTCTATTGTCATTTCCGATGTTGCATCTAAATTATAGGGTTGCTGAAAGCGGGACAACGCACGCGGGCCCGCCCCCATCATCAGGATAACCAAAAAGGTCGAAGCGAAAGAGAGTCCCCACGGTAGCCACGGCTTACTCACGGAAGGCGATACTGGTTTGAGACGGGCGGTTTCACGTATGATATTCTCCGTTAGATGTGGGGAGAGTTGGAAATTGTTCAGGACCTCTTGAATCATGGATTCCTCCTTTTTTAATCGTTGCCGGGCGCGCAGGAGCCGACTCCTCACGGTGCCCGGTGATACACCCAGAAACACGCTAATTTCCTCACCTGTCATCTCTGCGAGATAATATAGGGTTACGACAGTGTGCTCGCTCTCCGGCAGCTTCTGCAGGAGGCGTTTGACGAGTTCACGTTGGTGTTCGATCGCTGCTGCCTCGTTGCGGTCTGTCTTATATTGCGCGTAGCAAATTTCCTCGAGTTCGGTTGTGGATATCGCATCTAAAGATTTCGTCGGTAGCTGCTTTTTCCGTAGCCATGCGATACAGTGCCGCGTGGCGATGACATAGAGCCACCCTGGGAAATGCTCCCGACGTTTCAGCGTTGAGAGTCTCTTGTAAACCTTCAGAAAGACATCTTGTGTGATTTCTTCGGCGATATGGAAATCACCGATCTTCCGCCAGACGAGGGCATGCACCGATTTTTGATATTTGTTCACAAGCGCGGTGAATGCGCCTTCATCACCGTCTAATATACGTTGAATGAGGTCAGCGTCATTGGTGTTCATCATGTCTCCTCTGAAAAAATAGGGGTTTCATGATATTATAGACGCGTGTAGAGGTAAGAATGTTGCAGAAAATGCAATTTTGGGAAGATTTAGGATTTAATATCGGTGGAAAAGAGGATTGGACATCTCGGTACCGAAGCATATTGATCTGTTAGCGTCCATACAACGGCAAGCTTAAGATGCCATGGTGTTCTGTGCCCATATAGAGGACATTCCTCGCAACAACAATGGAAGTTACGCGTCCAAGGACTTCTGAGGTAATCTGCTCCCAGATGCCTGTCCTGCTGTTCAGGCGATAAACACCTATTTGGGAAACACCGTAGAGGGTTGTGTCATTGACTGCTAATTGACGCATGGCAATCGGTGTATATTTTGAATCGGTGAATGTGTGCCAGTTTTCACCATCGCTTGACATGGCAACGCCGTCTTTTGTTGAAATGTATACCGTGTTACCTACAAAGAATATCTCTCTGAAGTGCGGTAATTGCTTTAGGAGTTGGTCCTGCGATTCCGCTTTATTAAGGCGGAAGGGGAAATCTGCGGTAATATTTTTCCAAGTGTCCCCGCTATCCAAGGATTGGAAGAGACTGCCGTCACTTTTTCCGAGATAGATGACCTTCCGTGAGACGGCGAATTGGAAACCGTCAGTCGCATAGAAGCCTTTGAATACGGGGGCATCGTGCATACCGGTGTCGTGCCATTCTGGGTCTCCACGGGTCCATCGGTAGAGTTGTCGCTCGTATTCAATGTAGAAGGTGTCTTCGCTGACAGCGAATTCACCCGTCGTTCGGACAACCGCTTCCTCAATGCCAAGTTGGTAGCGAAACAGATCTGGTTGATTTGCCTTACTAAGGCCAATAGCAGCTGTGGTTCGGATGTTACTTTCTAACCATTTGCCGTGGCTCGGATCCACATAAACCGGCATTCCTTCAATGTGCCGCAGTGTATCGGCATCCGGAGGTAAATGGAGCAGGCAGTTTGTACTTCCGCCCTGATTCGCTCTGACGTAAAGCGAATCCCCCACGACTGTCATATTTGACAACCTCAACGCACCCAGCGATTTATTTGGCGGGAGCGGTAAATTTGTGTCGAGTTGTGTCCATTGATTCCCACCATCAATAGATTTAGTGACACCTTTATTGGTTGTAGCGTAGAGGACGTTGTTAACCTGTGCGAGATCAAGAATATGAGATCCTGCTATACCTGCTGTGAACGGATGCCAACTACGACCGCCGTCGGTTGAGCGTCCGAGTTCACCCGCTCCTGCGATAAAAAAAGTATTCTCATCTAAAGCGACTGCTGGGAAAATGCCGACTGCAAGCGCGTGTTTGTGAAAACCGAGGTATTCCCATGTGTCTCCAGCATCTCGTGAACCTAATACACCCGCACCGAGCACTAAAAGCGTTTCACCTGCCGCGACAAGCTTGACAGACCCAATTTTGAGTGGTGACATTCCTGCTTTTAGCTTCGTGGGGGTTATGTCAGTCCAAGAAGTTCCGAAATCACTTGAGGCGAAGAGCGAACCGGATTTCTGATCTCTCTGCCTTGGAACACTGATGTAAATTTTGTCGCCAGCGACTGCTAACGAGTCAGTAGATTCTGCTTGTGCGACGGGTAATTTCTCCCATACGCCTGAATTGTGTCGGTAGAGTCCGTGTTTTGTTCCCAAAAAGAGTGCGTTTTCAACGGCAGCAGCAGTATGTATCTTTGGTGCGGTCAAACCTTCATTAAAGGCGTGCCACGTCTTACCCGTATCTGTTGAACGAAACACACTGTCTGTGAGGACGAGGTACATTTCGATCTGTGCATCCTGTGACCAGCGTAACTTGCTGGGAATAAGGAGTGCAACAGCGCGCCCACGGGGTCGTGGACCGAGGAAATGTAATGTCACACCGCTATCTGTTGACGCGAGTAAATTAGTTTCGGTGACAATATAAAGAGTATCTTTCCCTTCTGCCATCAGCGTACTATGAGGTGTAAAGGGTAGCGCGGCGTTAATGAGTGTCCATCCAGTATCGTCATCTGCTAACTGGTAGAGTCGAGTGCCTCCAACAGCATAGACCTCTTTTTGAGATGTGACGAATAGGTTCGTCACACCGCCACCCTCCGGTCCTCTTGTTGGCATCCATTGCGGTTCTGTCTCGAGTCTCTCTACGGTATCTGCCTGTGCTGCTGCCAACAGTCCGGCATCGGCTCTCGGACCTGCACCACTGCCTCTGCCTGGCGTATTACGCTTTCCGAACTGATTTTTGACATCCAGTTCTCGTTTGAGTTCAAACACAGCGGGTGCATCAACCAACTCAACTGTCATCTCCGATGTCGCGTTCAGGTTATAGGGTTGCTGGAAACGCGATAACGCCTGAGGTCCCATCCCGACCATCAGGATAACCAAGAAAGTTGATGCGAGTGAGAGTCCCCACGGTAGCCACGGCTTGCTTATGGAAGGAGATGCAGGTCTGATTTTAACAATTTCGCGCATGATGTTCTCGGTTAGGTTCACGGGGATTTGGAAACTGCCGAGGGCCTCATGAATCATGTGTTCTTCCTTTTCCAGTCGCTCGCGGGCGCGGCGGAGCCGACTCCGAACCGTGTTTGACGATACCCCCAAGAACCTGCTAATCTCTTCACTCTTCATTTCTGCGAGATAATATAGGGTTACAACAGTGCGTTCACTCTCCGGCAGCTTTTGGAGCAGACGTTTGACGCATTCGCGCTGGTGTTCAATCGCTGCTTCTTCACCACGGTTGGCTTCATATTGCGCGTAGCAGACTTCTTCGAGTTCAACTGTGGACATGGTGTCCAACGATTTCGTCGGTAGTTCCTTTTTGCGCAGCCATGAGACACAGTGCCGCGTGGCAATGACGTAGAGCCATCCCGGAAAAAGTTCAGGACGTTTCAGCGTTGAGAGTCTCTTGTAAACCTTCAGAAAGACATCCTGTGTGATTTCTTCGGCGATGTGGAAGTCGCCAATCTTTCGCCAGACGAGGGCATGCACCGATTTCTGATATTTGTTGACGAGCACGGTAAATGCCCCTTGATCACCATCTAAAACGCGTCGAATGAGGTCAATGTCATTTGTTTTCATTATATCTCCTGAGAAAGAATAGTGGCTTCATAATATAGTGACGCATATAGAAATGAAAATGGTGCATAAAATGCAATTTTTCGGAAGATAACCCCCCTAACCCCCCTTATCAGGGGGGAACAATGATGCAAAGGCGAGGTTAAAAAACCTCGCCAGCAAAAGGAAAATCAGGGAAAGGAGATATAGATGGAAAAGAAGAGAAAATACTTATCGATGG
>CAZQIP010000162.1:0-2704 GCA_964593655.1 uncultured bacterium | reverse complement strand
ATCTGCTGAACACCAGCGCGAACTCGTCAAACGCCTCCTCCAAAAACTCCCAGAGAGCGAGCGCACCGTTGTAACGCTGTATTATCTCGCAGAAATGACGAGTGAGGAGGTTAGCACGTTTTTGGGGGTATCACCGAACACGGTGAGAAGTCGGCTCCGTCGCGCCCGCAAGCGATTGAAAGAACAAGAACACTTGATCCACGATGTTTCAGGTGTCTTCCAAGTGCCGCCGACCTTAACCGAGCACGTCATGCGTGAAATTGCGCGCATCAAACCGGCATCTCCTTCCGTGAGCAAGCCGTGGCTACCGTGGGGACTCTCATTCGCGTCAACGTTTCTGGTTATCCTGATGATCGGGGCGGGCCCGCGTGCGTTGTCCCGCTTTCAGCAGCCCTACAGTTTGGACGCAACATCGGAGATGACAATCGAATTCGTCGAAGACCCTGTTCTGCTCGCTTTGGAACCAAAACGGGATTTGAGAAACCAGTATGGGATAACTGACAACGTCGGGCGAAGTAGCAGGACAGGCACCAAAACCAACGCGAAACTGCTCGCAGCGGCGCAAGCAGACACGGTAGCGCAGTTGGAAACAAAACCAAAATGGAGACCCGCAAAGGGACCGGGAGGCGGATACGTCAGCAACCTCTTTGTAACATCTCAAAAGGAACTCTACGCTATTGGGGGTACCCGACTTTACCGATTAGACGACAATAGCACTGAATGGAGGCTCGTCAACGCTGACCTCCCTATATCCCATAGAACACTCATAGCAGAACGGAACGGTAGGCTTTATATTGCCACCCAAAAACAGCTGTTCGTCTCAACCGACCGCGGGACGACGCTGATACCCGTCGGTCCCCTGCCAGGGGGACGCGCTGTCGCATTGCTGATCACAGCTCCGAGTCAAGTGCGCCGACCACAGGATGCACAGTCCGAAATGTACCTCGTTCTCACCAACGGGGTTCTCCGTTCAACGGATGCCGGTAAGACGTGGCACGCGTTTAATGAAGGTTTGACCGCAGCAGAAATACAAGCTGCTGCCCTCATTGACAACGCGCTTTTTTTAGGAACGAATCCTCTCTTTTTGGGAACGAAACAGGGACTCTATCGGCTCAATACCGGGGTCTGGGAGAAATTACCCATCGCGCCGGCACGATCTATTGAATCGTTAGCAGTTGCTGACAATAGAATCTATTTCAATACCAGAAGACAGGACGGCGAGCTGTCCAATGCGCTTTACGTCTCAAACAATTTCGGAGAGTCCTGGACAGACATAACACCACCGCAGCAGCTGACTCCATTTGCCAAACTTGCGGCGATAGGCGATACGCTCTGGGTAATCGATGACGGCATCTTAAGCTCAACGGATGCTGGCAATACATGGGCAGACCTCGGACCCCATGGACATAGACATGCATTCCTGGTCGACTTTGGCACCGCAGTCGCTTTGGACGAAGAAACCTTTTTTATCGGCAGTCCAATCGTCCCAGGTGTTGTACGCTCAGACAACGGAGGCAAGAGTTGGCATCCGTTCACAGCAGGCATTGCTGCAACCCGCATCCAAGATCTGGTACAGGTTAACAACGTCCTCTACGCCGCAACCTCTAAGGGTATCGCTACATCCACTGACGGAGGCGCACGGTGGGCATATATCCAGTCAGCACTACCATTTGCATTAACCTCCCTATCCGTGTTCGGAGATTCGCTCTATTCCAGAAGAAACAGAGGCGACAGTGCAAACGGCCTGCTCCACCTACAACCCCCTACAGATACGCTGCACCCTGTTGAAGGGATGCCTGCTGATGTAGCTGCGAACCCCAACACCCCCGACCCAGCGTTGGAGAGAGTGCCAAACGCCATAGCTGATCGCCCGCCTATCAAAATTCAAGAAGGAAAGATACGAAGAGCCGGTAACTTCGCCATCAGCGGGGATACCTTCTACATTGAATACGAACGCAAACTCTATCGATGGACCCGCGGTGAACACAAATGGCACGATACCGGCATGCAAGATGCACCCGCATTCGGCGACTACTATCCTCCCTTCAACGGTTTCCAATTCGCTGTTTCAGGGAAAGTTATCTACCTCGGAAAAAGCGACGGTAGCCTCTTTCAGTCATTCGATGGCGGAGACACCTGGCGCGATATTACTGCGACCTTTCCATTTCCACTCGATAGATCAAAATTACCGTTAATCCACTTGTCGGAGGTCCAGGAGATGATGGGAAAATTGCCGCATTTCAAGGATATCGTCTATCTGGAAAACACCGTGTATATCATAACAACCTACGGGGGTGCCATGTCAAACGATGGCGAGAATTGGCACCCACTCACAAATGAAAAATCCGTACCGATCACCCTCTCCGAGTTAGCCGTTAAAGGGACAACCCTCTATGGTGCCTCCGAGACAGGCGCGTATCGCTTGAACAACGAGACAAACACTTGGATACAGATTGCGCCAGAAGTGCCCGGAGGCGTGACATCCCTCGCGGTTGCAGACGATGCGCTCTATGTCGGCACAGATTACTCTGGAATTCTACGTTTACCCCTGCATGACCTACAATAACCCATAGTTTCACTCGCTGAATTTTATCAAGCTTCCCGTATTATAGTGAAGCCCACAATTATTGAAACACATCAAATCGAAGCGATTCCCATCTTATTCCCCCCTGATAAGGGGGGTTAGGGGGGTTATCTTCGGACA
>CAZQIP010000161.1:0-6586 GCA_964593655.1 uncultured bacterium | reverse complement strand
TCTATAATTTCTTAAAACTGAATGACTCTGGCTCATCCGATAAAAGGGGTTGCTTTTTCTGATGGTTCCTGATAAAATAAAAATAAAGGGAACTCGAAAAAATCAACGCCGCTTTTTTGTGGAAATAAGGAGATGATTGTCTCCCTATTTTCCAATTTCAAGTCCAAAACTACTGATTGCGGATAAATCAAGGAAGAAACACTATGAAAAACCAAAGACTGTTAGGTAATTTTATCGCCTCGGTGTTCCTGTTAACTTTTTTCATAACTCTGGCAAACGCGCAAACCCCTCAGCAGATATGGGAAACAGCCGCAGCCTCCACAGTGCTATTAGAAATGAGAGATGCCAGCGACAGTCCAGCAGGACAGGGAAGCGGTTTCTTCATCGGCAACGGATTGATCGCAACCAACTACCACGTTATCCAAAGGGCTGCAAAGGGTAGCGCGAAACTCGTCCATGATCAAAGACGGTTTGAAATTGAAGGGTATACCGCAATGGATCCGGAACATGACCTCGCGATACTAAAGGTCGCAAACCATAGCATCCCGGCACTACCGCTCGGTAACAGCGATACCGTTGAAATTTCCGAAACGGTTTACACTGTCGGTAACCCGCGCGGGTTAGAAGGTACATTCTCACAAGGGCATATTAGCAACATCCTACCCGAGGGGACTCCACGCTTACATGGCAAAGTGCTCCAGTTTGATGCACCGATTTCCCGGGGCAGCAGCGGGGGCGCGATTCTAAACAGCGCAGGTGAAGTGATAGGTATTGTTGCTGAGACCCGGGACGATGGACAAAACCTCAATTTCGCCATCCCAGTAAACAACCTCAAGGCGCTGATGGCGCGGTCGGGACCTGTGAGACCCCTCGTTGCAGAATCTGATACGAGTCCCAAAACCGCAGTCTCATATATCCTAAGTCTGATTATCCTGAGTGCAACCGTTTTCGGCGTAGTCCACTTTTTGCCGACAGTCAAAGTTGATACTCGGTTAATAGCTGTATGGGTCGCGTTAGGATTCACGGTTATCAAAACCATCCTCACACTCCTTGTGATGCACATTGCATTTCTAAATGGAATAGGGAGCTTTCTGATAGGAGACCCACCTATTGACATTATTCATGCGATGGGGTGTGAGAACTGCTTTCATGAGAAACTTATCCACGCCTTAGGGTGTACGTCCCACTTCCCTGATTTATTGCTCTCGGTCGTAAAATTTCCGGCGTACCTCGGCATCACAGCTTTTCTGCTCGGAATTGCCAATAAAGTCGTCCCTGGATTTGAACTTAACGGATTTTTCAACACATTTCTCGTGGCACTGTTAATTGTTGTCGGCGAAAGTCTGATACGCTCAGTTATCCCATTTGTTTAAATCCACAGATAAGAAGGAGCGAATACATGCGATTTGGGATCTGTACCAGTTTAGAAAATGTCAATCGGCTCGCAGAAGTTGGGTATGATTACATCGAATTAGGCGTACGCTCCGCGTTGATACCTGAATCAGACGAAGCCGAGTTTCGGAAAATCCGTGAGCAGGCGGCGAACGCCCCTTTAAAACCGGAAGCCTACGCAGGCTTTATCCCTGGCGATCTACGCGTGGTAGGCGATACTGTGGATTTTCCACGTTTGTCGCGCTATGTCGAGACCGCCTGCCGCAGAGCCAGTGAAATTGGCGGAGAAGTTATCGTTTACGGGAGTAGCGGTTCCCGAAACATAACGGACGGCTATTCACGCGAACGGGCATTGGCACAAATCGCTGAATTCCTTGATATGGCTGCAGATCACGCCGAAGCGTCCAACATGATTATCGTCATTGAACCGATTTGCTTGCGAGAAGGGAATATCCTCCGAACCGTCGCAGATGGCGTTGCTATGGCAAAACGGGTGAACCGTCCGGGCATCAAAGCGTTAGCGGACCTCTATCATATCTATCAGGAAGAAGAGCCCATGCAAAATATCATCAACGCCGCTGAATGGCTTGCCCATGTTCACATCGCAGAGCCTGTTAAACGCTCTTACCCCGGAAACGACGATTTTGATTTTACAGATTTCTTCGCTGCACTTCAAAAAGCAGGCTATAACGGGCGTATCTCTTGCGAGTGCAAATTTGACAACTTTGATGAAAATATTGAGGTCGCTTTGAAAACGATGAAGGCATATATCTGATAAACTCTTGGAGGTGGTGTTTATCCTCACACGTGAACAAGGGAGAGTCATCCGAGCGCGAACAGGGTTTTATGACGTGCAGCACGATGATATTATCCTGCGATGTACACTCCGCGGCACCCTCAAACGGAGACATCGCTCAGAAACTGGACGCAGGATATATGCAGATCCGGTGGCTGTCGGTGACCAAGTTGTTTTCACTCAGCTGGATGCCGAGGAAGGAGTGGTAGAGGATATTCTGCCCCGTCAGACGAAGTTCTCACGGCAATACGCAGGAAAGCAGGGCGACATTGAACAGGTTATTGTTGCCAATGCAAACCAAATCGTAGCCGTCGCATCTACATTCATGCCACCGCTTAACTTTCGGACGCTCGACAGATTCCTAATCTTGGCCGAAGCCGGGGATATGGACGCAGTGATATGCCTCAATAAGATGGATTTAGTTGACGCAACCCAACTGCAGGCACTTACCGAGACTTTTACGAACTATGAGAAGTTAGGGTATCAAGTCCTTTATACCAGTATCCATACACCTGAAAGCTTGGACACGCTTCGAGATGTCTTAAGGGACAAATTCAGTGTTATCATCGGGGCATCCGGGGTAGGAAAGTCCAGTCTGTTGAACGCGATCCAACCCGATTTGGGGTTACGAACCGGTGAAGTCGGTATCAAAACGCAAAAGGGACGGCATACAACGACGCTGGTTGAACTCTTTCCACTCGAAATTGGCGGTGAGGTTGCGGACACACCGGGGATACGAGAGGTCGGTTTATGGGGAGTGGACACTGAGAACCTCGAATACTACTTTCCTGAAATGGAACCCCATCTCGGTCAATGCAAATACAGCGACTGCGCCCATGTCGCTGAACCTGATTGCGCTATCCAAGATGCCGTTGAAACCGGTGAGATACATGCAGAACGGTATCGGAGTTACGTGGTGTTGCGAACCGGTGAGCCGACAGAATTCTGATTTCAAAATCGTGGAAAATGTTTGCGCGCATAGTCCAATCGCTCTGGTACCCCGATATCAATCCAACTTGCATCCGTTTGTAGCGTATAAAGGTTAGAAACGAATGGAAAAACGTCGCGTTCCATAGAGAAGGTTTCCTGTCCCTTTGGAAATGCGTTGGCAATTGTTGCATTGAAGAGATACACCCCACCATTGATGTATCCCACAGAACAAGTCGGCTGTTTCTCACGAAACGCCAGAATCTTTCCATCGCTATCAGATACAATTTCGCCGTAGGGACGGATGTCTGGGACATGCACACTCAGAAGCACCCCCGCTATGCCTTGATGAAAGCGATCTAACATCTCTCGGAGTGAAAAGTCCGCAAGTAAGATATCGCCGTTCAGCACAAAAAAGGGGGATGTCCCAATCTGTTTCATCGCGTTCAGAATCGCGCCACCTGTCCCGAGTCGTTTCTCCTCTTTGGCATAACGAATACGGATTCCAGCGTAATTCTCACCTACCTGTGCATAGAGTACATCGTGCAGATGTCCGGACGCAAGGACAACCGCGGTAACCCCTGCTTCCCTCAACAATCGGATCTGCCACTCCAATACCGTTTTCCCAGCGATCTCCAGTAAAACCTTCGGAACCGTCCTCGCCGTCTCACCCAGCCGAGTCGCGAGACCACCGCAAAGAATAATGGCTTGCATCGTTACGATTCCTTTGAATATGCTTGTAGCATAGCCTATTAGGCTGTGCGTCTGAATGGGCTTGTAGCATAGCCTGTTAGGCTGTGCATCTTTGATTGTCAGAATCAGGATTTTCGGGATTTACAAGATAAAACCTCTTAACTGGTAACTGACAACTGATAACTGATAACTAATTCACACCGACCTGTGTCCCGCGAAACCACGTGGATTCTCAAAAGCATCTACCCACAGATCACACCATTCTTGGTGTTCAGCCAAGACTGTTTCAGGGTTTTTTCGGCTGCGTACAATGAAATCTGGATGCGCCGTCCGTCCTGTGTGATGTCCCGTGGTCTGATAGCGCAAATCCAACGACCAGCGGCACCGGTCGGACGTGTTCGGTTCCGAACGATGCGGCGTAAAACGGCTCAATAAAATGAGGTCGCCTCGGTAGCATTCCAGCATGAGGGGTTCAACCTCCGGCATCAACTCCGGTTTGATCATTGTTCCACCCTCTTTCTGATGAACCAGATACCCTTTATCTTCAGTAATACCGGGCAATGCCTGTAGGCATCCCATCTCTATTGTACTATCACCTAACGGCAGCCAACACGTGACGATCTCGGAGCCTTCCGCTTCTGGCATCATAACCCCAGCATCCTGATGCCACGGCACACCCCCTGCCCAACTCGCATTGCCATCTACGACCGGCGGTTTCGCACGCAGATGCTGGATCGGATTGCAGGTAATCTCGGGCCCAACGATACCTTCGATAACATCCAAAAGATTATCGTTCCGCATAAATTCAAAGATGGCTTCACCGCGGTAGTGCATAATATCCAATCCGCCTGCCATCTCGCCAGATTGCGCGAGCAACAGTCCGAAACGCTTGTCGAAGGGTTCATCTTCATATAGGTCTTCGATTTTACCCTCCTGTTTTAAGGCGAGGGCGCGTTCCGAAATCCAATCCGAAATCTCGTCAATTACCGGTTGGGTATCTTCATCCGTCAGCGCATTTTTAACTATCAGCACGCCTTGTGACCGATAGGTTTCGCACTGTTCTTGCGTGAGTCTCATAAGGAAATCTCTCCTTCTTAACAGATGCAGTTCTGCGTCCGAAAGTTATAAAGGAAACGTAAGCCCAAACAACGTGCCGGGCTGGCTCTACGCCGAAAAACGTCAAAGCATACGGCCCACTTTACCGAACCGCAAGGAATAATTAAAAATATAAAAAATCTTGTAAGTATGATACCATAATAGAGAAAATTCAACAAGGAGCATTACGGCATGAAAGGCAAACAGATTATAATGCCAGCGAAACGCTCGGCAACGCTGGAAGATTTTGAACTCGATGAAACACTCGCACCTAACCAAATCTTACTGAAAACGCACTATAGCTTGATTAGTCCGGGGACCGAGGGCGCGGGGTATACCGGACTTGAAAGCGGTACGCGATTTCCACACGGCTCCGGTTATACGGCGATCGGTGAAGTGCTTAAAGTCGGTGAAAACGTAACGAAATGTGTCGCAGGGGATCTCGCCTTCTGTTATGGCCCGCACGCCTCTATCACTAAAACAGAGGCGGTGCTTTTGGCGTTCAAACCCCCTTTAGATATAGACGAGAAACTGGTCCCGTTTGTCCGAATGGCAACCGTTGCGATGACATCTCTGCGCGTATCATCTGCTGAATTTGGGGACACCGTCGCGATTATCGGTTTGGGGCTGGTAGGCAACTCCGCATCACAACTTTTCAATTTGGCGGGCATGAAGGTTATCAGCATTGAACGCGTGCCGCGTCGGCTTGAAATCGCCCGACAGTGCGGTATCCAACACCTGATTAATCCGGACGAAGAGGATGTGCTGGAACGCGTCATCGCGTTGACAAACGGCGAAAAAGCGGCAGTCACCGTCGAAGCCATTGGAAATCCACGGCTCGTCGAAACGGCGTACCAATTGACTGGCAGAAAGGGTGAAGTTATCTTACTCGGTTCACCGCGTGGCGAATACGTCACCGATGCAACGGCGATCCTGAACTACAGCCACAGCATCGGTCTCGGTGCGATTACCCTTAAAAGTGCGCATGAGTGGGTCTACCCGACGATGCATTCTGGCGAATCGAAGCACTCGCTTGAACGCAACTCACGCTTGGTGTATTCACTGATTTGTGAAGGCAAGTTCAAGGTAGAAGAATTACTGACACACGTCATTGACCCGGAGGACGCACAATCCGCTTACGATGGATTGACAGATCGGAAGGATGAATACTTAGGCGTGATCATGGATTGGACGTAGTGTTTGTAAGGAAATATAGATAACCTAAGTTGCCGCCTTGTAGCATAGGAAACCGTTAGCCTGTACCTCTTCGTGCTGAAAATGGTAGGAAACACGCCAAGTTTTTCGCAAAAATAACCGCTTTTCGCTGAAAAACGATGTTCGTGTGTCTAAAATCACATAGGTAGCAAGTTGGGTTATAGATAGGAATCGGAGTTGAAAAAGAAACAGGGGAGCTGGCTTACGTAATTCAGGCGCAAGCGGTGACGGAGCCCAGAGAAACAGGTTACTCAATCTCCGACATCGGATTTCCAAGTTCCGCCAACATGCCGGGATGGATTTGAACTGGTAAATCTGGCGACGACGGCGGAACAACCTCCCCATCTTCCTGTAGTCCTTCAATGTGAAATTCAATAGCTTCAGCGATCAATTTTCGCACTTCTGCTATTGTTTCACCCGCCGCGATACACCCGGGAAGATCGGGGACATACGCACTGCAACCATTTT